>CAZWIT010000003.1:0-135580 GCA_964633905.1 uncultured Gammaproteobacteria bacterium | reverse complement strand
GCTGGGTTCAGAACGTCGTGAGACAGTTCGGTCTCCTATCTGCTACGGGCGTTGAATTTTGAGGGGGCTCATTTCTAGTACGAGAGGACCGAAATGGACAAACCTCTGGTGTGCCAGTTGTCCTACCAAGGGCATCGCTGGGTAGCCACGTTTGGTACGGATAAATGCTGAAAGCATATAAGCATGAAGCCGTCCCCAAGATTAGAATTCATTATAGATCCCTGGGAGACTACCAGGTTGATAGGCTCTACGTGTAAGTTCCGCAAGGAATTGAGCGGAGGAGTACTAATAGATCGAAGCAACCACCAAAAATTTTGGAAATTTTATCGTTTTAAATGAACGATTATAAATAAGCAATGTTCATGAACACAAACAAAAAACATGTTGGAATGATCAAAATCGTTTTGGTTTTTCTAGTATTAATTTTATTTTTAGGTCTATTATTAGTTTTTACACCACTAAGTAAAATGATTTAAAAAACAGCACTTGATATCTGAAGAAGGCAGTACTCTCGTGATGCTAGCGAGCTGGCAACACCTGATCCCTTTCCGAACTCAGCAGTTAAGCAGCTCATGCGCCCATGGTAGTAAGCTACGTAAGCTTGTGAGAGTAGGTCATCGCGAGAGTTTTGCCTTTTTCCCTTATCAACAATTAAAGTGCTGTTTTTTTGTTGGCAAAATCATTATTTTATTTTATAATGTTTTAGTAAAATGTCCTTAAGTTAACCCTAGCAAGGAGCTTGATAATGAAAAAGAAAGCTTCAGATCTCACTTCTTTTATGCTTTGGAATCTATTTGCTTTGGCAATATTATTGCTAATGATTCACTATTTTCCCATGCCAAAGACCGATTTTTATCAGTTCTTGCAATAATCTATTTGGCCCTGCTTAGTCGGGGCTTTTCTTTTAGATAAATAAAAAAAGAGAGCCAAGGAGGCTCTCCAGTATTATTTAAGCAGGCTTTTTTCTTTCCAGTAAAAAATTTCGCACCATGTGCCATGGTATTTATCGGCATGTTTAGTGCACAAGTCAACTTCACAAGCTACGCCATAAATATTTATTATAGCTCGGCGTACAGCTTTGTGGCTACAATTTTTATATTGGCATTCTGTCATGCCAGCTTGTAGTGGTGTTTCTAGGCCACGACACAAATGCCATCCAAGTTTACCAAAAAGTTGACTAGCTTTTACATTGAGTGGATAATCATCATGAAATTCTAGATCATCAGGGTGACAGCAAATAGTTTTTGTTTCGTTAGGAAAAATTTTAGGTATTTTGACCCTTACCATACCATCTGATTTTATTTCCACAACTTCACCAAAAGATTCGCACTCTGTATATTTTTGGCAAATAATTTGGACAATATTACCAATGCTTAGCATGGTCTTGACCTCCTGCTGATTGTAAGGTGCCTTGGTTAGAACTTTAGACATCTTAGCCTAAGTGACAATAGGTGTCAATCTTTATTTTTTATTTATTTATTGTTAGTATTATTATATTATGCAAAAAATAATTGACTTTCACCCCGCTCCTCGCGAGGAGTGGGGCAAGTATCTACTCAATTAAAAAATTGGTTATAAATTATGAGGAAAATTATAGATTTTCATATACACTCAAAGTATTCTCGGGCTACTTCCAAAGTTTTTGATTTAAATGAAATGCTAAAATGGTCAGAAATCAAAGGCGTTGATATTATATCTTGTGCTGACTTTACTCACCCAGCTTGGTTTAAAAATTTACAAAGTAATTTACTAGAAGACGAAGCTGGTTCTGGCTTATATAAGCTTAAGGATAATAAATCTTCAGTTCGTTTTATTTTAGCTACCGAAATTTCTTGTATTTATAGTCAAAATGGTAAAACTCGACGAGTTCATTTGTGTGTTTTAATGCCTAGTCTTAAGGCAGTGGCTAAATTTAATCAAGCTTTAGCTGATAGGGGTGCAAAACTTGCCTCTGATGGTCGTCCAATTTTAGGTATAAGCGCTAAAGAGATATTACGAATTGCTCTTGAAGCAGACGAAAATAGTTTAGTAATACCAGCGCATGTTTGGACGCCTTGGTTTGCAGTGTTTGGTTCAAAATCGGGCTTTGACTCAATGCAAGAATGTTTTGAGGAATTAACTCCCCATATTTATGCGATTGAGACTGGGCTTTCTTCTGATCCGTTTATGAATTGGTTGTGGTCAGATCTTGATAATTTATTGTTACTTTCTAATTCGGATGCCCATTCGGGTCCACATATTGGTAGAGAAGCAAATATTTTTGATCTAAGTGAAAATAGCTTTAGTGAATTTTTTCAGATTATAAAAAATAAAGATAAAAATAAATTTTTAGCTACTATTGAATTTTATCCAGAGCTGGGCATGTATCATTTTGACGGTCACCGTGTTTGTAATTTTAGCTGCTTACCAGAAGAAACTTGGAAAAAATATAAAAACATTTGTCCAAAATGTAAAAAAGTTTTAACTTTAGGTGTTTTGAATCAAGTAGAAAAATTAGCTGATCGTGATATCAAGTCAGTAGATAGAATTGGTCGCACGCCATTTAAAAGTATTGTGCCACTTCCTGAAATTATTGCTGATTATTATGGGGTAGGACGTAGTAGTAAAAAAGTAGATAATTTATTTAAAGAATTAATTTTAAAAGCTAGTAATGAATTTAACATTTTATTAGATTTAGGTTTGGAAGATTTAAAAAAAATAATGCCCACAGATTTAGCTTTGGGTATTATGCGCATGCGCCAAGGAGACATTGAAATAATTCCTGGTTTTGATGGGCAGTATGGTAAGGCAATAATTTTTTCGGAAAAAAATAAACAAGCAATTAAAGTTAAGGCAAACCAATCTAGTTTATTTGATTAATTTTTGGGGAAATATAAAATCCTGCTTTCCTTTTTTGGTAGAATGCAGGATTCTATATTCGAGAGGATGTTATTATCTTCTCCTTTTTTTTGCAGTTTTTTTAGCAACCTTTCTCTTTTTGGTTACTTTTCTGACAGCTTTTTTAGCAACCTTTCTCTTTTTGGTTACTTTTCTGACAGCTTTTTTTACAGCTTTTTTCTTTTTTGCCACTTGACTTCACCTCCTTTCGTATTTTTGTAAATAATATTAATTATTTTTTATTTTTGTATAGCTCGACCAAAAATAGCGCCCACAGCCCATTCTAAAAATGAATTCATCAAGTCTGTGGCTATTAGAAAACCTATTATTACTATTAGAACGCCAAAAAATTTATACATCAAGCGACTACCACCATCACCGTGTAAATATTTTTCAGCAAAACCAATTGCGCCAAAATTTTGTAGAAGCCATTCAGATTTCCAAACGAACATGAAACCAACTGTTGCCAATATCATGCCACCAATAAATCCGCCAATAGACATAAAATTATTTTTAAATTTTTATTATTTATATTATAACACATTTTTAATTTTTAGAGAATACTTTTTATTATTTTTTGTTAGTAAAAAATATTTTTGGTAAATTTTATTTTTTTAATAAAAATAATTATCACATAATTTATTTTTTTATCTCTTTAAATAAAAATAAATAAAAAAATAGTCCGCTAGCTAGCGGACTATTTTTAAAAGAATGATTTTATATTTTTGAATGCCTTTCGACTCTACCTCGACAAGCTCGGGATCGCTCAAGGCGCTCGATTTTATTGATATAACTCTCGTGTCCTTCGATTCGCTACGCTCACTCAGGACATTTGCCTCGTCTTTCTTGATGCAGGGTTGAGGCACTGAACAAAGTGAAGTGCCGAAACCATGAGTGAGGAGGAATATAATGACGACGAGTCGAATGGTGGACGACATAGGATTCGAACCTATGACCCCCTCGGTGTAAACGAGGTGCTCTAACCAGCTGAGCTAGCCGTCCCTGAAATATTCTTCATTATACTCCTCAAGTTCAGGGCGGGCCATTTATTTAAAACAAAATGGCTGCGCCATAAACCCGAACAGAGTGAGTGGTTTATGGTGGACCCAACAGGAATCGAACCTGCGACCTCCGCGATGCAAACGCGGCGCTCTAGCCAACTGAGCTATAGGCCCAATTTATAAAATGACTGCCATCCAAGCAGCCACTTATAGTAGCGATGGATGGTGCGGGCGAGAGGATTTGAACCTCCACCCCAAAACTGGGACAAGCCCCTCAAGCTTGCGTGTCTACCAAGTTTCACCACGCCCGCCAGTCTTACAACTTTACTTCTTTGAGGCGTTTTTTACTGTTACGTAAATAGGCTAATTTTGCGCGTTTTACCTTAGCTTGTTTAACGCCTTCAATTTTAGCAACAATTGGTGAATTGATAGGATATATTTTTTCTACGCCAATACCATCGGAAATTTTGCGAACCGTAATGGTGCCGCCAGCTTCTTGGCCATGTTTTTTGGCTAAAACAATACCTTCAAAAATTTGAATTCTTTCTTTTTCAACACCCTTGGCGTTTTTTTCTTTAATTTTTTCATGGACCCTTACAGTCATACCAGGTTTAATGGTAAGAGTTGTATTTTGTTCTGGGTTTGATGCTTTGACAGCGGACATAACAATACTTAGTTAATTATTGATAAATAGTAGTTATTTGATAATAACTACAATATTTTAGCCTAAATTTTAGATTTTGTCAATAATGATAAGAGGGGCTTTATTGTTGAAAAAATGGTTAATTATCTTAATAAATATTTAAAATCTTCATCTTGTCCGTCGTAGTCTCTCGCTTAAGCGAGAGATGCAGGCGGGTCAATGCTATTTATTTAGGGTTTTTTGGATAAATTCTAAGACTTTTTCAGCAGCAGTTTGAGCGGAGATATTGCTAGTATCAAGAATAAAATCATATTGCTTTTCGTCAGTATGATCTAGGTCGTAATATTTTTTGTAACGAGCCAGATCACTCGCTTGTCTAGTTTGTTGATAAGTTTCTAATTCGGCTAGGTTATTAAACTTACCTTCATTTCGTTGATTGTCTTTTTGTAGGTCTTGCCAGATTCTTTTAGCACCAACTTTGGGATCAACTTTGATATATAGTTTTATAGATTCAGGTAAAAAGTGAAACTGGGTGCGCCCTTCAATGATTACGATATTTTTTTGGGCCATTTGACGAGCTTGTAAAGCTGCGGCTTTATCTACATCAATATCAGTTTCAGGGTGGCTAAGAGCATATTCATTTAATTGAGCTAGACTCATGCCTTTATCTAAGGCTAGTTGTCTACGTAAGCCTCCGACGTAGATTCTTTCAGCATTTAATTTTTCTGCTAATATTTTAGCAATAGTACTTTTACCACTGCCGGCTGTGCCGGAAATACTAATAATGCTTTTCATATAATTTATTTTAATTCAGCTAAAAATTTTTCTAACTCAATTGGTAATTTTGATTGATAGGATTGCCACTGGCCTCGAGCATCTTGAAATTTTAGGGAACTAGCGTGAAGGAAAATGCGCAAGTTAACAATTTTTTTCTTTTTACGCAAATCTTTAGTTTGATAAAGTTTATCACCAACTATAGAATGGCCAATGCTATAAAGGTGGGCACGAATTTGGTGCATTCTTCCAGTCTTAATTTGGACTTTGATTAAAGTATAATTAGGATAACGTTTTATAACTTCATAAGTAGTATGAGCATTTAAGCCTTCGCCTGCCGGTAAGGCTTTCATGAGCCCAGTTTCATTATCTCTCTCTAAAGGTGTGATGACCTCACCTTCGTTATTGATAATATTACCATGAGCTAGGGCGGTATATTCTTTAATAATGGTTCTTTCTTGAAATTGTTTTTTGATAATTTCAAAAAATTTTTGATTTAAAGCAATAATCATTAGTCCCGAGACTTCTCGGTCTAAACGATGGACAATGCCAGGGCGCCTAGGATCATCGCCAACATGGATTAAATCAGGAAATTTTTCCAGTAGCCAATTAGCTAGAGTATTAGTTTCTTTTTTGTCAGTAGGGTGTACTAGTAGGCCATGTGGTTTATTGATAATTAAATAATCATCAGTTTGTTTGATAATGCGGGGTTTGATTATTTTGTTATTTTTTTTGGCAATTGGATTATTTTGGTCAACTTCTTTAGCCTTATATTCAATCAAATCATTAGCTTTAAGCCAATGATGAACGCTAGATATTTCTTGGTTAACTTTAACCTGACCATCCAAAATAATTTTTTTTATTTGGCTACGGCTGATATTGAGCTGTGTTTGGAGGTATTTATCCAAACGTTCTTTATTTGTTTGTTGGTAAGTAAATTTCATAGCTTAAATTTAACAAATAATTGATTTAAAAGAAAGGGCGACGCACTGGTGTGCGCGCCCTTTGTGGCTTAAATCGCCTTCAGGATAGCTAGGCCGGCTGGAAGATGCGGGAATCGACGGTTGTCTGATGGTTACCGACCTGCAGACAGAGGACCTGTCCGCCTCTGTCCTGAGGATGCACCCCGATGACCCGGAAGGGGCCAAAGCCGTGGTTTACGGTAATACGCACATGGGCCGTCTGCAGCGGTCCGCTGTAGGCCGGGATGACCCGGACATGGTCGCCAGGCTTGAACATGTGGCAGTCCTTTCTTAGGCAAGGGTGAATAATAAAGGGCAAAACGAAACTGTATATTAGCAATTTTAACAGCAAAAAGCAAGGCTGTAAATTATATTTTTAAAAATAAAAAACAAGCACGTTGTACTTGATTTTCTGGTGCCCCCAGCAGGATTCGAACCTACGACCGTTTGCTTAAGAGGCAACTGCTCTACCAGCTGAGCTATAGGGGCATTATTTTGATAATTTTTTGGTGCGGCCGGCAGGAGTCGAACCCGCAACCCCTTGGTCCGAAGCCAAGTGCTCTATCCATTGAGCTACAACCGCTTAATAAAAAAATAGCATGAAAAGCTATGATTTGTCGATATTATAGTATAAAGCAAAGAAAAAATCAAGGCTGATATTTAAGCACGAGGTTCAATAAAAATATGTTTTACTTCACTGGCAGCTTCTTCGTATTCATTTAAATGTGTTTGTTGAATAACAGCCGCAAACTCCATGGCTAGAGCCTCGAGCAATATTTGATTATTGCTACTATATTCTTCTTGGTCATGCTTGTTTCCTAAAATAATAAAGCCCAAAACTTTTTTTGGTAAGCGGATAGGGATGATAATATTAGTATTTTGTACTAAGCCAGGCAACAATTGTTTACTTTGGGGCCAATCATTAATTTGAAAGATTAGGCTTTGTTGCTGCCTTAGAATATTTTTTAATAAAGGCCAGTGCTCAATAGAATAATATTGCCCATTTTTCCAAACAGGGTAGTTTTTATTTTGATAAACGTGTAATTTGTTTGTAGTATGGGAATAGCTAGCAATAGCTGCGCATTGAGAGGGGATGATTTCTAAAATAATATTTAGTAGTTTTTCGCTAATTTTTTCTAGGCTATTTTCTTTACCGATAAATTGGCTAAAGGCAAATAAAGCTAGTAATTTATTATCAGCATGATTTAAGCGTTGGTTTAAGATGCTGGCAGTTTGTTTATAAATTTTGTCTTTTAGTCTATTTGATTGCTTGATTAAGCTCGGCCAATGTCTTTGGTGTATTTCTAATGTTTCTAAATCTGTTTTGGCTCTTAAATCATGTTCATATTTTTGTTGGCGATCTATTAAAGACATTTCTCCCAAAAAGTCATTCGTATTAAATAGGGCAATTGTTTGTTGTTCGTCATCAATTTGGCTAACAAGCTCAGCCTGACCAGATTTAATAATAATAAGTCGGTCTTGAATCTTATTTTGACCAAAGATATATTGGTTAGCTTGGTAATTTTTGGCTAAACAAAATTTTTCTAGTAAAGCAAGTTCTGCCTTGTCTAGTTGTTTAAACAAACTGATATTGGCTAGATTAAATTTTGCCATTTTTAGCTTTGGTGTCCAAGATAAGCCACAGCCGTGGTTTCTTCAATAAGATTATTGTCTAATAATTCTTTGATATTTTGTTCCATACTAAACATGCCTTCTTCGGCGCTAGTCTGGATGACGCTTTTGATTTGAGGAATTTTATTTTCGCGGATAATGTTAGCAATAGCTGGTGTATTTACTAAAATTTCCCGCACAGCTACTCGACCGCCACCGATTTTAGGTACCAATTGTTGAGTGATAATGCCACTTAAGGAGATTGATAATTGTAAACGCACTTGGGATTGTTGGTGAGGAGGAAAGACATCAATGATACGATCAATGGTTTGGGCAGCGCTATGAGTATGCAAGGTTGCAAGAACCAAGTGTCCAGTTTCGGCTAGGGTAATAGTAGTAGCCATGGTTTCTAGGTCGCGCATTTCGCCGACCATAATGACGTTTGGATCTTGACGTAAAACGTGCTTTAAAGCATCGTCAAAGCTTAACATGTCAGTGCCTAATTGACGTTGTTTAATAATACTTTTTTTAGGTTGATGCACAAATTCAATCGGGTCTTCTAGAGTAATAATATGGGCTGTTCGGTTTTGATTGATTTTTTCAATCATAGCCGCAAGAGTAGTGGACTTACCGCAACCAGTTGGGCCAGTTATCAGAATCAAGCCACTAGTTCTAGAAAGTAGCTGATTGGCAATTTCAGGCATGCCTAGATTTTCAAGTTGCGGTATTTCGCTTGCAATAACACGAGCCACTAATCCAGGGTTATCTTTTTCCCAGTGTAAATTAACACGATAACGAGAATATTCTGGAATTTCATAAGAAATATCTAACTCTCTTTCTTCCAAATATTTTTTTTGTTGACGTTCAGTCAGAATGCCGAAAATCATTTTTTCAGCACTATCGCGAGTGATAACTTCGGTGTCAGGTAGCATTTTTAGCTCACCATCAATACGAACAATCGGAGGTTTGCCGACAATAATATGCAAGTCGGAAGCTTTATTTTTGGTGGCTAGTTTAAAAAGATTATTGATGTTTAACATCTTGCTTTAGTTAATTTTATTTTTATTATCGCTTATTTATATTATAACATATTTATCAATAATAAAAAAACCGCTTTTTAGGCGGTTTGAGTTATTTGATTTTGTAAAAGTTATTTGTTAGTCAAGGCTTGTTTATGGCGGATAGTTTCAATCAATTTAATAGGGGTAAATATCAGGCCAGTGTATAAAATATTGCTGAGCAAAGTAGTTTTAAAAAATGGTATTGCTAAGGCAAAGCAGAGGTATAGTCCGTTTAGGTTGTGAGCATACCAATCGCCACTAGCCCAAACAGCCAAGTTGGTAATCAAGAAAAATATCAAGGCAGATGCTAGAGTGCTGCTGGCAATATTTATGGCATTACTATTTTTTTGTAGTAAACGACCTAGGTATAAATTAAAAGCAGAAGCAATATAAACCGATAACATTACTGGCCAAGCGTAAAAACCAATAATTAAATCAGAAATAAATAAACTAATAAATGGTAAGGGCCAATATTTTTTTGGTGTGTAGTAGCCAGCAAATAAGATCAAGCTAGCCAAGGGCGAGAAGTTTGGCAAATGCCAAATTAGACGCGCGAGTAGGGCTAGAATGCTTAAGGTTATTATTAGCCAAAGATTTTTATTATTCATATCTATTATTGGTAAAAATTAAAATTTTGATTCCGCAAAGCGCCATTCTATTTGGTCGCCATTTTTTGGGGAGAATTTATCAGCTGACATCATTGGTTGTTCGCCATTAACATAAAATTGCCAGTATTTTTGTTCTTGACCATTGCTCTTGTTACCAATTTTTGTGACCAAGACGCCCATTTCACCATAATCTTTTGATTCAAATTCCCAGGTTTGTTGCTGAGTTAGGCTTTGGGTGATAGTAACTAAGTTAGCAGAGATATTTTCGGCATAAGGATGAGAGAGGCTGACAATTTCGTTTTCAGAAAAGGAAAATTTAACATTAATGTTGCCCTGAGTTTGCCCAGTTAACTGTTCATTGCTGGGTTGGGTTTTTTTACTTTGATAAGTGCTTTGCCATAAACCAATAACGGCAATTAACAATAAAATAAATATAATTAAGTTTGTTTTTTTTAACATAGGTATAAGTTAATATTCAATGCCAGGACGGGCGTCTAAGCCTTTATCCATATAATGTTTAATTGGGTTCATTTCAGTTACTAAGTCAGCTAGTTTAATAATTTCTTCGGGGCAATAGCGTCCAGTTAGAACTAATTCTAAGGCTTGAGGCTTTGACTTAATCAAGTTTACAATACTGTCTAATTTTAGCAAGTCAGTAGCTATAGTAGTGTTGATTTCGTCTAAAATTATTAAGTCAAAACTATTATCTTTAAACCAATTTTCAGCAGTTTGCAGAGCTGCTTCAGCTTCGCTAATATCGCCTGGTAAATTATCAAAACGGAAGCGACCACCAGTCATGCGAGGCAGGCCAAAGGCTTGAAAATCTAGATTAGGATGATTTAACTGCTTTAAAGTTTTCCTTTCGTGATAATAATCACCACCTTTATCAAAAAAGATAATGCCAACTTTTAGACCATAGCCCAAAGCGCGGATAGCAAGACCCAAAGCAGCAGTCGTTTTACCTTTGCTATTACCAGTATAAACCTGAATTTGTCCTGGCCATTTATTTTTTTGTTGCTCAGACATATTTTAGGGGTTTAATTTTCACTTTTTATAATTTTTTCCAAATCATCATATTTTTTATCAAGCAGTAATTTAGTTAATTGTTCGTATTTAGGTTTTTTTTGAATAAAATCAGTTCTTATTTTAGCATAGTATTCTTTGATGTCTTCTTCTTTTTCTCCCATGATTTTCATACAGTCCTCAAAAGATATTTTTTGTTTGTAGGCTTCGCAAAAATCATCTTGATACTTAAGTTGTTTATTTTTGTCAAACCAAAATGGGTAAAGTCGGCAAATAGCAGGTCTTTGTTTTCCTAAGGTGCATCCTTGTCCATTTTTTAAAAATAAGCAACCGGCTTCACCTTTGGACAAAATACTGATCTGATAATATTTATCTGCTATTTTGACTAAACTTTGTTTCCACCAATCTTCTTCTTCGCTTAAGTCATCTTCTTCAAATTCAGACGCTACCATAAAATCTTGTACTTTGTAGCCTAGGGCAAGAATTTTTTGCATATCTTCTATTAAGAGCGGTATATAATGATCAGTAAAATTACAACAAGTCTGTCGATACTGGCTACATTGTAAACATAAATCGTGGTTAATAGTTTTGGGCATAGTTGCTTAAAAGCTTAGTTTTTTAATAAAACAATAATTGACAAGGTTTTTAGTTTGGCTTATATTATAGGGCAGTTTGAACGTTCCCGCTAGAGCCTGCTAAACCCTTAGCTAGGAGGCAGAAAATGAAGATCTACGACAGGCAAATGGAGTTCCAGGAGCACAGACGCGATCGTCAGCTGCGTTGTCGGGCGCGTAATATCCTCTTGTTTTTGCTGGCATCGGCACTCTTGGCTGTTGCGGCTTATCGCTGGGGCTAGCTAACAAATAGTTCTTTATATCTTATTTACTTTGAGGTGGTCTAAGACCGCCTCTTTTATTTTTGTCATTTATATGCTTAAATTTGATTGTAGTCTATGTGTACTTTTAATTAGGAGCCTAGTTTTCAGACTAGTAGTTTGATAACAATTTCATTTTTTGTAGTTTCTGGTTTTGATTTAAACTAGTCTTTGGTCCAAGACAAAGGAGGGAGCATATGACTGTCTTGTTAACGGTAATCACTACCTTGTTGGTAGCCTTTGTTTTATTCACTGTCAGAGCTGTCTGCGTATTAGGTAGTTTGCCTACCCCCCAAGCACCCTTGAAGGACAAAAGTTGAGAGGCAAGATGACCTTTCAGAGACTATCGGCCCGTTGACTGTTTGCTATTAGCACAGGCAACGGGTTTTTATTTTAGCGATTTTGATAACGGGAATTTTGGGTGAGGGCATATATTGTCCCAAGATAGCCATTTAAATCATGGACACCGATTAATCTTTTTTTATAAGCCAGTAGACGATCTAATTCTTCATCGTTTAAACTATCCATGGCAACGACAATTTGTTTTTCTTCAAAAGGCATTATTTCCAGCATATCTTTTTCAATGTCGCCTAACTTAGCTTTAAAAGTTTCAATATCTTCTGGCTTTATGTTAGCGACCTTAACTAGAAATTGAGCTTGGCTAATATTGCCCTCCATTGGTATTTCTTCAAAAGACATAAATATTATTTTAATTATTTTACTTGTCAATATTATTTTTTTGGTCTAGTCTATAGTAGTTAAATCCCGCTTAGGTTTTGACCTCAGGTTAGAAAGGGGCAATTAGCGTGGATAAACGTCGTACTTTTACAGTTGATGAATATATTGCACTTTATCATGATTATTTGGAAATTCTCTCTAAAGAGCATGGTATTTCTTTTGGTGCAGCCAGAGAACTGTTTCGTCATTTTATGAAGTCATTTGTTTTTAGCTGCTTATCAACTACAGTAGAGCTGGAATTTCCGCGGCATAGCGGCACTTTTTATAAAAGGGTTGGCGTCAGTAGATTCCAAGTGCGGATTGATCGTGATCGTTCCAGAAAATGGTTGGCAGAGAGAAATAATTTTTAATCAGTAGCTAAAGTGACAATATTTTGGGTTCTGCTTTTTTGGCAGAATCCTTTTTAATTTTCTAAAAATATTTGGACAGCTCTTTTTTGGTTATCTAAATATAATAGTTGGATGGCTTCATTAGGATCTAGCCAAACTAATTCGTGATCAACTTCAGTGGCTACATTTAATATTTCTTCAATTTCGCACTTGTAAAATTGTCCCAAACTTTCGATATATTTATTAGAAGTAGTGGCATAAAAATAACAATCACCACTGCAGATTTTTTCTTTTATTTTTATTTTAATACCAATTTCTTCTATAAATTCTCTGATTAAGCATTCTTCTTCTGATTCGTTGGCTTCGATGCCGCCACCAGGTAAAAAATAGCCGCGACTAGTTTTGACTATAGCCAGTAGATTACGGTCGTTGGCTAGGATGCCATAGGCGCCAGGGCGCTGGGTATAAATTTGTTCGGCTTCGGGTTGGTTGGTTTTAAAACTGATCATGTGTTTCTATGATTAGGCTTTTTAATAAAGTAGCAGGTAGTATGATAATTTTTTATTCAATAACTGCTGGTATGATATTATAAAGGACAATCTTAAAATTTTCAAATTTTTATTTATTAAAATGTTTTTTTACTTCAGCGAAAACTCTAAGCCAATTTTTACAGGGTATAACGTGTGCAGTACTGTTAGCACTTTCGTGGTCATACAAAAAAATAGTGCCGGGGTAATCTTGATCTAAAAATTCTAATAATTTAGCATTGTCATCAATAATACCCAGTACTTTGGGGTATAAAGTTTTTAAAATACCAGCTTTCCATTTGTTTCCGTCTTGATGCTTAATTTCTTTTGGTCTAAAGATAATCGGCGCTTGAGGAAAATTGTGTTTGGCCAGCCATTTTTTGGTGCCAGCTTCTATGGATTCTGGTCTCACCGTAATATAAGCTGAGATTGGGATTATTTTGGCAATATGATTTAGATGTATGTTAGCATCAGCAATCAAAGGCAGCTCTTCTTGCATTTCGTTGGAGTGTATTTTTTCATCAAGCCATTGTAGTGCCTCAGTCGATTGCCAATAGGGGATATTTTGGGTATAGCGATATTTTTCGGCCATTTCTTTGACAGAGAGATTTTCCGGATTACCAAAATTTTCTTGCATTTTTTCAATCAAGTGTCCGATTGTCCAAGACAGAGTCTCATCAATATCGACAGCCAAACCTTTTTCTAATGTTTCTAAATCAATCATGATCTTATTAAATTTTTATTTTTTTCTATTATATAAACCAATTAATTCAGTTTGTTCGATAATGTGCCCTAACATGGCTTGCTCTAGTTGATTTTTGTCGCTGGAACTATCAAGCTTTAAAACTATATCTAAGGCATAGAGCTTAAAAAAATAACGGTGCTCTTGATCAGGTGGGCAAGGGCCACCATAAGCATTAAGACCACGAGTGTTTATTCCTACTACGCCAATAGCCGGAGTGTTTTCTGGTATCAGGGTAGTTTTAGGATCAATATTCCATACTAGCCAGTGTACCCACAAGCCATCTTCTCTGACAAATTTCGGCACATCAGGATCATCCATAATTAAAACCAAACTTTTAGCTTGCTTAGGCGCCTCACTAATTTGTAAAGGAGGATTAATATTAGCGCCATCGCAAGTGTAGTTTTCAGGTATGGATTGATTATGCTTAAAAGCAGGACTGGATATTTTCATATTTATAATAATTTTAAATAATCTAATCCTAAATAGCCAGATTCAATATCAGTCAACTCGCCACTTTGTAAATGTTTTCTAAAATCCGTCAAAGACATAGTGACTATTTCTATAAACTCATTAGCTTCTAATTTTTGCTCTTGTATTTTATGACAATCAGTAGCTACAAAATTATGTCTGATTAAAGTAGAGTAGGCACAGTCTAAACTTGTGCCAACAAATTGAAAATTACCCGTGTAGCCAGTTTCTTCAAGTAGCTCTCTTTTGATAGCAGCTTCGGCAGTTTCATTTTTATCAATTACTCCGCCGGGCATTTCTAAAAGTATTTTTTCTGGTCCAGGCCGAAATTGTTTAGCTAAGATAACTTGCTTGTCAGTGGTCAGAGCTAAAACACAGACAGCTTGATTTTCAGCCTTAATATCAAAATCACTTATTTTGCCATCCGGCATTTGGAAAGTTTTTTTCACTAGTTTGCGCCAGCCAGCTGCAAAGGGTTCCTCTTTTAATTTTTGCCAAGGAGTAATCATATATTATTTACCCAACAAATTAATAGCCTCTAAGGCAAGCGCTTTGACATTTTCTGGCGCGCCTTTTAGCTCGTTTATTTCACTGGCTGTAAACCATTTTAGTTCAGTAGTTTCGCCAGCTTCAGGTTGTAAACTATCAATGTCAGAGTAGGCATAATAAACCAGATCAATGTGTTGGTGAAACTGGTTAATATCTTCTAGCAAAATATGCATAGGGCGAAACAATTGTTTGACCTTAGCCATAGGAATTTGTTTGTCAGGATTATATAAAGCAATTACTAAACCAGATTCTTCTTTAGCTTCTCTTATTGCTGCTTCTTCTGGCAACTCATCACGATCAATATGCCCACCAACTGGAATCCAGATACCGAGTTTTTTGTGTAAATGTAATAGGGCTCTATTTTTATTAACAATAATAGTAGTAGCTGTAAAATGTCTGGTTATTTCCATATAGTTTTGTTATATTGTTTACTATTGACTTTTTATATTAATTATGTTATTATATTTTGTTTTCTGTCAACTAGGGCACGTTCTTTAGGGAGGTGAGTAAAAGATGGCTACACAAGGCTTGATAACGGTGCGTTCGGGTGGTCAGGTGGTAATGAAGGTGGTAACTGGTAGCGACGGTTATAATGCTCAGATACTATCTGATCTAATCAAAGCGCGTTGGCCTTTGTCGCCGGAGGATGCCTATCAGCTAGCCCTGAGCGCTGGCTTTGGCTCGTCGGCATCTCTGGTCGTGCTGACAGAGGACAGCGAGTGTCACCAGTGTGACGATGATCTATCGCCGCTCTATCGGGATACTTTTTACCAGCCCAGGTTTAACCCGCGCTGGCGTAACGGTACGGCCGACCATATTATCGTTATCGATGTCTAGCAAGTTGTTCGGTCGTGGTAGGGACTTATCCTGCCACGGCTTTTTTATTTTAAATAACTATTTTTATATCAACTTTTTTGTCCGAGTCATTGTCACCCTGAATTTATTTCAAATCAGTAATTTTATCAGTTTAAAGAATTATTTGGGCGAGCGGACGTTAAGAATAAAATTATGCAATTGTATTTACATTTATATATTTGGCAAATTTATTATGGATACCACCATATAATTCATTATTAAACCATTCTAGTATATCTGTATTTTCATTTGCTAGAGATTCACTTTCTTCACTAATACATAAACGTTGGTCGTTTAATCTAATATTAATATATTTAAGCCTGCTAATTTTTTGTCTAATATCTTCTGTATAACTTATTATATCTTGGTCAAATAAAAATTTTGAATTATCAGCTTTTATTATAAAGTCATAATATTTATTTTTATCCTTAGACTGGGCTTCTGTTTGTATCTCTATTAATAAATCTCTAATGCATTCAAAAACTTCAAACCGTTTGTTATATAAGTCTAGCTTTAATTGATGTCGTGATATTCTATATTGTTGGTATGCAATGTAAGCTGTCATTATGCCAAGAATAGGGGTGGTTAAACCATTGAAGGGATTTTCATATTTTATATTAAGTAAAATTATTAAACCAGCAAAACAAAAAATTGATATTCCTACCATAATACCAGAGTAAAATGCTTGTTTCGAGTTTAATTTATCAATTTTTTTAAGTATTTGCATAATTTTATTTATTCAGTGAAACCGCGCATACGCGGTGATAGATGATATACATTTTTTCTTGAATTTTCGTAAGGCTTCTTTAGAAGTAGGATTTGATTTTTTAGTTAATTACTGTTTCGTAAATCTCTATATTTATCGTCAATTTTTTTATAACATTCTTCTAGTGAATCTTCGTCTTCAAAATTGCCATATTTATGGATAGTCATGCGTTTATGTAGGAAGTCAAAATTGGCTGATCCTATGTTATTTTTAAAATTTGTCGTTGAATTAAATAAAAAGTACATTATTATGAAAATAAGCGCTAATATTAAAATTGATAGCCATCGATAGTTTGATTTTTCTTTGTCAGTAAAGAACTCTTTTATTTTTTGACGATTATTCTTTGCTAATATAAAAAGTGATAGCAAAATGACAATTAAGGCTAAAATTAATGTCAGCAAGTTTGTCCAGTTCGTTTCAGACACCGCATAAGATGTAGACTGCCCACATACTTGCGTTGTTTCAACGGCTCGTTGTCCTAATAAATCTAATTGTTCTTGTGTTAAGGTCATATGTTTATTTAAAAAATCAAATTTGTATTGTTTAAATTATAGCTTATTTTAGCACGAAAAGAAAAAATGTATTTCACCTAACAGTGTGTATATGTTCTATACACTAAACCCCTACCTCGCGGCAGGGGTTTAAATTAAGTTAAATTAAATATTTGACGCACTAGATTATCAATATCCTTATTTTGATCCCAAATTACTTTCATTTTATCATATAAGGGTTTGCACTCGGGTTTGATGTGAGCTTTTTTACCATCCATAAATTCGGCCCAGACAGGATCATCTTCAATTAAGGCATTTAAATTTTCAGTGAACTGCCAAAAGGTATTATCATAATCAGGATTGTCTGGATTTTTGGGATCACGGAATTCACTGGGCTGCAGGCCGTACTTTTTTTCTAAATAGTCATAGGTGATGAAATGTAGCATTTCGTGAGCAATCACATTGTTAGCACCCAGTCTAGTGAATTCTGGATTAGCGGGAATGCTAAAACGTTGGTGCTTGATGTTACGAGGAAAATGATTCCAGATAGAGCCCATGGCTTGATAGTGATTTTGGTTTTCAGGTAAACTGGGTGGCCAAGGATAAGAGTGAAACATTTCTTCAACTTTAGCAAAAAAGGAAGTTTCTACTTCTGCCCAATCAGCTTGACCCTTTTGTACTTGTTGTTCAATTTCTGACTGGTGGCTTTGGTAAAATTCATCGACAAATTTAGTGATTTCTGCTTTAGCTAGAGCTTCGTCTTTGATATCTAGTAAATATGCTAGCTTGGGGTGGACAGTAACATGATTGCGCCAGAACATCAGGCACATAGTTTTATCATAGTCTGGATTAATATTAAAACTAAGTTCAGGTTGATATTTTTCTGCTTCCAGTCCACTGCCTTCACTGCTATCAGCTGGGGCGAATTTGATTGTTTCTGGTGTTAATTTCATATACTTTTATATTTTACCAAGCTTCTTGCCAACGATGATTTAATAGATCTTCTAGTAGTAATATTTCTGTTTCAGAGATAATGATTTCCGTTTTTAGGTTAGCTAAATTTATTTGATACATTAGTTCACGACAACGGCCACAAGGTGGTAGGATCTTGCCATTATGATTTACAGCTACGATGGCTTTTATTTTACTAGCTCGGGTTGCTGTCATTTGGGCAATAGCACTATGTTCAGCACAAAAGCCTAGACCACAATCAGTATCAATATTAACGCCAGTGTAGACTTTGTCATTATCATCTATTAGGGCGCTAGCCACATGACCACTTTTGCAATAACGATTGTGTTCAATTGGTTTAGCAAGTTCAGTGGCTTTTTTGATAAGTTCTAAATATTCTGTTTTCATAATTTATTATAATAAATTATTTATTTCATGTCGCAGGAACCCTTTCCGCCTTCTCCGCCGGCTGGCGGATTCGGCGAGATGCGGGTTAATCGATATTTAATTATTTACGGAGTAGGGGTTTATTTTTTATTATTATTTCATGTCGCAGGAGCCCTTGAAACCGCACTGTTTGGAGCATTCAGTACAGCCACCCATCTTAACCATTACGCCTTGTTTACACTGAGGGCAGATTTTGCCAACAGCCGTGCCATAGCGTTCATCTAACTCTTCTAGTTCTTCGATTATATGGCTAATTGGCGTTGGCGCAGTTTTAGTGCTGGGGCTTGGATTTTGGATTTCCATAATTTCTAAAACATCATTAGGAATGCTAACTTCTATTTCAGTAGTTTCTATTTTTACTTCAGTTTTTTCACCATTGTAGGCTAAGTTTTTCTTTTCTGTATCTTTGTCTAAAGATAAAACTTGTTCCGTACGGCTAGAGTCACGGTAAATAGTGACGCCTTTGCAACCTAGTTCGTAGGCTTGTTCATAAAGTTGAGCAGTTTGTTCAACTGTAAAGTTAGCCGGAGCATTGGCAGTTTTACTGATAGAGGAATCAGTCCATTTTTGGACTACAGCTTGGACCTTGATGTGGTCAGTAGGAGAAAGATCCATAGCTGAGACAAAGAATTCTGGCAGTTTACCATCAGTGCTTTGGTATTTTTCAGCTAAGGGTATAAAGACTTCATGAAAACCTAAGCGAGATTGTCTAAAGAATTTAAAAGCATAATATGGTTCAATGCCAGTAGAAGTACCAAGCATGGAGCCGACTGTGCCAGTGGGAGCTTGAGTAGTCAAGGTCACATTGCGAATACCATTTTCTTTAATGGCGTTTTGGATATCAATTGGCAAGGTTTGGATAAAGCCAGAATTTAAGAATTTTTCACTTTCAAATTTAGGGAAAGGACCTTTTTCTTTAGCAAGATTTGTAGACTCTTTGTACATTTCAGTAGTAATGGCTTGATAAATGCGATTGATAAATTCACTAGCTTCTTCAGAGCCATAACGCAAGCGCAATTTGATCAGTAATTCGCCTAAGCCTAAAGTGCCGCCGCCAATACGACGTTCGTTTTTTTGGTTAGTTTCATTTTCTTTAAAATGATAAGGAGTCAGATCAATAACATTATCTAAAAAGCGAGTTAAGGTGCGGGCAGATTTTTTCAAGGTTTCCCAATCCATTTGATAGAGTGGACCTAAATCATCGGCGCCGACTTCTTTGGCAAAAGAAGCAAGGTAGAGATGACCCAAGTTACATACACCCCAGCCTGGTAAACCCTGTTCACCACAAGGATTAGTAGCAATTACTTTATTAAAATAATGAGAGTTGGAAAGCTTATTGTAGCGTTCCATAAATACGATGCCTGGTTCAGCGCTAGCATGGGCAGATTCAATAATTTTATTCCAAAGTTCTCTAGCTTTGATAGTTTTATAAACTCGGACTGGATAGCCAGCTGCTTTCCAAGCTAGTAAATCGCCGTCCCAAATGTTGTCATAGATATCTTTGTAAGCCGGATTTTCATAATCAGGAAATTCTAGATTCCAGTATTCGTCATTTTTAACTGCCTTCATAAAAGAGTCAGACACCATGACGGAGATATTGGCGTTTTCAATTTGGCCAGCTTTAGTTTTAGAAGAAATAAATTCTAAAACATCTGGATGCCAATCCCACTGCATCAACATCAGCGCGCCGCGTCTAGAACCGCCTTGTTCTATAAGTCCAGTAACATAGGAAAATAGTCCGCCCCAAGAAACAGAGCCTGAGGATTTGCCGTGAACACCTTTGACATAGGCGTAGCGTGGTCTGAGAGTTGATAAAGACAAACCAACGCCGCCGCCGCGCGACATGACTTCAGTCATCTGGTACAGAGTCTCGGCAATAATAGCTTTACGAGAATCGCGCGGGGAAGGTAAAACATAGCAGTTGAATAAAGTTAAATTAGAGGTGTAGTTGCCATGAGTATCAACATTAGCACCAGTCATAATACGGCCGCCGGGTTGAATGCGTTTATTATTTAATTCTTCAAAAAAAGCTTCAAAGTATTTAGTGCGATTTTCTGGAGTAGTTTCCACAGAAGCTACGGCTTTGGCAATACGGCGATGAGCATCGTCAATTGATTCGCGTGGTTTATCGCATTTATATAAGTCTTGTTCAAATTCAAAATTATTGGCACTTTCAGCATACATGCCAGTGAGCATGTGCAAGACAACTCGATCGCCAGTTAGCATGTGCTTGATAATACCTAAATCCTTTTTAGGATATTTGCGGTCTTCTTTGGAAATGACAATAACCAGGTCGCCAACAGCAATGTCTTCTTTCTTATCTTTGATAGAATAACGGTCTAAGAAAATAATACGGCCCAATTCATCAAAGTTAATAGAGTTGTTTAAAATGTGCCTGGCTTGTTTGCTTAAAGCAATACCGCGTTCTTCTAAAGCTTTGACTTCAGGGCTAGTAACTTCTTTGCCTTGCTCTAAACGGATTTTTTTACGCTCTTCACGATAGAGGATAAAAGCTTTAGCAGTTTTAGCCCAGTTTGACTGGATCAAGATGATTTCAATAATATCTTGGATTTGCTCAACACTAGGAATAGTGTGGCCGTCATATTTGTGCTCTAAAATAGAATTTACAATATCGCCTAGTTTTTTAGCTTCAATTTCATCAAATTCTTGGCTAGCCTGTCCTGCTTTATAAATAGCATTAAAGACTTTGGTGCGGTCAAAATCAACAATGGTGCCGTCGCGTTTACGAATTTTAGTAATATTAGAAAATATTTTTTGCTGACCGTCAAGTTTAGTATTGCGAGTTTGAAAATAGGCTTTAGCAATTTGGGGAAGGTTATTTTCTAGTAGGACAATATTTACAGCGCTACGCACATCGTCGCTGGTAATCACTTCTTCGTCGCCATAAATATTATCAATGTATTTGACAACTTGCTGGGTAAATTTATCAGTCAAAGGGTTGTCCGGCAGACCAGCGTGGACAAGGACATTTTTTAAAGAAAAGATGATTTTAGCTTGATCAAAGCTTTCAACTTGGCCCGAACGTTTTTTGACTTGGCGTAGCATAGGATTTTTATTTAAGTATTTTTTAATTATTTATTTTAGGGAGATAAAAAAATCGCTCCTTATCCCGAAAAACACAATATATAGTGTTTAAAATAATTATAGCACACAAGATATTGTGTTGCCAAACTAGAGTCTTTTAGCTTAATTTAGCTAAAATATTATAAACTAATATATTAAAAAAACCAAGCTGTGTATAACTATTGTTAGTTTGCTAAATCCTTAGCTTTTTGTTATGATTCACCCTGTTAAATAGCGCTATCTTAAACTTAGGTCGCTTATAATCTTTATTATTGGTAGTTAAGTTTAGGATAATTAAATATTGATAAATTAGCGCTAATTCTCGCTTTTCAAGCGAGAATTATTTAACGGGGTAAAATTAAACTATATGGTAGCCTTTTTTAATAAAAATAAAGCTAAACGCCAGCCGCGGGCCAATATTAAAAAAAGCCCAGTTTTAGCACGGCCAAAAACTAGCGATAAAGATTTAGTTGACCCTATTACTTATATTGGTGATTTAGACGCAGTCAAATATCCCTTTTTAGCTCGAGATAAAAAAGAAGAGCAGGAATTTGATGTTGAAAATCCTTTAAATAAAAGATAAAGTAAATATAAAATTATGGCTTTAGGCCCAATTTTAGTTATTATTTTACGATTAGTGGTGCCGGTTTCTATTAGACGCTGGCCTTTGTGGGGAACAGTCGCTTGTTTAGTACTGGATGCGGTGGATGTAATTTTGATTGATGTTATTAAGCTAGGTGATTTTACTAACTATGCCCAAGTTGATAAATTATTAGATGTTTATTATCTATCCTTTGCTTTAATTGTCAGCTTAGCCTGGCAAGAAAAGTTAGCCAAAAATACTAGCATTATTTTATTTATTTATCGTCTGTTGGGGGTTATCTTATTTGAAGTTACACAGTTACGAATTTTGCTTTTTATTTTTCCAAATATGTTTGAAAATTGGTTTTTATTTTGGGCCGCTCGCAATCGTTATTTTGCTAACTGGCAATTAACACCAAAACGTTTAACTATTGTATTTATTATTTTACTTATTCCTAAACTAGCACAAGAATATATTTTACACGTTAGAGAAATGCATCCTTGGAATTGGATACAAGAGAAAACTGGATTACTCAAATAAAATTAATACAGCCCTTCGCGAAGGGCTGTATTTTTAGTTTAAATTAATTGTGTTTTGGTTTTTAAGTATTTCAGCGCTAAGTTGTAATTCAGCTTTTATCTTATTAGCAAACACTTGGGAGGCGCTTGGGTCACCGTGTGCTAAAAATATTTTTGGCTTATTTTTAAATGCTCTTAGCCATTTAAGTAGTGCACTTTGGTCAGCGTGAGCGGAAAAGGCATCTATTTTATCAACGCCAGCTCTAATTGTCACTTGTCGATCAAAATATCTAAAATCAAAAGCGCCATTAGTCAATTTATAGCCTAAAGTGCCTGGTACCTGAAAGCCCATAAATAAAATATGATTTTTGGGATCAGGGGCAAAGTTAGCTAAGTGGTGTAAAATACGACCACCATCAGCCATGCCTGAGCCTGCTAAAATAATTTTGGGGTTAGGACTGGTGTTTATTTTTTTTGATTGCTCAACTGTATTGGTAACTTTTAGATGAGGGAAGGAAAAAATATCTCGATCATGTTTGAGCTCGTCTTGAGCTAGGTGATTTAAGTAGTTACTATTTTGACGATAGACTTTGGTAACTTCAGCAGCCATGGGACTGTCTAAAAATACTGGTACGCGAAAGTCTAAATGATTTTCGTAATAGTCATTTAATACTTTTAAAATATTCTGGGCACGTTCGACAGCAAAAACGGAAATTATTAAGGTAGAGCCGTTTTTGGTTACTCTTTGCACTGCTTCCAAGAGTTTAGCATTGCGATCCTTAACGGCTTCATGATTACGATCGCCATAAGTGCTTTCCATGACAATAGCATCGGCGCTTTTTAAGTAATCAATATTTTTGACTAAAGGCATGTTTTCAGCACCCATATCACCAGTAAATACTATGGTATAGGGGCCGGCTTTTATCTCTACTAAACTGGAGCCTAAAATATGGCCAGCATTATGAAGAGTGATTTTAACATCGTCATTGAGATTAGTAGTTTTGTAGTAATCAAGATTGGTCCAGTGCTGATTAAGTTTATCTAGGTCAGTTTTTTTGTAGGCTGGACCTAGGGAGTGCTGGCTAGCTTTTTCTAGCATGATATTAAAACTATCCTCAAGGACAATTTGAGCTAAACTCTGAGTAGCTTTGGTTGAATAAATTTCGCCTTTGTAGCCGCGAGCATAGAGTAAAGGTAGGCGCCCGCAATGATCAAGATGAGCATGAGTTAAAATAACTGCATTAAGACTTTTGGCATCAAAGCCAAAAGTTTCCCAGTTGCGGAAATAGTTTTTTTGGTCGCCTTGCCACCAACCGCAGTCAATCAGGATTTTAAAATTATCAACTTTGAGTAAGTGGCAGGAGCCGGTTACTTCTTGGGCGGCACCGTAAGATGTAAGGGTGATTTTAGGCATTATTTTATTATTGAGAAATATAAATTGGTTTAAATGTATCTAAAATTCCATCATTTAACATTGCTCCTTGGGTAGTAAAGACATAAATACGTTTTGGATATTTAACCAGGATATATTGCATGCCAAATTCAGTGGTACTGATATGATAAGCTGAAGTTTTGTCAGTACCAATTTTGATAGTTTTAATTTCTTCAATAATATTAGTATCAAATTGTTTAAGGAATTCATCTTTATAACCATTTAAATCTTGGGTAGTGCTTATATATTTTATAGCTTCTCTACTTTCACCCTCTTTGCCATCAATATTAAATACTATTTCTTCAGTACTGCTTCTTTGTATATCAATATGCCAATCACTGGGGACTTGGATAGAAAAATTTAAAGAACTAGGGTCAGCAACCATACCGCTAATCATTTGATTAGCTTTATTAATATTATTTTCTAATTCAGCAATTTTCTTTTCAGATTCTGATAATTTTTGGTCAAAGTCAGTAGTTTGGTTATTACTAGCATCAAGCTTGGCTTGCATTTCATTACGCACTTTTTCTTCAGTAGTGCTAGCTAATTTTTTTGCTTCTATTTTCTGCCAATAATATACGCCACCGCCGACGGCAGCCATTAAAATAATGATTAGTAATAGGATCATTGCGCCCCGTCCCTTACTTTTTTGGGGTTCTAGATCGTGATGCATAGTTGGTAACATAATTTTTTATTTAAGAATAATATTTAATTAAATCTTCTCTAGATATATAGGCTTCGGCTATGGGTCTATGGTCATAACTAAAATGTTGAGCTCTTTGTTCTTCGCTAATAGGACCGGTAACTGTAAAATGTAATTTTTTTTCTAAAATATCAGGGTGAGCAGCTACTATCCAGGAGGTGCCAGTAATTGTTTCTATCTCAGGATTAGCTTCTAAAATAGGAACTAAAGCACTTAGGCCTTCTCTAATTAAGCGGAGCTTGTCGGGCGTAGGAGTAGACATGTTAGGCGGTACATGGAGATGAATATTTTTGCCATGAATGCCGTAGGATAGCATCTGGTTTAGCTCAATAAAACCACCTTGTTCATTAAATGATTTACGGCGTATTTCTTCAAATTCGGCTAAGTGTTCTTGGCGCCATTGATGTAGTGGCTCTAAAATTATATAGGCTTGTTCACAGAAAATTTCTTTTTCTTCTACTGCTCGTAGTTCGTTGAGTTGAGCCAACATTTCATCTTTATTTTCTTAGCGATCAATAATGTCGCCAAAATTGTTTATGATTTGTTCAACTCGCTCATTAGAATTAGTAAATTCATCAAAGTGACTTGCTAATCTAGCTCTTAGTAGTCTTTGCATATTTTGCAAATCCCTTTGAGCAGATGATAGTCCTTGATTAGGTATTTGTTCTGGGCTAGACATGTATTTATGCTTACTTAAGTCAATTATACCATTTTTTTAGGGCTTATGATAGAATTTAGTTAATCACTAATTTACAATTATGAAGAAATTAAACTTAGTTTTAGCTAGCACCTTTTTCTTGGGTGTTTTATTTTTTGGCAGCACTGTTTATGCGCAGGAAAAAATTAGTAATTATCAAGTTGATATCCAGCTTGATAAAGAAGCTAATTTATTAGTCAGTGAAAAAATTGATTATGATTTTGGGTCTGAATCTCGACACGGTATTTTTAGGCAAATACCGATTTTTTATAAAGGCGAAGGTCAAAATTTTTCTACTGATATTGATAATATTAGCGTGACTGATAATCAAGGTAGGGAATATAACTATACTAGTTATCAAGAAGGGGATTATTTAGTTTTAAAAATTGGTGATGCCAAGCAATATGTTAGTGGTCAAAAAACTTATTTGATTAATTATCAGGTCCAGGGAGCAATTTTATTTTTTGATAATTATGATGAATTGTATTGGAATGCCATTGGTGCTGATTGGTTAGTGGCAGTTGAACAAGCGCAAGTTAATTTAAGTTTGCCAGCAGTCGCTAGTAGTACGCAATCAGTTTTTAAGTGTTGGAGTGGAGCTCGTGGTTTGAATACTCCTTGTCAAAGCTTAAATTTAGATAGTAATACCCAAGGCATAACAGGTTTAAAACTTAAGCAATCTAATTTACAAGCAGGCCAGGCTTTGACTATTTTAGCCCAGTTGCCCAAGGGATTATTAGATGAGACCGCGGCTAAAAATTTAGCCCAAGCCAAAGAGGCAGCTTTGATTAAGAAAATGTGGGGCAGTCCTTGGTTTTTATGCTGGCCTATTTTGGTTTTTGTTTTAATGTATTATTGGTGGTCAAAAAAGGGTCGTGATCCCAAAGGTAGGGGCAATATTATTGCTGAATATGATGTGCCTAGTGATTTACGCCCAGCAGAAACAGGGGCAATTGTTTATGAAAATTTTAATAATAGTTTTTTAACAGCCGAAATAATATACTTAGCAGCGCATGGTTATTTAAAAATTATTCGTCAGCCCAAAACTGGCATGTTTAGCAAAGAAGATTTTATTTTAGAAAAAGTAAAAGATAGCGATAAGGCTTTAAAAAATTATCAAAGCGAATTGTTGACCTTTTTATTTAGCGAGGTAGATGACAAACAGCAAGTAAAAATATCAGATTTAAAAGATGATTTTTATACGCATTTAGAAAAATGGAAAAAAGAAGTTTGGGCTTTACTTAAAACTGAAAAATATTATAGTAACACCGGCCAAGGTCAGAAAATATTATTATTAATTTTAGGCTTGGGTATTATGGGCTTATCTTTTCCTTTGTTTGCTGTATTTGGTGCTTGGGGAACAGGCTCTATTATTTTATCAGGCTTGATTGTAGTGATGTTTTCTCGCTGGATGCCTCAAAAAACTCAAAGTGGAGTTTTAACTAAAGAATATTTATTGGGTCTTAAAGAGTACTTGACTGTAGCTGAAAAAGATCGCCTTAAGTTTCATAACGCACCAGACAAAGATCCGCAAACCTTTGAAAAACTTTTGCCTTATGCCATTGTTTTTGGCGTAGAGGAGCAATGGGCAGAAAAGTTTAAAGATATTTATAAGACGCCTCCAAATTGGTATAGCGACCCAAGCTTGTCTAATTTTAATTCAATTTTATTTGTTAGCTCTCTCCATAGTTTTTCCAATAATTCTATCCATAGTTTAGCTACACCTACTCACAGTGGTGCAGGTGGCTTTGGCGGTGGCGGTGGTTTTTCGGGCGGTGGCTTTGGCGGTGGCGGTGGTGGCAGTTGGTAAAATTTTAAACAAAAAAAGAGTCTGCAGTATGCAGGCTCTTTTAGGCTTAACTCCAAACAGTTTTAATGCCAATCTTTTGTAATAATATGAATGGCTAGTAGGCCAAGCTCGGAAGCAATAATAATAGCCAGTACTACCACGATAGTGATTTTAGTTAGTCTTGATTCATTCTGCCAAAGTTCTTTGTGAAGCATCTTAAGCATTTTAGACCTTTCGTTGTTGGGAGTGACTTGAAGAACGCGATAGTTTAGTAGAATACTATGGTTATGCTATTTTTGTCAATAAAAATACCCCCTCTGTCCTATTGGACATCTCCCCCTAAATTAGGGGGAGAAAAAGAGGGGGTGTTCTTATATTTTACCAACTAAGTCTAAGCCGGGTTTTAAAGTATCTTTACCTGGTTCCCAGTTAGCTGGACAAACTTGGTCACCATATTTAGAAACAAATTGAGCTGCTTGTAATTTACGTAGTAGCTCTTTACTTGATCGGCCAATGCCATTATCGTGTACTTCCATAGTTTTGACATTACCTTCAGGGTCAATAATAAAGGTGCCACGTAAAGCTAAACCTTCTTCTTCGATATAGATGCCATAAGCACGGGTAATATTGCCAGTAGGATCAGCGACCATTGGGAATTTTATTTTCTTAATGGCTTCAGAAGTATCGTGCCAGGCTTTGTGAGTAAAGACAGTGTCAGTAGAGACTGATAAAACTTCGGCATTGAGCTTTTTGATTTCATCATAATGATTAGCCAGATCTTCGAGTTCTGTGGGACAGACAAAGGTAAAGTCAGCTGGATAAAAACATAATATTACCCACTTACCTTTGTAATCCTTTAAACTGATTTTTTTAATTTCTTCTTGGTGATAGACCTCAGCTTGAAATTGAGGGGCTAGTTTGCCAATTTTGGGAGTGCAATTCCAGCAAGTGTCTTGGCAGCAATCGCCACCGCAAGTTTCATCTGAATTGCAACAATTATTATCGTGCATATTTTTTATTATTTTAATAATTATTTAATTATATTTAATTTTCTTAAAATTTCATTGCCCTTATCCTGGCCGTATTTATAAGACTTTAAAGCTTTTTCTTGGTCAACTCGTAATTTATAATTTTTGGTATCATCATAAATTAAATGTACGTGCGGATATTTTTTCAAATTGTGAGCATAAGGATAATTCATGATATTGCGGAGATGCTTGCGTCCATATTTAATACCAAAGTAACGAGTCTTCATAGCAATATCTAGTAGATCATACCATAAAGATTTGGTTACAGAAAATTTTGTCTTTTTTTCATTTAGAATATAGATAATTTGCTTATCTAAATTTTTTTCAACAACATTTTTGATAAAGTCATCAGTCGGCATAATACCACCGTCTACATAGGCATCTTCTTTGCGTAGGGAGTTGGCATAAAGAGGCATATTTGATGATTGGATAATGCGGGACAAAGTATCTTCTTTGGCATCTAAATATTTTATTTCCAAAGATTTTGGATCCAAGACTTTTACGTAGAAATTAACTGGCGATTCTTTGATTTTTTGGACATTGAGCGGGAAAACATCGGTTTCAATATTTTCTAAATAGTCCAAGTCAATAACATCAAAATTCTTTTTAAACAGTAGCATGCGAAAAAATTGTTTAGCCATCATTAAAAATGACAAGTTACGTAAGAAAATATTTTTACGACCTAAATAGTCTAAGTAGACTATTACACCTTTATCAGTGTCTTCAGCTAAAAAATAGGCGGCATTATGGGCGCCACAAGATACGGCGTAGACTGAATGTAGGCGGGGGTAGATGTTAGCTTTTTGTAAAGCAGAAAATACACCGGCACTAAAAATACCGCGAATACTACCGCCTTCAGAAATTACTATAATATCTCGCTCTGTGTTTTCCATAATTATTTTTGTACTTCTAAAAATCTAGCCTCTACTGCTGCCCAATTAATAATTGGCCAAAAATTTTGGATATATTCCACGCGACGATTTTGATATTTGAGATAATAAGCATGCTCCCAAACATCAATGCCCAATAGAGGAGTATGTCCAAGGCTACAAGGACTATCTTGGTTGGCAGTTTTTTCGATGATTAACTTATTGTCGGCAAATGATAGCCAAGCCCAGCCTGCGCCAAAAACAGTGCTAGCCGCAGCATTTAAATCTTCTTTAAATTTATCGAAACTGCCAAAATCTTTTTCAATAGCAGCCAGTAACTTAGCACCCGGTAAATTATTTTCTTGAGCTGGCCTCATGGTCGCCCAAAAAATATTGTGATGTAAATGTCCGCCGCCATGATTTTTGACAGCTAATCTTATGTCTTCTGGTACGGCATTTAAGTTGCTTAAAATTTCTTCAATGCTTTTGTCAAACCATTCTGGATATTTTTCCAAAGCCTTATTTAGATTAGTAGTATAAGTAACATGATGTTTGTCGTGGTGAACCATCATGGTTTCTTTATCAATATATGGTTCTAGCGCGTCATAAGTATAGCTTAAGTCGGGCGTAATAAATTGTTTGTTCATATTTTTTTGTGTTAGTTAATAATTGTCACCCTGATCCGCCAGCCGGCGGATTCAGGGTCTCTAAATATTTATAATAAGTCCGGAGATGCTGAAACAAGTTCGGCATGACATTTTTAGCCAAAATATTTTTCTTGGTAAAATCTGATTAATTGTTCTACTTCAGGAATAACTTCTGGTTGACCAACGCCAACTTTAGTTTTTTTCTGTACAGCTTCTAAAGTGATAGCTCCTTCTAAGACAGCTTCTTCGATATCGTGGTCAGTTACTTGTGCTACCTTGTCGATGATGCGGGCTTTTTCTTCGACAATGCGATCTTTTTGATTGCTTTTGAAAAAATAATTATTTATAGCCGAACGTAAAGCCTTGTCACCTAAAACAGAACAGTGAATTTTGCGAGTAGGCAATCCACCTAAACGAGCGGTAATATCTTGAGCTTGAATTTTTAAAGCTTGATCAATTTTCATACCGCCATTTTCAGTAACCATGACAGACAACATCGAGGTAGCGCCGATAGCTGAAGCACAACCAAAAGTTTGCCATTTCATATCTTTAATAGTGTCTTTGTCTTTATCAACCCAAATCCAGATTTTCATCATATCACCGCAGGCAGGAGATCCTACCATGCCTAGGCCGTCGTAATTTTGCATTTGACTGGCATCAGAAATCAGATTTTTAGGGTTAAAGAAATGTTCTTTAACAATATCAGAATAAAGCCAAGATTCTTGGCCGGCTTTTGGTACAATGTCCATTTCGCTAGCGCTGGTAAGCGTAGTTGTTTTATTTTGTTGAGACATATATGTAATTTAGTTATTTTGTAATTTATAAGTTAATAATTTTTTTTGGTGCTTCTTGGATAGCGCGTTCAAGTTCATCCATATCTACTATTACCGGTGAAGCTTTGCGTAGTTTATCAACTATGATAGATAATTTTTCTATTAAATATTCTAGGTCTTTTTTAGTGGTCTGTTTTCCTAAAGTAAAGCGTAAAGAACCATGCGCAGCTTCATAAGGTCTACCTAAAGCGCGAATAACATGGGAAGGTTCTAGGGTAGTAGAAGTGCAAGCTGAGCCAGTAGAAGCTTGGATGCCGACTTCGTCTAAGTATAATAACAGGGCTTCGCCTTCAACATCTAAAAAGGAAATATTTACATTGTTAGCTAAGCGTTCTTCTGCATGGCCATTTAAAATAGTTTTAGGAATTTTAGTTAATAATTCCTTGATTAGCCAGTCGCGTAAATCGATCAATCTTTTATTTTCGGCTTCTTTTGTATTTTGAGCTAGATTCAAAGCTTTAGCTAGACCAATGATAGCGGGAATATTTTCAGTTCCAGAGCGTAAATTTCTTTCTTGGCCACCACCATCTATTAAGGGAACTAAATTAGTCCCAGATTTAATATACAAAACACCAATGCCTTTTGGTCCGTATATTTTGCTGCCATTTAAAGTAAGCAAATCAACGTGTAATTTATTTACATCCAGGTCCAAGCTACCAGCTGCTTGGCAAGCATCAGTGTGTAGATAAATTTTATTTAAATTATTTTTGCTTCTATCTTGATTTAATTTACTTAGCCAGTTACCAATTTTTTGAATAGGTTGTATGGTGCCAACTTCATTGTTGGCCAGCATGATGCTGATTAGCAGAGTGTTATCTTGAACAGCTTTTTCTAATTCTGACATTATGATTAGACCATCAGCATCGACTGGTATTACTGATACAGAAAAGCCTTGTTTAACCAATCTTTCGGCAGCCGCAAAAACAGCGTGATGCTCAATACTAGAAATGATTAAATGTGGTTTTTTTTCAGCATTTAAATAGTTATAGCATAAACCCTTGATGGCTAAATTAATGCTTTCAGTGCCACCGCCAGTAAAAATAATTTCATTTTCTTTGCAGTTTAAAAACTTAGCAATGTTAAGGCGAGCAGCGTCTATAGCATTTTTAGCTTCTAAACCTAGGGCATAAAGGCTAGAAGGATTGCCAAATTTTTCTGTCCAATATGGTGCCATCGCAGCTACTACTTCGGGATCAGTAGGAGTGGTGGCAGCATGGTCTAAATATATATTTTCTTTGATATTTTTTTTCATAAATAAAGATCTTACAATTTTTTTAATATTTCTTCGTTAGCTGGTAGACCGCGTTTTAGATAAATAATTTTTCCTTCTTTGTCTATTAAGACTACCGTTCGCTTGATAATAGTTTTATTGAAAAATAATTTGATAGCACCATATTCCAGGGAAACTTTTTTATCATTATCTATCAATAGATCAAAAGGAAACTGGTAATGGTCAATAAATTTTTGATGAGATTGAGCATCGGCGTGATTAATACCAAAAATAGCAGTATCTTTATTTTGGAATTGATGATAATCATCACGCAAAGCGCAGAGTTGGCGAGTACAACCAGGGGTGTTATCGCCAGGATAGAAAACGAGCAAGACATTTTTCTTGCCTTTGAAGTCAGCTAAATTTATTTTTTGGCCACTTTGAGTTTTTAAGACAAAAAGCGGTGCCTGCTGGCCGAGCACCAATTTATTTTTATCTTGAGTGGTCATAATTTTTATTATTGAGGTGGATGAATTTGTTTACCAGCATCATCAAAAATTCGTATAGCATTTACTGGGCAGCTTTGGGCAGCCTGTAAAATAGTTTTTTCGTCATCACCTGTGGGGTTTTTGATAACAGCAATGCCCTCATCGTCAAGCTCAAAGGTATTAGGGGCAACCGCTACGCAAGAGGCTACGCTAATGCATAATTCTCTATCTACTTCTATTCTCATATATAAAGTATTTATTAAAGCTTTTTAAGTATATTAATAATAATGAAAATAGGCTAAACAGTCAATTTTATAATATTGACAAAATCTAATATATATGATATAATACTATGATTGTTCATTGTCAACCTAGTCTTGATTACTAGCTGCAAGTAGCAGCAGAAGGAGAGGCTCATGCCTAATATTCGCAGGATCGTGACGCATCTGAAGCCACATCTCGACGAGATCGTGGCTATCTGGATGCTCTGGCGCTGGGGTAGCAAGAAATACCCTGGCGTGGATCAGGCTGTTGTCGAGTATTGGTCTGGTGGTAAGTCGCCGGACAATCGCTCGGCAGAAGAGTGGGAAGCAGACGGCTGTCTGCTGATCGGCGTTGGCGGTGGTCGTTTTGACGAACATCGCAACGGTCAGGCCAGTCCTGAGTGTGCGGCTACTTTGGTAGCCAAGGACTTAGGGATTGATTCTGATCCGGCGCTGGCCAAGATTTTGGCATTCACACATCGGATCGACACACGCGGAGGCAGTCAGCCTTTTGACTTGTTCTCCCTGACCAAGCTGATGTTCCACTACGTCAAAGATCCTGAACATGCTCTTATCTGGGCTATTATGGCACTTGATGCCAAGTACGCCGAGCAAGAGCGAGGGCAGGCGGCGCGCGTCGAGCTGGCTGATTCCGAAATTCACGACCTGGTCGTCGGTCAGAAGGCCTGCCGTCTGGCAGTGCTCAAGACCGACAATACCATGTCTGTGAACATGGCGCGTGCCTCTGTCGAGGACGGCGGTCTGGCGGCTGACGTGGTGATTGTGCAGCGTTCTTCTGGGCATGTCCAGATTTTCTGCAACAGGCAGAACTGGCGACTGGAAGACGTGGCGCGCATTCTCCGCGTTGGCGAACGCTCCACCAAGGGCTTGGAAGAGTCCTTGGATGCCGAGACCCTTGCCCAAGAAGGCAAGGTAGAAGGTGCCGAAGAGTGGCACTACCAGAAAGCCGGCCAGATGTTTCTCAATGGTAGCTTGAGTCATCCGGACGTGCCGGTCACTCAGCTGTCGTTTGAGGTCATTGTGGCCGCTGCTATTCTGGGCGTGCGCTCGGACCACCTGCCCCATGAGCACTGCCGGGAAACCAAGCAGTGCTTGGGGCAAGAGTGCCCCTTCCACTGCTTCGGCCTGGAGCGTTGCCAGAGTTTGCGTCAGCAAGTGGCTCCTCAGCCGATCAACTGGCGCAGTCTGCGTCGTGGCTAGCCCAGGCTAGTGTCAAGACTCGTATTCAAAGGCCTGCTCCTTGCTTATCTAGCAAGATCGTAGCAGGCCTTTTCTTTTTCTTAAATTGACAATGTTGTTGTTTTCACTTATGCTATTTTTGTCCCGATCATTGTTAACTAGCTCACAGGAGGTAGGATTGTGCCTATTCCTAGTTGTAAAAGGCATGAAGATATTCTTGATTTAGCGGTTGGCTCTGGCGGTAAGTGGAGAGAAATAAATTCTTACAAATGTAAGACCTGCAATGTTAATGCTCAACTAAATCCTTATACTGATAGAGTGTATGGTTGTCCGCTTTGTGGGGTAAGAGCCATAGATACTTATGATCTCAAAGAGAAATTCGTATTCGTATTATCAAGTTAATATAAACTTGTGAGTTATTTTTAGCTCACCGTGTCTGACGCGGTGGGTTTTATTTTTATATATTGCAAAATCAGCATAATTTGTTTAGTATATTAAAGTAATAGGAGTGACCTAGCTTGTCCTTTATCCTTGAAGGAGGGGAAAAGATGAAAATCGTCCTTATTATCATTCTTTGTTTGTTGGGTCTAGGTTTTGGTCTGATATGTTTATTAGTCTATGTATTTAAAATGTTTGCAAGTGAATCAGAGGATACTGCCAGTGAATTAGAAGTATATACCAGCGAGGGTGATTTTCGAGAAGAAGTTTTTTCTTCAAAATGATTTTTCCCGCTGAAACGTTATTACAGGCGTTAGGCGGGATTTTTTAATAAAAAATATTTGTTTTGATTGACAAAAGCATTTTTTTATGCTATCATGTATATGTAGTTTAAAATTGGCTTAAGAGAACTGTCTCTTGCGGCCAATTTTTTATTTATCTATAAAATATATGAATGATGGTCAAATTAAATCTTTTAGATTAGTAGTACGCCCCGGTGATGCCAAATTGCGATCCGGTGATTATTGGGCAATTATCTTACTATGTTTAGTAGGGTCTATTACTTTAATAGTAATGATGAGTCAAACAGTTTAAGTTAATTATAATTAAATAAAAATAAAATTATGGAAACACCACAATGCAAGGTAACTTCTTGGCGTAAAAGCGATTTTTATTGCTCGCCCGAAGTTGCTAGTCATGAAAATTGGGCTATTTTATCCCTGATAGTGTTAAGTTATTTTGTCTGGGCATCAACCTGGATATAATTATAAAACATATGATAAATAAATTTTATCTAAGTAGCTATTCAATGCACATTTTACTTTTGTTTAGTTGGGCAGCTTATGCCAGCTATGCTTAATTATTAAAATTTAATAAAATGCCCCCCTGACTAATATTTTTTTAAGGTTTGCTCTAAGGCCTACCGATCCAGCCCCTCTGTAAAGGGCTGGGTTTTGTTTTAATTAGAAAATAATTGAGCTTTCTGTTATAATTTACCCAGTGGAATAGTTTCCGCTGTAAGCGGAAACTACCACCAGCTTTAGTTTTATAATTTTGAATTGTTATTATAAAAATATTTAAATAGCAATTAAAATTTATTTGTTAAATTTTGGTGGTATTCCACGGGGTGAATGTTTAGAAATTAGAAACTATATTTATGATTAGTAAAAATAATCTTAACTGGAAAATTGGTGGTGAAGCTGGTTTTGGTATTAAATCAGCTGGTATGATCTTGGCTAAAATTTTTATGAAAGCAGGTTATGAAGTATTTGATTACACCGAATATCCTTCTTTGATTCGAGGTGGGCATAATACATTTCAATTAACTATTGATATCAAAGAAACCAATAGCGTTAATGCCCAAATTGATGTACTGGTAGCCTTAAATCAAGAGACTATTAATTTACATCATGAAGAATTAGTTGCGGGTGGAGTAGTAATTTATGATGAAGATAAAATAAATCTAAAAATAAAAAAATATAACCCTAAAATTAATTTTATTCCCTTGCCATTAACCACGATTGCTAAATTGGCGGGTGGAGATATTATGCGCAATGTTGTTGCTTTAGGGGCAACGCTTGCTTTAGTTGGACAAGACTTAACGATTGCTAATCAGGTAGTTAAAGAAAATTTTAAAGGTAAAGGCAAAGAGTTGGTAAGTAGTAATTTAAAAGCCTTGGCCTTAGGTTTTAAGGAATTGCAGACTGTTTATCAGCAACAATTTTATTGTCAGTTAGTCAGCTACAAAGTTAATACTAATATTTTAATTAGTGCTAATGAGGCCACTGCTTTAGGAGCTTTGGCTGGGGGTCTTAATTTTTACGCTGGCTATCCCATGACCCCTTCATCTTCTATTTTACATTATTTAGCTCAAGTTGCCGAAGAGACTGGCCTTGTTGTAAAGCACGCTGAAGATGAAATTTCTGTTATTAATATGGCCTTAGGTGCTTCCGTTGTGGGTGCTCGAGCAATGATAGCAACTTCTGGCGGTGGTTTTTCTTTAATGGTAGAAGCTTTGGGCTTGGCCGGTATTACAGAAACGCCTTTAGTAGTAGTTAATGCACAAAGACCAGGTCCAGCCACGGGACTGCCTACTTGGACAGAGCAGGGAGATTTACAATTTGTATTGCGAGCTGCTCAAGGTGATTTTCCCAGAATTATTTTAGCACCAGCTGACGCTAGCGAAGCTTTTTATTTGGCGGCTGAGGCTTTGAATTTAGCTGATATTTATCAGTTGCCAGTTATTATTTTGTTAGATAAATTTATTTCAGAGGGTGATAGCACAGTGCCTAGATTTAATGTTAAAAAAATAAAAATCAATCGAGGCAAATTATTAGATTTAGCCCAACTTAAAAAAATAAAGAATTATCAACGTTATCGTTTAACAGCTGACGGTATTTCACCGCGCACCATACCAGGCATGCCGGGTGGTTTGTTTAATGCTAATAGCGATGAGCATGATGCCTATGGTTATACTGATGAATCAAGTGCTAATCGTAAAGCGCAAGTAGATAAACGTCAGCAAAAATTAAATACCTTTGCTGCTAAAATGCCAATGCCAATTATCTATGGTAACCCTAGGGCCAAAAAGACAGTGGTCTTTTGGGGTTCAACTAAAGGACCAATATTGGATGCTTATAATCAGTTAGCTAGTAAACAACAAAGTAAAATTAGGCTGATGCAATTACAATATATCTGGCCTTTTCCAAAGGATTTTGTAAACAATATTTTAAAATCATCTAAACAAATTTTATTAGTAGAAAATAATAGCAATGCGCAATTAGGACAATTAATTGCTCAGGAAACTGGCGTGTTGATTAAAAATAAATTATTAAAATATGATGGTCGACCATTTTTTAGAGAAGAATTAGTGGCGGCTTTAAATAAAATATAAATATGTTGACGGATAAAGATTTTTTAACACCGCATCAGCCCACTTGGTGTCCAGGTTGTGGAAATTTTGGTATTTGGATTGCTTTGCGGCAAGCTTTAGCTGAGCTTAATTTAAATCCCGAACAGGTATTAATAGTTTATGGTATTGGTTGCTCTGGTAATAATAATAATTTTACCAAAACTTATGTTTGGCATTCTCTGCATGGACGCACGCTACCTACAGCTGTGGGAGCAAAACTAGCTAATCAAGATTTGACGGTTATTGCTATGGGTGGTGATGGCGATGGTTATGGCGAGGGCTTGGGGCATTTTCTGCATGCTGTTAGGGGTAATGTTAATACTACTTATATTACTCATGATAATAAGGTTTATGGTTTGACTACTGGTCAAACGGCACCTACTTCTGATCAAGGTTTTAAAACAAAATCAACTCCTCAAGGGGTGATTGATGAAGCTGTTAATCCTATTGCTTTATCTCTGGCTCAAAACATTGGCTTTGTGGCACGTGGTTTTTCTGGCCAAGCTCAGCATCTAAAAGAATTATTTAAAAGTGCTATTTCTTATCCGGGTTTTGCTTTAGTCGATGTCTTTCAACCTTGTGTTACTTTTAATAAAATCAATACCTTTAAGTGGTTTTATGATCGTTTGTATAATTTAGATGAACAAAAAGATTATAATAAACAAGATCGTAAGTTAGCCCTAGAGAGCAGTTTGCTTTGGGGTGATAAAATTCCTTATGGTATTTTTTATCAAGCACCCAAAGAGCACTATGCGAGTAAATTACCGCAGCTAAGTGGTAAAGCTTTAGTGAAGCGGCCAATGCTAGTTAGAAATATTGATAAATTATTAGAAGAATTTAGCTAATAATATGAAAATAATAAAAGATCAAAAAGGTTTTTCTTTACTTGAGTTATTAATAGTATTAGGCGTGTTAATGATTTTAGGAACGGCGGTATTTTATTGGGTTGATCCAGTTGCTCAAGTTGGCAAAGCCGAAGACAAAAGGCGTCAAAATGATATTTTGAATATTGCTAATGCTTTTACGAGTTATGCGCGCGATCATAAAGGCGCTTTGCCTATTTTAGGGCAGGTAAATAGCAGCAAAAAAGTTTTGTGCTCTACTCAATCAGGCACTCAACTTACTTGTGGTGCTAGTACTGAGTATTGTTTAGCGATTAGTGACCAAGATTTTTTTGATAAATATTTAGGCAGATTACCAATTGATCCTGATAAAAGTAGCGAGGTAGATACTGGTTATTATATTTTAGCCGATGCTAATAATAATATTGTTTTTGGTTCTTGTAGCTATAGTGTGGCAGCAGTAGAATACCAGGCTAGATTAGTAGATGCTTGTGCAACTTATGCTGGTGGTTATTGTTGGTATGGCACTGAAGCTTGGTCGGAAAGTTGCGATACGGTTTGTGCTGCTAATAATAAAGTTTGCCCTAATGGCGTTAGTTATAAGCAGGATTCTTTATGTATTTTGAATGATGTATTTAATGATCCTTATAGTTGTGGGGAATGTAGCGTAGGCGCTGATGAATATCCACCAGCCTGGGCAGATGATGATACTTGTAGCTATACTACTAGCACAATTAATTGTGCTCAAGTCTCCGGAGCAATTGCCGTTTGTCCCTGTCAATAGAATATAAATTTTAAAAAATCGTCTTTAAACGTTATTGCGAGCCCAAAGGGCGTGGCAATCTACCAGCTTATAGATTGCTTCGGCTTAAAACCCTCGCAATGACAATGAAATGGGCGGTTTTTTTATTTTAGTTTAATTATGCTATAATAAAGCCATTAAAATTTACTATCTAATTTATGCTTTGGCAAAAAATTCATCATCATTTTACCTTTTTCTTTTTCGCTATTTTAGTTTTAGTGCAAGGTTTAATTTTTGTAGTTAGTAAAGCAAACCCTGTCCAAGACTATGACTTTAAGGCAGTCCTAATTAACCCTTTGGCTCAGAGTAGCCATCAAATTGGTGAGCAAATAAATTTACAAATCCAGTTAAATGATGAAAAAATAGACAATAAGGCGGTAGTTTATCTAGTAGTGGCCAGCCCAGAAAAAAATATTAAATTAAATTTTGAAGCCAGTAGGCAGTCAGATGGTTCATGGCAGTCGAATAATTCTTGGAATACTGAAAATTGGCCAGCGGGTATTTATCAATTATCAGCGGTGGCTAATATTTTTGATAAAAATGGTGTTTTATTAGATACTTTAAACTCCGATATTAATTTAGTTCAACTGCTAGATATTGATTCAGAACTAACATCAGCTGTAGCCAGTGAAGCAGAAAATCAAGAGCTAGTAATTAGCCAAGTTGATCAAAATCAAGGCTTAGTTTTGGATGAGCATGCTACCACCAGCACGACCAGCACCATTAATTTGGTTGCCGATGTTCCAGTCGCAGAAGTAACTGTCCCTACTACAACTACCAGGACAATAAGCTTATCAAGTTTTAATTTGACCGTGCCAAGTAATAATAATTTATTTGGCACTTCGCAATTAGCTTTAAAATTAACTACTAATTTTGCGGCTGATAATCTAAATATAGAATTAATAAATGTTGATAGTACAGCCATATCAACTGGCGACCTTGGCATTGATAAATTAGATGGTCTTAGCTGGAATACAACTATTAATTTAGACGAAACATTTATTGCTGGTAATTATAAATTGCTAGTCACAGCCAAAGTAGAGGATAGCGAAATAACAGTTGATGATTCATTTGATTTAGCTTTAGTTTTGCCAACCATTTTAAAAGCCAGTGATGTTAACTTGAGTCTTTTTAATCCAGGTAATAATTTATCAGGACTAGTGACCCTCAAAGCAAATAGTGATAAAAATTTAAATAATTTACAATTTGTTTTTCAAGATAGTCTAGCCAGAGCAGAAGTATTACAGGCAGAGGGAGTCTTGCAGAGCTCTAATGCTGGTGGTGGTCAGCAATATATTTATTTATTTGATACCACGCAATTAGAAAACGGCAACTATTATGTATTAGTGCAGTCTTTGGTAGGAGACACCATGGTGACTAGTGAAGCTAAGATTATTTCTATTTATAATGAAATTTTGATAGGTGAATCAAGTACTAGTACAGAAAATTTGGCTACGAGCTCGGATAATTTAACGGACCCATTGCTTACGGACAATAATACAGAAACAAATAATATTAATTGTATAAAATCCGGCATTACTGATCAACAAATATGTAGTAAATATCAAGCAGAAATATCTGGGCAGATACCACTTGCTTGTTTGGATCAAAATATTTTTGATTCAATAGCTTGTGAAAATTATTTACGAGATAATAAATTACAAGCTGTTTGCCAGGAGCAAGGGTTGGCAGAATTAAGTCAATGTCAGGATTATTTAGCTAGTCAATATTTATCTAAAGTGGATTGTAAATTAGCTACGGCTGAGGAATGTCAAAATATTTTGCGTCAAAAATATTTATACCGCTTATCTTTATCTCAAATTGAAAGTAAAAAAATAGAAACTTTGACAGAAAATCAAGCTGCTAAAACTATAAAGTTAAAAGATTTGCTACAAGAGTTATCAGTCGGCGAAGAAGCAACTTGGAATTTACCTTTGCTTAAAATGGACACTAATATTTTAGTAGCCAAAGCTAAGTCAACTGCTGTTTTAGCTAGCACTGAGCAATTGTTATTAAATAATCCGGCAGCCATATTGCTTGATCGGGATGCAGATTTATTGCCAGATGATCTAGAAGCTTATTACGGTACTGATAGCGCTAATCCAGATTCCGATGGTGATAGCTATTTAGATGGTGAGGAAATAAGAAATGGCTATAATCCAATTGGCGACGGTAAATTAGGAGTCGAGCGTAATGCCTTAGATCAAGTCATATTAGCTAAACTCAGTTTAGAACAACCCCATGACGCTTCTTTGCTTATTGATCCGATTTGGCAATTAAAACAAGTAGAAACAGAAACAGCGGGCTTAAGTTTGAGCGGTACAGCTGATCCAAATACTTGGGTTAATATTTATTTGTATAGTTCCTTGCCTTTAGTTTTAGCAACTAAAACAGATGCTAGCGGATCTTGGAATTATAGATTGGATCAAACTTTAAGCGAAGGTTTGCATAAGGTTTATGTTGCTAGCAATGATAGTAATGGTAATTTATTAAAGCAATCAAGTGCTATTAGTTTTGAAGTTACTAATATTACTAGAGAACCAGTTGTAAGTAAGGAGCCAACTAGTCCAGCAAAAGTAGAGAGCAAAAAATTCTGGGAAAAATTACCATTTAATATTTATTATGTAGGGGGAGCGGTATTTATTTTAATCTTTATTATCGGCATCATCTTATTATTAAGACGTAGTCGCAAGATTGCTGAAGAAGCTTTGGTGGAAAATTCTACTCCTGTAGATAATCAAAATAATCCCCAAGTTTAATTTACTTAAATTTTTAATTAAAAAACTCCTTATATTACTAAGGAGTTTTTTGGTTAAGATTTTTAAAGTATTGATAAGCCTTTTTGGGATTAGGAGCGTTTTGTAAACTACTGCCTAGGACAAATATATTAGCGCCAGCTTGAAGAATAGTTTTAAAATTTTTGTCGTTTACGCCACCATCTATTTCAATATTTTTTTCGGGGTATTTTTTTCTTAAGGTTTTTATTTTACTAATAACTTTAGCTTGAAATTTTTGGCCTTGCTTGCCAGCTACGATTCCCATCACTTGGATAGTGTCAAAATAAGGAACTAATTTAGCTATTTGTTGGGGTTTGGTTTTAAGATCTAAACATAGGCCAGTTTTTATTTTTTTTTTTTTTAAATAATCATTTAAGCACAAAATAGCTTGCGTATTTGTTTCAGCGCTAAAATGCCAGATAATTTTTTTGACATTTTTTAACTTGGACCAGCTGGACATATAGTTACTTAAGTCTTTGACCATGAGATGGATTTCTAGCTGGTGTTTATTAGTCAAATTTTTAATGGTATTTGGATTAATGTTATTTTTAGTAGTAACTAAAACACCATCCATAATGTCTATTTGGATAGTTTTGCTAAGGCTAGCTACCTGCTGCCACTGTTTTTTAAAATGTTTTAAATCAGAGGCAAGGACTGCTGGGATAATTTGAATTGTTTTCATCCTAGTTTTTTGATTCTTCTTTGGTGCCGTTCTTCTTTAGAAAAAGGACTATGAATAAATAAATCAACAATATGAATAGCAGTTGTTGGAGAGATAAAGCGTCCAGCTAGACACAGGGCATTGGCATCGTTATCAAGTCTCGCTACCATAACAGCATGAGCAGAATAGCCCAAGATAGCGCGAACCTTTTTTTGGCGATTAGCAGCAATCACCATGCCTTGGCCAGAGCCACAAATCAAAATGCCAAAGTTGTGAGAATTTTTACTTAATTCTTTAGTTAATTTTTTAGCGTAATCAGGGTAGTCATCAGTTGATTCTAGTTTGTCAGCGCCAAAATCTTTGTAGGCAATACCTTGCTCGCTTAGGTAATTTTTAATTAGGTTTTTTAATTTTAAACCAGCGTGATCAGCGGCTAAATAAATTAATTGTGGATTTTTATTTTTTAAGCTCATAAGTTTATGATAACTTCTTAAATATACCATATTTTAGCTCTAATTAAAACTAATTATGGGATTGACTAAATAGGCTATTACTGTTATACTCAGCGATGATTATTAATAATCATTAGTTAATTTGTTCATTTTTTTAAGTCCTCATAGCTTCCTTCGGCTACGCTCGGGACAAGTAGTGATAAACAAAATGTTTATTTACATTTATAATGTAGGCAGCTTATCTATTTTTTAATAAGTCCTCATAGCTCAATTGGATAGAGCAACAGCCTTCTAAGCTGTAGGTTGCACGTTCGAGCCGTGCTGGGGACACCACGTAAATTTTTTATATGGTGCCTATGGTGTAACGGTTAACACAGCGGTTTGTGGCACCGCTGATAAGGGTTCAATTCCCTTTAGGCACCCCACCAAAAAGTTAGCTAATCTTAGCTAATTTTTTGATACACCCAGAATGGCTATAGAACTTTAAGTAGTTTTTATTAATAATTTTTGGTATGATTTATATATGGAAAATGATAAATCAAAAATTGAGGAAAAGTATAAGGGAAAAGTTTTAGCATTTACTTTATATCAAAGTGGTTCTGGTCCTTTTTATGTTAAGGACTTTATTGATTTTGATAAATTAGCTTATATATTGGACGAAATTCATACTGGAGAATCAGACATTACTCGTGATGGTATATATTTCTTAAAAGAATATTATAGTTTTGATGATCTAGCTAAAAAGTTATCAGATGATAATTGGTACGGATATTCAATAGAGGAGGCTAAAGAGTTTTTAGAAAATATGAATCCTTTTGTTGGGGCTAATTTTATTACCAATGTTAGAAAAGGAAGTGACATAGCAAATAGTTTAAAGAGCGATAAGGCAGAATTCAATAAGGTAAAAATTGTTATCGAGAACATTATTCAAGGAATGGGAAAACTTAACGACTATTATTTAAAATTAAAAGAGGAACAGAAAGAAGATTTTATTATTGATTCTTATAATTTTACATATAGTTTTCCTAATGACGCTGATAATTTTATAATTAATTTGGATAGGAGGGCTGATAAAATTTTGGGAAAAGTAAAAAAAGAAGAGTTAGAAATATATATTGATAGGTTATTCAAGTACTATAAGCCAGAAGATAGTTTTCCTATAAATAAGCCGACAGAACAAGAAAATAAACAAGAAGAAAGTAAAAGGAAACATCTTAGCAAGATGATGGGGGTTATGAAATGGTTAATGCTTGTTATGAGCTTAGGTCAATTAATAAATTATTTAGTTATCTTGTTTAATTCAAATTTTATAATGTTTGGTATGCCAGTATCTATACTTGGGGTAATTGGGTCTATATTTTTATTTCAAAAAAAGAAAGCGGGCATAATAATTGGTATTATTTGGTCTGCTCTACAAGCGGTGATTTTAGGGTTTAATAATATTATATTAGATTTTAGCCAGATGATTAGTATTCCATTTGGTTCGACTTTAGATTTAGATAATATATCTTTGTTAATAAAAGTGAATTTTTTTGCACTAGCATTACTTATAGTTTTTATACAAAATAGGAAGAAATTATATTTTTAATCCTAAGTCTCTAAAAATGAAAAATAAATTTAAAAAAGAGTCCAAGGAGTTCAAAAAATATTGGGACCTAAATAATAAAAATAAATTAACCAAAGCTCACACAGAAGAGCTCATTGGTTTTTATAATAAATACGAAGATGCTCGTAATAAATGTACAGCCGCCATACTTTTGAGTTTTATTGATAATGATGATAGAGTACCGTCAATTTTATTTGATGCATTAAAGTATTGGAATGATTCTGGGTATGGCGGTTGGGTTGTCACATCAAATGCTAGGTTATATAACTATTATCCTAAATTTAGAGATAGGTATCTGGGCCTTATGTTTAATGGGAAATTCAATGAAAGGGATATATTAGCTAATTCATTATTTTTCTTTCAAGATGAATTACGAGAAACATCTTATAAAGATGTTTATAAAATTTTGCAAGATTTTTTGGATAAAGAAAAAGATCAAAGATTAAAGAGAACCGTACTTTTTAAATACTTATTAGATAAATTATCGGAAGCAACTGCGGGCAAATCAGATTATAATAAATTTGAGGAAGATTTCTATACTTATTTTGTCACTAAAGTAAAAGATGGTGATTTAACCGAGAAACATGAAGATTTTTTTACAGATATTCAAGAGAGATTTGAATATACGAGTTCTAATCCAAATGATGAAGATCGCAAGTATGGCTACATTGATTTCGAGGAGTTTAAAAAATGGTTAAAGGAAAAAATAGAGAAAGATTTAGCCAATATTTAATAAATAGCTTAATCTTCGTAAATCGTCACCGCTATACTTATTATAAAAGGTTCTGAATTCATCCCACAACGGACCCCAACAGAAAATCATTCCAAACGGAATGGTTTTTTGATATACTATCAATATGTGGTTATTTAGTTTACAGAAAAAAAATAAAGAGTATTACAAAAATCAACTTTATCAAAAGATTCCTTATTTAATTTTGTCTGCGGTGCTAGAAGTTATTCTGTTTTGCACATTTTTAAATACTAGTGAAGGAGTAAATAAGATAGTCACTTTCATATTATTATTTTTATTTTTTATTATTTTTTTAATATTCTTATATTATACAAGTTATCATTGGCATCGTTATTATTACTATCATATGTTTGTTCGCAATAATGGTACCAGGTCTTTTAAGATTTACGCCATAATTGATAATATTATCGTTTATATAATAATAATTTTGAGCTTTATTTTTGCTGGTTATATAATTAGCAAAATATGAAAAAGTTTTTTCTTTTGTGTGATATAATAAAAAAGTTATTAAATAAAAAAATAGATTAATTTATGCAAGCCGAAGAAGTAAAAAAAGTAGTAAAAGATAATTATGCTAAATTAGCTAAGCAATCTGGCTGTGGCTGCAAGTGTAGCTGTGGTTCGGATACTAGCCAGTCAATTTCTAAAAGTATTGGCTACTCTGATGAAGAGATGATTGTAGTACCCGAGGCTAATATGGGCTTAGGTTGTGGCAATCCAATTACTATCAGTAAAATTAAAGTCGGTGATGTTGTTTTGGATCTTGGCTCTGGGGCTGGCTTTGATGCTTTTTTGGCAGCTAAAAAAGTTGGTGAGACTGGTAAAGTTATTGGCGTAGACATGACTCAGGAGATGATTGTCAAAGCTACTATTTTAGCTAATAAATATAAATATAATAATGTCGAATTTAAATTAGGGGAAATTGAGAATTTACCAATAGAGGATAATTCTATTGATATTATTATTAGCAACTGCGTTATCAATTTAGCTCCTGACAAATTAAAAGTTTTTCAAGAAGCTTATCGTGTTTTAAAGCAAGGCGGGAAAATGTGTATTTCTGATATTGTGTTATTAGAGGATTTATCTGAAGAGCAGAGGAATAACGAAGATTTGATAGCTGGCTGTGTGGGTGGAGCACTTTTGAAAGATAATTATATTGCCAAAGTAAAACAAGCTGGTTTGCAGGTGAATATTTTAGGTGAGAATAAAGAAATTAGTAAAAAACAATACCAGGGTTTGCCACTGGAAAGTTTATCTTTAGAGATTATTAAGGAGTAGCAAGGCTAGTTTATAAGAATCGTTTTTATTGGGTTCCAACAGAAGATTACCCTGCTTTCGGCTCTGAGGTCTAGTGGCCTCGCCACTCAGACTCGAAGAGAGCGTAGTCGAATGGGTAGTTTTTTGATATTTGTTATTTATTGACGTATAGAAAAAATTTTATTACTATTAAAAAAGTGTGACTTAAAATTATTTTAATGTAAATAAATGAAAATTGCCTTGATTCATAGTGATAAAAAAATAGGAACAGGCGCTCATTTTATAAATGATCTGATTAGTTGTAAATTGCGCGAGCGAGGAATTGAGGTAAATAATTTTTATCCAAGTTTTACTTTAAAGGATACTCCAACTCATTTTAAGGGTATTAATAATATTCTTTATTTTTATTCTTTGTTAGAAAAACGTGATCAAATTTTGCGGCATGATATTATTCAAGGTACTACTTATACGCCATTAGCTTTTTTGCGTTTTTCTAAACCGATAGTTTCTCATTTTGGATCAACTACTATCGGTTTTTTGAGGTCCGTGCCAAAGGCTAGCGCTCTAGAAGATGATTGTAGACGTATTTTTTATAGATTAAAAAAAGACGGAGCCATTAAGGAATTAGATATCAAGACCAGGAGACCACTCAATGATATTGCTGTTATTGAACAGTATGCAGCTGAAAGAGTCGATCATATTATGGCTACGTCTAGTATTGTAAAAAATGATCTTATTTCTGTAGGAGTTCAGTCAGACAAAATAAAAATTTTGCATAATGCTGTGGAAGATTATTGGTTTGAAGAGCAAAAAAGCACAGCCTCTATAGAAACTAATAGTCGCGCTATTGTTTTTTTGGGTCGTATTGGTGAGGATGCTTTTACTTTAAAATTAAAAGGTGTCAATCGTCTAATTAGTGTTTTTAATCAATTTCCAGATATACAAAAAGTATCTATAGTAATGTCTCGTAATAAACCACTATTATCTTGGTTGCGTCAACAGATTAATAATCATGTTTTATTTGTTAATGCAGTTAAGAGAAATATTCCAAGTATTTTAGCTCAATATCGTGGTGCTATTTTATTTATGCCATCTCGTTATGAGGGGTTTTCTTTAAGCCTGATAGAAGCCATGTCGCAAGGCTTAGTACCAGTTGCTTATCCGGTTGGTGTAGTGCCAGAAGTTATACGTGATTATGAAAATGGTTTTGCGGTAAATAGTTTAGAAGAGTCTATTGAAAAGATAAACTTATTACTCAATAATGACGATCTGCGTTTTCAATTATCTCAACAAGCCATAAAGACAGCACAAAATTTTCAGGCAGATCGTTTAATGGATAATATGGTAGATCTGTATAAAAATATTTTGAAAAAATAAATAAAATTTTAATCTTAATATTGATTTAGTTTTTAGTATTCACTTCGCTAAGAGGTGGTTTTTTGATATACTTATAATGTTTAATATTAAATTTAAATTATGAAAAGATTTATTTTATTAATTTTATTTCCAGTCATTATTACCGGGTGCACCTTAATCCCTAAAAAAGCTAGTCAGCAAAATATTAGCGATGGTAAGGCAAATATCCTAACGGATTTAAATGTTAATAATATTGAAGGCAAAATTACTGATAGCGATAAACTTTTAGAAGTTGATATCAATAATTCGACCCCAGAAGAGGTTTTTGCGGAAGCAATGACTGCTGCTAAAAATGTTGATGTTGATAAATATTTTTCTTATATATATTCATCAGAAAGTTTTTTAAAATCAGCAAAAGAAACGGCGGCGCTATATCCTGAGATTAAGGAGCTTAGTTTAGAAAATATGTTTTTAAGTCAATTTAATGGCTTAGAATACACAATAGATAATGTAGATATAAAAAATGATGTGGCAGTATTAAAGGTAATGGCTATAAAAAATAATCGTCAAAAAAAACCGCAGTATATTTATCTGATAAAAGATAATGGAGTTTGGAAAATTAATGGTTATGGATGGATGCATCCCGCTGATGGAACAGCGAAAAGTTTGGATGGTTGTAGAGAAATTTGTGAAAGTAGCCCAATGTTTGTTAAGAGTACTAACGAATGTTTCTGTTTTAAAGAAAAACCTTCGGCAGTAGATTTGTCTTATTTACAAGTTGAAAAATGTGAAAATGAAGCTGCTCCTTTTAAAAGTACTTGTTATATAGCCCATGCAAAAACCACTTTGAATGAAGAATATTGTAAAAAGGTTAGTCTGATGAATATAAATGAATGTTTCAGTACATTGGCCCGCATTAAAGGGGATGATACCATATGTGATTATTTATTAGATGATAGGCAGTGTTTAGAGGGCGTGATAAATAGCAATAAGTAGTAAAAAATTTCTTGCAGAGGATCCCACCCGCCTCGCATCGGCGAGTCTTGCGGGTCGAGACGGTTCAAATAATCATTCCTCTTGGAATGTTTACCTCGCCTCTGGCGGGGTTTTTTGATATAATGAAGTTATAAAATTTAAATAAAATTATGAAAGTATTTAAAAATCAAAAAGGATTTTCTGATGTCATTGTGGCTATATTTATTACCGCTATAATTGGCTCCATATTTATAGTAGGAGTTTTTGTCTGGCAGGAGATAGATAAGCAAAATACTATAAATAATTTATATAGCTTAATTAAAGATAATGAAGGAATAACAGAAGGCACAAAAACAGAGGAAATCACTTTAAAAGAATTACCAGATGAGTTTAGGTTTGACGACAAAAAAGAGGAAGTAGTTTTAGAAGATGGTTACATATTTATTAATTCTGTATTATCAAATGATGGTAAAAAATTAGCTTATGCAGAATTGAATAAATATACTAGACATCCGTCTTGTGAAGAAGAATGTTCGTTACATTATAAAATAAAAATTAAAGATTTAGAGACGGGGTTAGTGGAAACCGTATTTGATAATAAACCTGATGATGATTTATCATTTTTTCAAAAGTTTTTAAATAAAATTGTGTCAACTTCTAAAGCTGGCTGGAATGGTGGTTGGGGCATTCACTTACCAGTTAAATGGTCAAATGATAATAATTTGATTATTTTAGAGTCAATTTCAGGCACTGATTTAGTTATAGAAGGGCAGTATTATGCATTTCAATGGAATCCAGGCACTATTCTATGGCATTATTATGCCACTCTGAATGTACAAACTAAAGAAATTTTAGATCTAGCAACTGCTAAAGCAGTTTTTACAGATAATGGAGATAGTGTTGTTTATTTAGAATCAACTAAATCATATTACCCCATAGACCCCCCAGCTCCAGGCAATATATTTGTTTTTGGTAAGGCTGTATTTAAACGAATTAGTGATAATAAAGAAATCATTTTGGTAGATAATGAGAAGATAGACTACAGAATAAAAGAAATAACAGAAGATAGAAGACTGATATTAGAGGGTAGAATAATAGAAAAGTATGAGGATGGTACGCCTGGAGAAGCGGAGAAGAAATTTTCAGAAGTTTTAGAAATAGATTTACCCTAATTTTTAATTAATATAGGAATATTATATTATAATTTATTCCAATCTAGGGTTCGGAATTCATCCCACAGAGGATCCCAACAGAAAATCACCCTGAGTATATTCGAATGGGTGGTTTTTTGATATAATAGAGGTATTATTAAATTGAATATTATGGAACAAAATATTGAAGAAATTATTGAACAAGGGAATAGAAGAAATATTCCTTGGTTTATGTTGTTTTTGTATAATCTATTGCCAATAATATTTGGGCCTATTTTTTTAATAGTAGGTTTAGGAATTTTATTAGGTTCAGACAGGGAGGGGTTTCTAGGTATATTGGGTATCGTTTTATTTTTTGTGGGATTAATAGGTAGTATTTTTTATTTTTTATTTTTTCCTAAAATTAACAAGATGTTAAGTAAAAAATATAGGGATGGAGATACTAAATCCGTTTTTTTAATAATTTTAGGGGGATTATTAATATTTGTTTTTTTAGCTATATCAACTATCTATGATCTGCCTTGGGCGCGTTTTATTAGCTTTGGGGGGTTTATATTTTATATTATTTGGTTTAGCAAAAAATTTAAGGGGTAGTAACTGATGTCTACTTAGTTTATAAACTAATGGTCTTTTTGCAGATGTAGATTATTTATCCTTGATTAACAATTAACAAAAACAGCCTGGTAATAATTTGAGGCTGTTTTTGTTTAGATATTTTAGGAATTAATTTTGTGTTTTAAGTAGTGTTTGGTGTAGAAAAAAGTAAAAATCGCTGCTGACCAATTGATTATAAATATACCCCACCAAATACCATTTAAGCCCCAGCCTAGCTCTTTAGCTAAAAGCCAAAATATCATGCTAGGAGCAATGAGTTGGCGATACAGGCCAATCCAAACCGCATAGTTTGGTTTTTTTAATCCTTGTAAAGCAGACACAGAGATAGACAAGATCATATAGGTAAAATAGGTGATAGCCGAAATTTTTAAATAAGTAACGCCGGTATTAATTACTTCGCTGTCATTTGAAAAAAATTGCATTAAATATTTGGGCAATAATAATACTAAAATCATACCTATTAAAACTGTCCAAAAGCCATATTTTAAATTTGTTTTATATGCCAATTGGACGCGGTCGTATTTTTTAGCACCATTATTTTGTCCAATCAAGGTAAGACTGGCTATATTCAAGCCAATGGTTGGTAGTAGAAATATTTGATCAATTCTGGTGGCAATTCCGTAGGCAGCTACGGCTGTTTTGCCAAATGAGGAAATAAAATAAGTGATAATAAAAATTCCCAAAGCCATAGTCATCATGTTAAGAGAAGCGGGAAATGCTTGCTTGCTTATGTCAAATAGATATTTTTTTTCAGGCTTAAACATGTGCCAGCAGTTTTTGCATAAAATGCCACTTTTAATAGATTTGTAGGCCATATAAGACACACTGCATAATTGGACAAATAAGGTAGCCCAAGCTAAACCAGCTAAACCTAGGCTTGGTATACCAAAGCCACCAAACATAAACCAAGGATCTAAAAGTAAGTTTAAGAAAAATCCAAAAATTAAAAAATTACGAAAAGTTTTGGTATCACCCTGAGAAGTGAGACTAGCATTGAGTACAAAAGATAAAGCAAATAAAATAACGCCGCCAAATATTACATTGGTATAGCTTAAGGCCATTTGTAAATATTCGCCAGAAGCACCTAATAGAGTAAATAACCAAGGGCCGCTTAACCAACCTAAAATAGTTAGAATAATTGATAAAGCAATGGTAAATAAAATAGATTGACTCAAATATTTTTTAGCTTCTTCTCTTTGTCCAGCTCCTAGGGCATGAGAAATTAAAGCGCTGGCGCCAGTAGAAATTCCTGAACCAATAGCGATAATCACAAAAAATACAGGGAAGGATAAAGACATAGCAGCTACAGCTTGAGTTGATATCATGGAGCCATAGTAGGTGTCTACCACGTTATACATGGTATTAAAAAAGAAGCCAATGCTGGCAGGGATTGCAATTTGCCTAATCAAGGCAGGAATTGGTTTGCTGATTAAATTATTTTCTTCCATATATATAATATTATTAATATTCTTTATTGAATAAAGGACTATTCAATTTTAGTATTTTGTATTTTACACTATTGCTTGGATTTTGAGTAGGGTAGGAGGCTATCTAGGTATTATCTGCAAGCAAGCGTTTTTTTGGTATAATTAATTTGCTATATTAAATTATTAATATTATGTCTATGAAAAATAAAGAATTAGACGGATATAAGGTATTTTACGAGGATGATGCCGAAGCAGGCATTAATTATTTAGAATATGATATTCAGGAAAAAGAAGCTAAAGTTTTTTTTGATCAAGCCAAAGCAAGAGGCTCAGCTGAATTCGAAGATGCCAAAGGGCAGAATTATACTTTATTGTATAAAACAGATAATAATTATTGGCTCTATAAAAGAGCAGCTGATAAAAGTGGTTGGTTTTAATTTTTAATTTATAAAAATCTCTCCTTAATAGGAGAGATTTTTTAGGGGATAAGTTTGAGTAATATTAAGTTTTATTTTTTATTTGATTTTTTGTCTTTCTTTTGATCAACTTTCATATTTGATAGTTGATTATTAATTTTATTTTTTAATTCATTTATTTTTGATATTTTTTCATTACGATTATCATCAGAATCTCGGTGCTCTAGCTTTACTTCTTTTACTTTTTTAATTTTGGTAGTAACAGTGATAGTGTTAGAGTCAGCAGACATATTGCCAGCCGCATCAAAGGCTCTGATGGTAAAGCTGTAGTTAGTGCCAGGTGTTAAACGAATAACGTTATAATGGTCTTTTTTTACAGTAGCAATTTGTTTTCCATTCATAAATATGGCGTAACCCTTTACTTTGACATTGTCTTTAGATTTTTTCCATTTTAGATTAACGTGTTGGTAAGAAACAACATGGGCTTTTAATTTTGTGGGGGCACTAGGGGCAATAGTATCGCCATTACTGGGGGCGGACAAAGTAGTGGCCGAAACAGTATTCGAATTATTGGATCGATTACCAGCCGCATCAAAAGCTTTGACAGTATAGCTATAAGTTGTGGATGCACTTAGACCAACGTTATTAAAGCTATTAGTTGTTACACTAGCAATTTCAGTGCCATTACGGAAAACAGCATAACCAGTAACAGCAATATTATCAGTCGAAGTAGACCAGTTTAGGTTTATTTGAGTAGCGGAAATTACATTAGCATTTAAATTAGTTGGAGTTGATGGTGCAGTTGTATCACTAGAGCTAGCAAAAGTAGTAGCACTCACGGCAGTAGAGCTAGCCGATCGATTACCAGCCGCATCAAAAGCTTTGACGGTATAGCTATAAGTGGTAGAAGCGTTTAAGCCGGTATTACTAAAATTATTATTAGTGGTAGTGGCTAGTTCAGAGCCATCTCTAAAAATAGCATAGCCAGTAACAGCAATATTATCAGTTGAAGTTGACCAGCTTAAGTTTATTTGAGAAGCTGATACGGGAGTAGCGCTTAAATTAGTAGGCGTTGTTGGTATAGTGGTGTCTGCTAGATCACCAATATAAAAATCAGCTAAAGTATTATTAGCAGTAGTATTGCCTGAATGTTGAGTAGTGAAAGCAGCTGTGCCGTCAGTACCACATAAAGAGATAATAGCGCTAGATCCGCCTGGGTGCAGAGCAATAAAATTAGTTAGATTGTAGACTTTGTTATTTACTATTGTCCAACAGTCTGTGCTCGTGTTATGGCTTTGTACCTGGCTAAGGGTATAGCTGCTAGCTTTGGCGCTATTGCTCAAAAATATCGAAAGTATTGATATACTTAAGATTGTTAATATAGTTGATATTTTTTTCATAAGCTTTTGTTTTTAATAATTAGCTTGTCTATAAAATTAATACAAAGCAAGCTAAATTTTGTTACAAATAGTCCATTTTAGTGTATATTATTAGTAGACAAAATAAGGCATTTTGCTATAATAGCCTTTATCGCTGACACATTATTGCCAAATGTTTGTATATTATTATGAGTGATCATAAAGACAATTTTTTAGGCTATTATGACAAATTTAAGAATAAGATTTTTGTTTATTTTTTGTATAGAGTAAATTTTAACCGTGAATTGGCTGAAGACTTAACTTCGGAGGTATTTTTGAAAGCTTTAAAAAATTTTGATAGTTTTGATGAAACTAAGTCTTTTCAGTCATGGATATTTGCTATCGCTCATAATCATCTAGTTAATCATTATCGCATTGCTGGTAGAGAAACTCAATTATTTGAAGAACAGTATCTCACGCAAGTGGATACTCATAAGGTAGAGATAAATTATGAGTTAGAGCTAGTAATGAAGATTATAAATCAAATGGAGCAGAGTGACAGGGAAATATTGCTTTTACGTTTTGTAGATGAGCTCTCTAATTCAGAAATAGCACAACTACTAGCCAAAGAAGAAGGTGCAATTCGTACTAAAATGAGTCGTAGTTTAGCCAAATTAAGATCAATGTTAGATAAAAAATATGGATAATTTAGAAAAAGATTTATTTAATCTACCCAAAGCCAAATTAAGTCGTCAGGCTGATTTTAAAATTAAATTTAAAATCTATCGTTTTTTATTTTTAAGCAGATTACAAAAATCAAAGCAGGCACTTTTTCACCCGCACTCTCTACTAGCTAGGATTTCTTACGTGTCCCTATTGATATTGGTAGTATTGGGTAGCACAGCTGTTTATGCTGCTAGTAATGATCATATTACTACTGGGGACACTTTTTACCCCTTAAAGAAAACAATTGAAAATGTTGAGCAACAATTATCCTTTACTAAAAAATCGCAAGTCGATACTTTGAATAAATTATCAGAACGTCGCTTAAAAGAGGCTATTAATTTAGCTCAAGATAATATCGAAAATAAAGTTAATCAAGATAGCGCAGTGATTAGTAATAATATCCAGGAGACTATTAATGCAGCTGTAGATAATGTTGATTCAGCTGTCAAAACTTCTAAAAAAATAGAAAATAAAGATAAAGCCAAAGAAGCTAAGCAAAAAATTAAGCAACAAAATGAAGAAATGATTAAATATTTGGAGCATATTGAAGAGATTACCAAAGATGAAGATCAAAAAGTGTCAGCTAAGGTTGATGAGGCAAAAGAAAAAATTCGCCAATATAATGAGGAACTAGAAAGGGAGGTCAAACAGGAAATGCGAGATAATGGTAAAAAAAGAAATGAGCGCTCAAAACAGAAAGTTGAAGAAAGAAGATCAGGTCGCAGTGATAATAACGAAGGTGATCGTGATTAATTTTATAATTATTTTTAATAGCAGTTATCAGCGTTGCTTCTAGAATTAGTTTTTTTGCTTAATTTTAATTTAGTATTGATTTTATTCTAAAAATAAGTTATAATAACGGATATTAATTAATATATCTATATGGCAAAAAGACTTTCAGTTGGTCCAAGGAAAAAATCACATTCTCATAAAACTAAAAAGAGATTAGAAATAAAGAGATTAATGCTTGAAGCTAAGGCTAAAAAAAAGCATAAATAAAGATTATATTGGTATTTATTATCTTAGTAAAATCATTCCCCAAAGGAGTGGTTTTTTGATATACTTATAGCAGACTAATTAATTTAAAATTATTTATATATGGAAAATTTAAAAACACATTCTAAAGCAGTTAGGCTCCTTTATTTTTGGATTGGGATTACTGCTACTCTAGCTTATCGAGCTATTATAGTATTAAATTTTTATAGTAATATTTGGGTTAAATTTTCTTGGTATTTAGGCACAATCTGCTTTATCATTTATTATATTCATCGTTTTGATATTGCCAAAAAACGTTCCCGTGTCATTGTGGAGCATCGTTTACGGGAAAAGCTTGATCATCCTGAAAATTTAAATGAATCAGATCATCAGGCTTTAGCTTATATTTTGGAAACTCTAGTTACTTCCAAAGAAAAGTGGAATAATTATGTTATTTTTATTTCCTCTGGGCTGGCTTTGTTGATAGGTATTGTCTTTGATTTTATTTTAAAAATATAATAGTAAAAAAATGGATCCAGAAATTTTAAAAAAGCTTCAAGAACAAGAAATTAAAATAGATTTAATGTATAAGTCAGTTGAAAAGATGCGTAAGTATTTTATGTGGACTTTTATTTTAAGTTTAGTGTTTTTTGTGCTACCTTTATTAAGCTTGATTTTTGTCTTCCCTAGTCTTTGGAGCGCCTTAACTGCTTCGGGGTTGTATTAATAGAAAACAGGCCGCCGAATTTGGTGGCCTGTGGTGCTTTAGGCAACTTGAGCATTGTCATCGTCGATCCACTGGGCATATTTTTGATCAGTAAACATAGTAGCGAAATAGCTGAGAGTAATCAGTAGATTTCCTTGGTAGCAGAGCCACTGGTTGCGGCGTCGACGGATAATGATAAAGGTATAGCTTTGGCCGGCTTTAAAGATAAAATTACCTAAAGTTACTTGGCGAGTGAAAAGAACGACTTGTTTCACGACTTTAGCTCCTTTGTTTGGGTTTATGTGACTTTAATAAAAAATTAAAAAATAACCCGCTACTGGCGGGTGAGAATGTAAAATAGATTTTTAAAAAATAAAAGCCCAGTATTAGGCTTTTGATGCAAGCGACTATGTCGTATTTTTTTATACATCTTAAATATTATAGCGCAAACTTAAAAAAGAGCCAAGGTAGCTTGTGGATAATGTTTCTTAGGCAAAATTAGGGCTGTTTTTTATTTAATTATTTGTTATACTACTTAAGTTGATTATTGATAAAAATATTATGCGTCAAGATTTACTAAATAAATTTTTGGAGAATAAAAATTGTGTAGCAGTTGTTTGTAACCAGTGGGGTGATACGGGCAAAGGTAAGTTTGTGGATTTGCTGGCTACTTGGGCTGACATTATTATCCGTGGCACTGGTGGTGCTAACGCCGGACACACGATAGTGGTAAATGGACAAAAGCATATTTTTCATCTTTTGCCTTCTGGTATTTTACACGATGCCAAAGGCAAGCTTAATATTATCGGCAGAGGAGTCGCCTTTGATCCACAGGCAGTAATTGATGAACTAAATATTTTGCAAAGCGCTGGCATTGAGATTAATAATTTAAAAATTAGTCATCAGGCGCCTTTAGTCTTGCCTTATCATATTTTGATAGATCGGATTGGCGATAAGGCTCAGCAAATTGGCACAACTGGTCGCGGTATTGGGCCTCTTTATACTGACTATACAGCTCGGCATTCTTTATTTTTAAATGATATCTTTAATAAAGATTTATTTCGGGATAAATTAACTAAATATCTAGCCACTAAACAAAGTATTCTTGCTGGTTTAGACAAAACAGTTGCCAAGGAAATTTTAGCTCATCCACATTTAGGCGGGGGAGTATATTTTAATCAGGAAACTATTTTGGATATTGAAGCCATTGTTGAAAAATACACAGGTGAATTCGCTTTTAAACTTAAAAATTATATTATTGATCTAGAAAATTTCGTCCAAGAGTCTTTAAGTGCCAAGAAAAAGATTTTACTAGAAGGCGCACAAGGAAGTTTGCTTTCCATTGATTTTGGTACCACTAAATTTCAAACTTCATCAGATTGTACAATAGACGGTTTAGCCAGAGGCGCAGCTTTAAGAGAAAATCAAGTGGATCATGTTTTTGGTATTGCTAAAGCTTTTTATATGACCAGAGTTGGCAACGGCCCTTTTCCTACAGAATTTGGGGCTAAGTTAAGTGAAGATTATTGCTCACAGGGTATTAGCAAGAATCAAGAAAAAGCAGAGCATTTAAATAAGATTGAGGAATATATTAAAGGCGATGATCAATTTAAATTAGGCATTGCAGTCCGCTTAATTGGCGATGAATATGGTGCTACTACTGGTCGGACGCGACGTAATGGTTGGTTGGATTTAGTGGCCTTAAAATATGCTATGCAATACAATGGCCATAGTTTGGTACTTACTAAGGTAGATGTTTTAGATAAGTTTGCCAAAATTAAATTAGCCATAGCTTATAAATATTTAGGCCCTGATATTTTTTATGCTGGCAAGGAATTAAAAACTGGTCAGCAAATAGATTTTTTCCCTAGATTCTCAGAAATTCTTTATCAGTGTGAACCAGTTTACCGAGAATTTCCTGGTTGGCAAACCGCCATTTCTAATATTGAAGACTACGAGGCTTTGCCCGAGGCAATTAAAACGATTGTAAATTTTATAGAACAGTATACCGGCGGTAAAATAGAAATTATTTCAGTCGGCCCAGATCGAGCCCAAACAATTTTTAAATTTTAAAATATAAACATATGGATTTTGAAAATAATATTCCTAAAATTGATGGTAAAAATAAAAAACAAAAAAAACTGGAAGACTTCCGATTGCAAGTTGATGGAATAGGGGATGGTTTAGGTTTAGGAATTGACGAAGGAATTAAAGATGGTGTTGCTACCATTATGGCCTATGATTTCCCAACAGATGACTCTTGTTATGGTCATTTGACCAACGAAGAAGAGGGTAGATTATTTTTATTTCCTAGAGTAGGCATATGTGCTCCTGCGCCAGAGGGTTGGGAAGAAGATGAAAAAAAACAAGCAGAGTGGCGAAATATCAACGAAAAATATCAGGAAAAAATCCTAGCCTTACTTGAGGAATTTTATAAAAATAGAGAGATAAACTCAATTTATAGAATAGTTATTGAACCAATTGGTATTTTTGGAGCCTTCAGAATAACTAATCAATTAAATAATAATATGAGCCGAGAAGAAAAACAAAACATGATTAATCAAGCAGAAATTTTGGAAAAATCCAGAAAGGAAATGGATGATTTTTTAGGTTTTCTAAAAGAAAAATTTCTAAACAGTTAGTTAGGTAATTTATAGGCTCGTTAATAAGTTAAATTTTTGTTATAATATAGCTATGTTAAATATCTATTTTAAAACTGCTAAAGGTAGTCGCATCGAACAGCTTGATCAGGTTCGTGACGGCGCTTGGATTAATGCTAGTCATCTTGAGCATGATGATTTAGAAAAATTGGCTAATATGGCCGATTTGGATTTACTAGATTTACAAGATGTTTTGGATTTGCATGAATTGCCTCGCACTGAACGCCAAGAAAAAACCTTGTTAGTCTTTGTCCGTATTCCGAGGGAGCAAATTAGCGATAAAGACATTATTCATACCACGCCTTTGACCTTTATTATTACCGAAAAATATTTTATTAGCTTAGCCTTGTTTGAAGACAAAGTAATCAAGGATATTCTTAAAAATAGTCTATCAATTGCTACTACGCAAAAAGCTAAATTATTAGTTTATATTTTGCTTAAAATTTCTCAACGTTTCACTTCTAGGGTACGCGAAGTAAATAACCAAGTTGCCTCCCAAAAGAAAAAAATAGAAAACATTCAGGACTCTGATATTAACGAATTAATTAAATTTGAAGATATTCTTAATCAATATGTTTCGGCCTTGATACCAATGCGCAGTGTTTTTGAAAATATAGCGGCTGGTAACTATTTACCGCTTTATGAAGAGGATCAGGATTTGTTAAATGATATGATTATTAGTATTAGGCAGTCAGTAGAGATTTGCCAAGTCAATTTAAAGAGCATTAAGAGTTTAAGGGACTCTTACCAAATTTTATTTACCAACAAATTAAATAAAGTCATCCAGTTTTTAACTGCTTTTACGATTATCATGACTATTCCGACTATTATTGCTAGTTTATTTGGCATGAATGTGTCCTTGCCTCTGGCTAATCACAGCTTAGCTTTTGTTTATGTCTTGGGCATATCAGTAGTAGCAGTCGGTGTTTTTCTCTTTATTTTTTATAAGAAAAAGTGGCTTTAGCGCCAGTTTTTATTTTAGTTGATACCCCATTTGCTTTAGGGGTATTTTTTGTTAAGATGAAATAAAGTCGTTAATATCTGCGTATTAAAACATATGGTGGTGAATCAGACTTTAGATGATAAAAGTGATTTAGAGTTAGTACAACTTGCCTTGTCTGATCAAGAGAATTTTTTGTATTTGGTTAATCGTTATGAAAAAAAATTATTACGTTTTATTCAAAGAATTTCCGGCTTAGATAATGATGATGCTCAGGATTTATTACAGGAATCTTTTATCAAAATTTATCAAAATCTTAATGACTTTGACCAGCATTTAAAATTTTCTTCCTGGGCATATCGGATAGTTCATAATCAGGTTATTAGTAATTATCGTAAAAATAAAAGTCGTCCCCAATTATCTTTATTTGAATTAGATTTAGAGTCATGTGAAGAGCTGACTAGCGATTTTGATATTAATCAAAATATTGATCAAAGTATTTTGAGGGAAAAAATTATTAAAGCTTTAAAAAATATTGACCTTAAATATCAGGAAGTAATAATCTTAAAGTATTTAGAAGATAAAAGTTATGAAGAAATTTCTGATATTATTAAAAAACCATTAAGCACGGTTGGCACTTTATTAAGACGTGGTAAAAAAGCTTTGGAAAAAGAGTTAAAAAAGTAAATATATGAATAATACTGGCCAAGAAATTTTAGATAAAATAAAAGAACAAGGCATTCAACCTAAAAAGCGTTGGGAGTTTTTGTTTAAGGATTATGTACGGTGGGTATTTTTTAGCTTAGCTATTATTTTAGGAAGCTTAGCTAGTTCGGTTACTATTTTTATGTTTAAACACGCTGCTTGGGCAAGTAATGTTCCTAATTTTCATCCCTTAAAAAGATTATTAATTGATTTGCCTTTATTTTGGTTAGTAAGCCTTGCCTTATTTTCTATTTTGGCTTGGTATGATTTTAAAAGTACTAAACGCGGCTATAAATATCATCCTTTTTTGATAGTATTACTTTCAGTAGTTGTTAGTATTATTTTAGGGTTAGGTATTTATTTAGCTGGCTTAGGTGAAAAATTAGAAGATGTTTTTTTTAGGCGTGTGCCTTTTTATCGACAAGTATTTAGACAAGGTGGTCGTATGTTTGTAGAACCTGACAGAGGTCACTTAGCCGGCATGATCATGTCGGTAGAGGATGATTTTATTACAGTCGAAGATTTTCGAGGGCAGTTGTGGCAAATTAATACTAGCACTGATCAATTTCATATTGGTCAACGGGTAATTTTGATTGGTCAGATGAGTGAAGATGACTTTATTTGCGAAAGTATCCAGCCATGGTTAAAGCCACAGGGTATGCCTAAGTCCCGACCCATGTTTTTACAACCCTAGTTTATTTTGAAATAATTTTTTATAAGTCAGCGTATTACTTAGTGTAGAAGGAGTTAGGCCAATTCCAATTAATTATTAAGCAAATAATTTATGAACAAAAAACAATATTTACTAGTAGCAGTTTTAGGTCTGATTTTGACCACAGCTGCAGTTAGTGCCACTACTTTTGCTTTTGGCGGTAGAGGTATGGGAGCGGGTATAAATAGTGGTGATAACGACGCTAAGCGTCAACAAGTAGAAGCAGTCCAACAATCTATTACTAACAACGATTATAGCGCTTGGCAACAGGCTATGACTACTAGAGTTAGTGAGATGCGCCAGCAAGCCACAGATTTGGAAGCTAAAATTAACCAGGATACTTTCAATAAGTTAACGCAAGCTCATCAGTTAATGCAAGATGGCAAGAGAGATGAGGCCAAAGCTATATTTGATGAATTAGGTATGTTTGGACCAATGGGTCATATGGGTGGTAGAGGCATGGGTCAAGGCATGGGACCTAAAGCCGAAGCTCCAAGCAATAACTAATTGGTAAAAATATAAAATTTTTCATAGTTCACCCCTCAAAAACACTCTGTCTCCGGAGTGTTTTTGTTATTAACTATAAAATCGCCTGTTAGGTGATTTTTTGTTATACTTAAAAAGTAATTTCTAAGGTGTATTTAATTAATAGATATATGCGTAAAAAATATTGGATAATTATTTTTATTTGCTTAGTTTTTTTGGCTACTTATTTATTTTTTAGTAAAAAAGTTATTGCTCCTGTTTTACCCACAGATAATTTTGTAAACCAAATAGTAAATAGTGAGGCTATTAATGTTAGCGCAAGTACCACTCAATCAGAGTTAAAACAAGTGATTAGTTTGCCCATTGATAATGCTTTAGAGCGAATAACAAAAAAACCTTTTGGTATTAAAATATCGCCTCAAGATTCACCAGTTATGCCAGAAAAATTTTCCGGTTATCACACTGGCGTAGATTTTGAAGTTTTGCTAGCTGAAGCAAGTAGCGAAATCGCGATTAAGGCAATTTGTGATGGTAAGCTATTACTAAAAAGACAAGCTAGTGGCTACGGCGGAGTGCTTGTGCAAAGTTGTCAGCTCAATGGACGGGCCGCTACAGTTGTTTATGGGCATCTTAGTTTAGCTAGCGTAAATTTAGCAATTGGTGATAATATTAAAGCTGGTCAAATAATTGCCTTATTAGGTAAGGGTTTTAGTACAGAGACTGATGGCGAAAGAAAGCATTTACATTTATCTATCCATTTAGGCTCAGAGATTAATATCCGTGGCTATGTGGAGGAAATAGAGCAATTACAGGACTGGTTAGATCCTATGAGTTTATTAAAAAATAATTAATTATAATTTTATGTCTAACAAAATTATTAAGCACAGTTTATTAGAGACTGGACTAGCAGTAGCCTATGTTATTGCTATAGTCTTATTATTAAGCAATGGTAATCGTTTTTTTGGCAAAGAAGATAATATCGTGATGCCAATATTGATGCTGTTGCTTTTAGTTTTTTCGGTAGCTTTTATGGGCGTGACTATTTTTGGTCGATCAATTCTTTGGTATTTAGAGGGGCAGAAAGTAGAAGCAATAAAATTAATATTTTATAAATTAAGTATTTTATTTGTTGCCTCAGCCTTATTATTTATTGTTTTAGTGATTTTAAAATAAACATTGCCAGACATTAGCTTTTTCGTTATACTGCTTATATAATTTATTAAAATTTATGAGACAATCTAGATTATTTGGTAAAACCAGAAAAGACATTAGTCAAGATGAAAAGAGTATTAATGCCGATTTACTTACTCGGGCTGGCTTTGTTGAAAAACAAATGGCCGGAGTTTATAATTATTTGCCTTTAGGCCTTAGGACTTTTCGTAAGATTGAAAATATTATTAGAGAAGAAATTAATGCTATTGGTGGTCAAGAAATTTTGATGCCAGTTTTGCAATCTAAAGAATTGTGGCAACAGACTGGTCGTTGGGCTAGTGTTGAATCTATCATGTATCAATTTAAAGATCACCATGGTAGTGAAATTGGCCTAGGTACAACCCATGAAGAAGTAGTTACTGACATTGTCAAAAAACATATTGTATCTTATAAAGACTTGCCCTTGGCTCTTTATCAGATTCAGACTAAATTTCGTGATGAAAAAAGAGCTAAATCTGGCTTATTGCGCGGTCGTGAATTTGTCATGAAAGATTTATATAGTTTTCATACTAATGAAGCTGATTTAGACGAGTATTATCAAAAGGCTCATGACGCTTATATTAGGATTTTTAAGCGTTTAGGTTTAGAAGCTTTTTCAGTAGAGGCCTCAGGTGGAGCTATTAGTGAAAAATTTTCACATGAGTTTATGGTCATTAATCCGGCTGGTGAAGATTTAACTATTTTATGTACTAAATGTGGCTGGGCACAAAACACAGAAATTGCCAAAGTAAAAGCTGGAGACAAATGTCCTAAGTGTGGTCATATTTTGCAGGCAGAAAAAACCGTTGAAGCTGGTAACATATTTAATTTAGGTACTGAATATTCTGCTAAGATGGGCTTGAAATTTACCGATGCTGATGGTAAGCAAAAAAATGTGATTATGGGTTGTTATGGTATTGGTTTGGGTAGAGCTATGGGCACCATTGTAGAGGCTAATCATGATGATAATGGTATTATCTGGACTAAGAACACTAGCCCTTATCAGGTGCATTTGCTTGATTTAGGTAAGGATACTAAAAAGGCAGATAAAATTTATGATGAATTAGTTAAAAATAATATTGATGTTCTGTATGATGATCGTGATATTTCGGCTGGTAAAAAATTAAAGGATACAGATCTAATCGGTATTTGTTTACAGTTAATCCATAATGATAGAAAAGAAACTTTAGAATTAGTGCATCGTCAGGATCATAAAAAACAAGAACTTAGTTTAAAAGAAGTAATTAATCAAATAAAAGAATATTATCAATAATTAAAATCATCCAGTCTTTCACGAAGAGCTGGATGATTTTTACTTAAATATTATGTTTAAAATCACCATTATTACTGTTGGTAAAATCAAAGAAAAATTTTGGCAAGAAGCTATTAAGGAATACCAAAAAAGACTAAAGCCTTATGCCGTTTTAGATCTAGTAGAAGTACAAGCTGAATCTTTTCGCGCTCATAATAAACAATCAGCTCGCATTAAGGAAAATGAAAGATTGTTAAATATTTTGGCTAAATATGATAAACAAAATGTTTATTTGTTAGCAGAGCGTGGTCAAGAATTTGATTCTCTTGGCTTTGCTAATTTTATTAAAGCTAAGCCAGAGTTAGTTTTGGTGATTGGCGGTGCTTTGGGCTGGGCAGAGGAGATTAAACTCAAATATACTAAAAGTATTTCTTTATCACAACTAACTATGCCACATGAAATGGCCAGAGTAGTACTACTTGAACAAATTTATCGAGCTGCTACTATTAATCAAAATAAAGAATATCACTATTAGAATTTAGTATTTTAATTCAAAAATAAATTTTATGAAAACAATTGTTAGCAGGGATAATATAATTTTTAAATATTTTTTATTCTCTTTAGTTATTCCACAAGATAAAAAAATTGATTATGTATTTTTTAACTTTCAGCATAATAACAATAGTCTTCCCTGGCGTATAGTTTTAGGTATAAAACCAGAGGATTACTCCTTAGTTTTGCCATTTAGCTTTTTTAGTAAAGTTATGCATTACCTTACTAGGGTGAAATTATATAATGACATAAGGGGTTTTGATTTTAAAAATTGTGATCCATTGTTTATATTATTTTGGCAAAAAGACGTTAGGGTATTTTTGGAAGATTTAAAGAGTAATAATTATCAAGTAGATGATCAAATAAAACAATTTAAGAATTTGTTAGATGCTCCAAAGCCACTAGAGCTTATCAGTGGTACTAAAGAATGGCAAAAGGATCGTTATAAATTAATGATTAGAGTTATTCTAGTTTTTACCATTGTTTTTATTTTGTTACCATTGGTATCGGATTACCAAGGAACTTGGCAAGCGCTAGTAGAGGATAGATTGTGGCTGGCTTGGGCAGCAGTCTTTTTAATAATGTTTGTAGTTTTAGCTTTGGATTATTTTATTCATAAATTGACCCATCGTAAATAAGGAATATCTTGACAGCTTTTTATTTTTGCGATATAATTAGACATATATCTAAATATCTAATTAAACCTTATGTCACTAACTAATACTTTTGCGGCTTTATCTGAGCCAAATCGCCAGAAAATATTAGATTTATTAAAGCAGAGTGAATTGCCAGTAAGCGAGATTGCTAAAAGCTTAGATATTACGCTAGCGACTTTATCCCATCATTTAGATATCTTAAAAAGGGCAGACTTAATTTCTAGTCGCCGTCAGGGTCAGCAGATAATTTATTCTTTAAATTTTAGTATTTTAGAAGAAGTAGCAGAAAAAATAGCCAAATTTTTGGCAGTTAAAAAATATAAAATTAATAAGTAAATAAATTTATGAAATCGGCAATTAAATTAACTTGGAAAAGCGAAATTTGGTCTATTCTGCTAATTATAGCAGGACTAATTTTAAGTTTTTATTTTTATGCTCATTTTCCCGAAAGAGCAGTGACCCACTGGGGCTTTAGGGGTGAGCCTAATGGCTGGTCAAGTCGAGCTGGAGCAGCTTTCGGTACCATGGCCATGATACCAGGTATGTATTTGTTATTTTTATTGTTACCATTAATCGACCCTAGAAAAGAACGTTACTCTGAATTTGCTAAAGTTTTTCAGGTATTTAAAAATATATTAATAACTTTATTTTTTATAATTTATTTAATCTCTGGTTTATATAATATTGGTTACCCTGTACGAATTGAATTTTGGGTGCCTTGGTTAATCGGTTTATTGATGATTGTTCTTGGTAATTATTTAGGTAAAATAAAGCGCAATTGGTTTATGGGTATTAGGACACCTTGGACTCTGTCTTCTGAAAATGTTTGGAATAAAACTCATCGTGTTGGTGGTTGGGCTTTTATTTTATATGGTGTCTGTATTATTATCTCTCCTAATTTATCAAAAACTTTAGGCACTATTGTATTTATGATTGGCACTTTTGCTGTTATTTTTGGCACGCTTATTTATTCTTATATTGTTTATCGCCAAGAACAAAAACAAAGGCAGTAATTTTATTTTTTTTGATAAATTATAGTGATTTTATGTAAAAAATGAGAGGCTATTTAGTTTTTTAAAATAAATGTTATAATGGTTTTGTTGTGAGGTAATATATTTTAAATTTCAAATTATGAAAAAAGTAGCCTTAGTTTTATCTGGCGGTGGCACTAGAGGATTGTCACACGTTGGCGTTTTAAAAGTATTAGATCAATTAGATATTAAAATTGATTATATTGCGGGCTGTAGTATTGGTGCCATCATAGGGGCTTGTTACGCAGCTGGTAAAAGTGGGCAGGAAATTGAAGATTTTATTTTAAGTCAAAAGACCTATAAACTTTTTAATTTATCAGTTTCTAGTTTAGGCTTAAGTAATAGTAAAAGTTTAGAAAAAATTTTATCAGCTTGGCTAGTAGTGAAAAATTTTCGGCAATTAAAAATTCCATTGTTTATTAATGCTACTAATTTATCCCAAGGCAAGGAAGTTATTTTTAGTAAGGGTGATATTTTAACAGCTATTCGAGCTAGTGTTGCGGTGCCAGGTATTTTTGTGCCAGCTAAAATAAGAAAAGACCATTTTGTTGATGGTGGTATTTTAAATCAGGTGCCGCATTCTATTTTGCCTAGCGATACCACGCATTTTTTAGTAGTTAATGCTTCTCCTTTTGAGAAAATGGGTGCCAAAAATAATTTAAAATTAGTAGATGTGTTAGCCTCTTCATTAAAAATGATGCAAACAGAGATTACTTATTTAAAATTAGCTTTTATACCTAAGGATAATTTAGTTTTAATTGAGCCAAACCTACATCAGCGTAAGCTTTTGGAAAGGACTAAGAATTTTCAAACTATTATTAAACAAGGTGAATTGGCGGCCTCCAAACAAATTTTAGAAATATTATCCAAATTGAGATAAATAAAAAACTACCCTTTTGAATGTTGGGTAGTTTTTTATTTTTTTTTAAAATCTTGGACGCCTTGGCCGATTTTGCACCCATTTGCGGTGGCAGTCACGGCAGCGAATTGGGCGATCACCTTCTGGTTCAAAAGGCAGTTCAGTGATAGCAGTGCCACAGTCAGAACATTGCCAATTGCCTTGGAATTTTTGACTTGGGCCCGAATTCTTATCTTGATACATCTTGTTGGACTTCTTACGTTGTTTTTAGAATAAAATATTGCTTGATATTTTATAATCTAATAATATTTGATCTTTTAAACAACTTTTAATTATTATTAATAATAAAATTAGCATTAATTGTATTATTTGTCAATAAAAGTGAGCTTTTAAAGGCTTTTTTGCTACTCATTTATATCTTTATAAGGCTTAACTATTAGGGGATTATAGACAGAGATTTTGAATTTTGCTATACTAATTCAACTAAGTAATATTCGGTATTACTTGTTTATAATTAATTATTATTTTTTATGAAAAAAATATTTTTTCTTATCAGTTTCCTATCTTTAGGTTTTTTGTTAACAGCCTGTACTAAACCTAATACTAGTCAGCCACTTGTTAATGAGCAGGTAAATAGTAACGAACAGTTAATTAATCAAAATACAAATAGTATGGCTAATGATCAAAACACTAATGAGCAGGTACCGGTCGAAGGCGTAGCCGCTCAATACACTTTAGCTGAAGTAGCGGTGCATAATAATGCTAGTGATTGCTGGCTAGTAGCTAGTAATAAAGTTTATAATGTGACTAGCTTTATTGCCAGTCATCCAGGAGGTGAGAAAATTTTGAATGGTTGTGGTAAAGATATGACCGAATTTTTTAACACCAAACACATGAAGCAGTCTAAAGAAAAATTACCAGAGTTCTATATTGGTGATTTAAAACAATAATTTTAAAAAATCCCCATTGAGGGGATTTTTTATTTACCATTTTTTAGAGCGTTTGCCAATATTTTTTAGTGGCCGCTTGGCTACTTAAATTTAAATTTTTTTGTAAGTCCTTAGCCTGACCACCATTGTGTTTTATTTGCCAAGCGAGAGTGTGTCGTAAGATTTGGGGGCTAATAATTAAAGGTGGTTTTAACTGTTTAGCATATTTATCAATAATACGCTCCACTGACCGAACAGATAAATACTCTTTGTCTGATTTTTGGCTGCGGTCGTGATTGATAAATAGATAAGGATTAGTATCGTGTCTAAATATTAAATATTGTTGTAAATGTGACCACACAATTGGATCAATATTAATAGTGTTTGTGGCTGTTTTTAATTCTTTCTTGACACTATCGATATCTTTTAACTTTAATTGAATAATATGACTGACTTTTAAGCCGCTATAGTATAAAATTTCTATTAATAAACGGTCACGTTGTTGAAGTAGGCTAGTTTTATTCTCTAGTGATCTTAAAAATTTATCAAGCTCAGTCTGATTTAAAACTTTTTTAGGAATAAAGGGTTTGGATAGTAGTTTAAATTGGTTTTTATTTTTAATAAATTTTAAATAATCATTTAAAATAGTAAAATGCAAGTTTAAACTGCCAATATTTTTTTTAGTTTTGAGTTGCAGGCTTTGGTATTTGCTAATATTAATTTTTTTAGGGTCTTGATTTTGTTGCCACAGCAAAAATTTAGAAACATGCCAAAGGTAGTTTTTAATAGTAATGCTTTTTAGGCCACGGAGCTTTAGATAAGCTTGGTATTTTTTTAAATCAAGTTTATTCATGTTTTTACCCTGTTAAATGCCGCTCGCGGCAGTCCCGCAAGGCGGGACTATTTAACAGGGTTAATTTTATCATAAAACGACACTACCGTCATGCCGATCCGCCGGCTGGCGGATTCGGCATCTCCAAATAGCTATATTTATATTTGGAGATCCTGCTCGCCCCGCATTCTGCGAGGCTCCGCCTTTGGCGGGCCGTGGGAAATAAATTCAGGATGACTGTAGGAGTAGTGTTTTTAAATAAAAAAGAGAGAGCTGGTCAGGCTCTCTCTCCACCGCAGTGGAGTTTTACGACCGGAGACGCTCACATCCCGAAGAGATGGAGCTCGTGGCAGAGCCACAGGCCCAGGCCAGCGACGAAGGCGACAGTCACGGCGATCAAGATGGGCAAGGGCATCCTGGACCAGGAGTCCAGCATTCCCCGCTCCATGTCGTGCTGCGCGCCGTAGCCGTAGTTGTTGGCGAAACGATCGAACATGACAACTCGCTTTCGACGGGGTGAATAATTTATTAGGAGAGAGCTCCTAATAGTTAATATTTATATTATATCATATTTACCTTATTTTGTCAATATTATAGTATTTTAAGCTCTAGAATTGACTTTTTTCTTTAAAAATGTTAGTCTGTTATTACTTTAATAATTATTTTTATCCCAAACACTTGGTTTAGGCTGACTAACTAACTTAGAGCCTAGGCTAGGATTTAGGGGAAAGGAAAAGTAAAATGTTAGATAAAAAAAAGAAACAGAGGATTATTGAGAAATTCAAAACTCATAAAAATGACACTGGTTCTCCAGAAGTGCAGGTAGCCATTCTAACCGAAGAAATCAAGGATTTGACCAAGCATTTAAAAGAGAATAAAAAGGATTTTTCTTCTCGCAGGGGTTTACTGGCTAAAGTATCTTTACGTCACCATCTCTTACGTTATTTAGAAAGAGAAGATGAAAAACGTTTTAGTAAATTAATCAAAACTTTGGGTTTGAAGTTTGCTAAAAAAGAAAGAAAAGATCTAGAAGAAGTTTTGATTCTAGAAGCTCAAATCGATAAAGATCCGATTGAGGAAGTTGATACTAAAGAATAATTTTGATAAGACCCTGTAGCTTTATATTAGGCCCAGGGTCTTTAAAAATAATATTTATAAAATTTTAATTAGGGTAAAAGCAGTTTTGTCGTCAGGTTGGTTGGCAGATTTGAGCTTAAAATATTTTTAGGCTGAAATTTGTCAAATCAACTTAAAATTAGCCTGTCTTTTACCATCAGAAAGGTAAAAATATGTCGGTAAAAAAATTTAGTACCGAAGTTGCCGGAATTGAGTTAAGTGTTGAAGTTGGCAAATTAGCTCAGCAGGCTCAAGGTTCTTGTACGGTCACTTATGGTGAAACCGTAGTTTTAGCTACAGCAGTTTCTTCTTCCTCGCCACGCGAGGGTATAGATTATTTCCCACTCATGGTTGATTATGAGGAGAGATTGTATGCGGCTGGTAAGATTAAGGGTTCCCGTTTTATTAAACGCGAAGGCAGGGCTACAGATGATGCAATTTTGACCGCTCGTTTGATTGATCGTTCCATCCGTCCCTTATTTAAGGAGAGTCAACGTAATGACGTGCAGGTTGTGGTTACGGTTTTGTCTTATGATGGTATTAATGAGCCTGATTTTCCTAGTTTAATTGCCGCCTCAATAGCTTTGGGCATTTCTCCTATTACTTGGGGTGGGCCTTTGGCTGGTATTAAGATTGGTAGAATTGGTTCGGAATGGGTAATCAATCCTAGTGTTGAAGCTAGACAAAAAAGCGACTTTGATTTATTAGTAGCTGGTGTCAAAGATCAAGTAGTTATGATTGAAGCTGGTGCTAAACAAGTGCCAGAAGCAGTGATGATTGAAGCCATTGAGTTTGCTGGTAAACATATCCAAAAGATTTTGCCTTTTATTGAAAAAATTATCAAAGAAGTTGGCCTTCCTAAACAAGAAGCGAGCATTGATCCAGAAAAAGCTGCCATTCGCAAGTTGGTTACGGATAAAGTCCAAACTTTTTTGGCTACTAAAAATTTAGATAATTGTTTTCAAGCCGATAAGTCTAAGATGAAAGCGGCTATTGAAGAAGTAAAAACAGAATTAGATCAGGTTTTAAAAGTTGATAATGAAGTTTCTAAAGATGCTAGGGCCATGGGCATTGCTATGCTTGATCAGGTCTTAGAAAAAACTTTTAAAACTTTGGTTTTAGAAAAAAATAAAAGACCAGACAATAGAGCTTTTGATGAAATTCGTCCCTTGTCAGCTGAAGTAGCTATTTTGCCACGTACTCATGGCAGCGCTTTGTTTTCTCGTGGTGAAACCCAGGTGCTTTCAGTAGTAACCTTAGGTGCACCTGGAGACGAGCAGACTTTAGACAGTATGGAAGAGTCGGGTACTAAAAAATATATGCACCACTACAACTTCCCCGGTTATTCTACTGGTGAAGTTAAACCTTTGCGTGGTCCAGGACGTAGAGAAATTGGTCATGGTGCTCTAGCTGAAAAAGCCTTAGTAGCAGTTTTACCAGACGGAGCGGACTTTCCTTATACTATTAGAGTTGTGTCTGAAGTTTTGGGTTCCAATGGCTCTTCTTCACAGGCCTCTATCTGTGGTTCTACTTTGTCTTTAATGGACGCTGGTGTGCCAATCAAAGCACCAGTTGCCGGTATTGCCATGGGTTTAGTAGTAGATGACAAAGACCCAAATAAATATCAAATTTTGACTGACATTCAAGGCATCGAAGACCACTCTGGTCATATGGATTTTAAAGTAGCCGGCACCGAAGCTGGTATTACTGCTATTCAACTTGATATTAAGCTTGGCGGCATTTCTTATAATGTTGTTAAAGAGACAATTACCAAAGCCAGAGTTGCTCGGATGAAAGTTTTGGAAGTCATGGCTAAAGCAATCACTGCTCCTCGTAGTGAACTTTCTCAATATGCTCCTCGAATTATTACTTTACGGATTGATCCAGAAAAAATCAGAGAAGTTATTGGCACTGGCGGTAAGATTATTAATGAGATTATTGATAAATGTGGCGTACAAATTGACATTGAACAAGATGGTTTAGTGTTAATCACTTCTGTTAATAGCGAAGGGGCACAAAAAGCTAAAACTTGGATTGAAAATATTGTTAAAGAGATTGAAGTGGGAGAAATTTATGAAGGCAAGGTCACTCAGATTATCAAAGATAGAAATAGTGGTAGTGAAATTGGCGCAATTGTAGAGCTTGTGCCTGGTAAAGATGGCATGGTTCATATTTCTCAAGTATCTTATACACGCATTGCTAAAATTACTGACCAAATTAATATCGGTGACACCGTTAAAGTAAAAGTAGTAGACGTTGATAAGGCAAATAATCGCGTCAGTTTATCTATTAAGGATTTATTACCTAAGCCAGAAGGTTGGACAGAGCAAGATAGCCGTCCGATGAGACGTCCAGCAGCTAGCGGCTCTGGTCGTAAACCATTTTTTAAACGTTAATTGTTTAAATTAAAAGTGTCTTGGCAAGAAAAAGTAAAAAATTACCGGCATTTTTCTAAAGTTAAATATTTTTTAGCTTTGCCGGTTTTTTTATTGCTTTTATTTTTATTAATGCGTTGGACACCAAGTGGCGCTAGCTTTACTTTAAAATATTTACCAGCTAATACTAGTTTTTATTGGCAATGGTCTAGTCGCGATCTTTTAGATAATAAAATTTTAGAGTCTTTGCCTATTATTAAATCAGAAGAGCCAAACAAACAGCAGCAATTTTTGAGTAATTTACTAGGAGATGCTTGGCCACAGGCAGAAGAAGTTATTTGGTTTAAACTTAAAGATAATAAAGCAGATTATTATCTGTTAAGACTTGATAATGCTAAGGCTGTACTCAAGAATTTAGTTACTATTAAACCGGAGTTTAATTATCAGCTTTTAGCAAAAGATGTTTTACTTGTTTATGCTAAGGATAAAGAGGCGGTAGTGCCAGCCGCAGAGCCATTATTAGCAGAAACTAGTATTAATGCGGGCATTAATATTTATTGGCAAACAAATTCAGCTCCGGAATTCTTGTCAGAACTATCAAAGTGGTTGCAAATCGCCCCGGAAAATCCTAGCGTTTATGCTAATTTGAAGGTTCTTAAAAATAATAAACTTAGTTTTAATGTTTGGCAGAACAAGTTAAGGCGTTTAATAAATGCCAGTTCTACTTATAGCTGGCCTAATCAAGTGTTAGTGCCTTATGATAGTAATCTGGCCGTTGGTTTTTCTAGTGCTTTAAATGAAGAAGAACAAAATTTAATTAATCAATATTTTTTGAGCAATTTATTTCCAGATTTGCCATATTATAATATTTCGCAAGAGGAGCTAGGTAAGCTTATTTTTAGGGGTAGTTTTATTATCAAGAATAAAGATGGCTGGTTATTATTATCTTTAAGTGATTGGCAAGCAGTGGCTGCTAAGCTCGTACCCGATTTTAAACTAAAAGAGGTAAAAAAACTATTACCTGATAAAACTTCTTATACTGCTTATGAAATGGAAGATGCCCCCACTAATCAAATTCATAATTATCGAGATCAAGAGTACTGGCAAATAGGTAATTTGTATGGCTGGGGTAATAATGAGGCTTATTATTTGAGTAATCAAGCCAGTATAATTGAGAAAAGTATTGCTAGTCAGGTAAAATTAATTGATTTGCTGAAATCTTGCTCAAGCAGCAAGCTACAAATTAATGATTTACTGTTATTAAATGCCGATAGTTTAGAAGAATCTAGCTTAAAAGGACTTTTAGAAGCAAAGGGAGTAACTAATTTAACTATATTCTCTTATCAGGATGAAGAAAAAATAGGTTGGCAAGCTTGTTTTTAGATTATATTGACATTTTAAGGTGTATTTTATAAACTCTTATTACGGTAAGAGTAGGTAAACTACACCGAACAACGAGGCGTTAGTGGGACGCCTACAATGATAGCTCTGCTATCAAGAGACTTGCCGCCCCCCAGCTCTACGAGCTGGTTTTTTCTTTAATATAATCAATATTTATAACTTTATATCTTTTTTGAAGTGTGCTGGCACTGTAAAGAGCAAAGCGACTATACGGTGTGGATAACTTGTTAATATCTTTTGGTGTTTTTATTTTAATTTGTCAACAGTTATGAAAAATATATCAAATTTTATCTAACATTAGCGTTAATTTATCGTTGACACTTTATCTATTATATGATATAATTAGAATGTTGATAAGTAAGATCTTTAAAAAATTTAAGGATTTGCATATAAATTTATTTATATCTAAATCTTTCCATTGTACTATTCTACAAATTTGAAGCGCCCTGACCGCTTTGTCAAAAAAAACAAAAACAAAAATATAAAAAGGTTCGCTCTTAGTCCTAGACTAGAAGCCGATACCATAGAATGGTAAAATGGACAAAATTCCTTGAGTCAGAAAAGGAAACGTGATGTGTTTACAACATAATATCTTCTAGCCAATTTTAAACTTACAAAATTTTTCGAGTAACATATACTCGAGCAGAAGTATTAGTGAATACATCAGAGGCGCATTACGGCCCACAAACAAAATTTATGTTGGGGTGTCTCTGGATGCGCCTTTTCAATTTGCCCAAAAAACCTTGATTTTTTGATTAAAAGCTGTTATTATATCAGGGTATTTAAAAAGATATGAAATTTGATGCAAAATTTATTGCTGCCCGTCGGGCAGATCTAGAAAGTCGTCGATCTGAGCTTATTAAAGAGCTTAATGTTGATACTGTACAGGTGACTGATAATGACTATAGTGCCAAATTCGTTGACTATGGTGAAAAAGAAGACGAAAATGCAGCCGAGGTAGCTGATTTTGAGAAAAATCTATCAATGGAAAAAACTTTAGAGATTTCTTTATATAACGTTAATAAGGCTATTGAAAAAATTGATAATGGCAATTACGGTCTTTGCGAGAAATGTAATAAGCCGATTGATCCTAAGCGTCTAGAGGCCTTTCCTTCAGCTATGGCTTGCATGAGTTGTAAACAAAAGTCTCTCTAATATTAGAATGCTAAAGCATTATTTAGTCTTATTGTTACTATTTGTCTTAGATCGTTTATCTAAATATTATATTTTAATTAAAGCCACAACTCTACAGTCAGGTGGCTTTTTGGTTTTTGAATTAAATCAGAATATTGCTTGGTTTTGGGTCCTGCCTAGTGCATATTTGTATATTTTTTTAGTAGTGATTATAGTTACTTTGTTTTATTTTTATTTACAAGCTCTTAAAAAAGTTAGTATTTTAATCTGGCCCTGGGCCTTAATTATTATTGGGGCTATTAGTAATTTATTAGATAGAATATATCAGGGCGGGGTGATTGATTTTATAAATTTTTTCGGTTTAACTGTGATTAATTTGAGCGATGTTTATATATCATTAGGAGTTATTTGGCTCTTAGTTGATGAGCTTAAGAAAACTAAAAAAAATAAAGTTTAACTTAATTTTCTTGACATTTTTTTTCATATTATTTAAGATACAAACAACAAGAAAAGCGATTAGAGGTTTAGCCTTAAGAAAGTTAAGCCAAGACAATTTATTTTTAGGCCGCCAGGCATGGGTAGGGCCAATGAGCTGATCGCTTTTCTTGAAATAAGGCGATTTTTTTATGAAAAAAATTTATACTATTGCTACTTTTGGCTTAAAAGGAGTTTTAGTGGAGGTAGAAGCTAATTTATCACGGCATTTGCCCAGGATAATTGTGGTTGGTTTACCAGATATGACAGTGCAAGAAGCAAAAGAGCGTGTTTGGGCAGCTATTGATAATAGCGATTTAAAATTTCCGCGGCAAAAAGTAGTAATTAATTTAGCGCCAGCCCAAATTCGTAAAGAAGGGAGTTCTTATGACCTGCCTATGGCCGTGGCTGTGTTAGTAGCAAATGGTGATTTATTTTTACCAACAGCCAAAATTGCTTTTATTGGTGAATTATCTTTAAGTGGGGAATTGAAAGCAGTGCCTGGTATATTAGTAATGGTTTCTAGTCTTAAGGAAAGAGGTTTTCAGCAAGTTTTTTTACCAGCTGCTAATTCTAGAGAGGCGAGTCTAATAAAAGATATTGATATTTATCCTTTAGATAACTTGCGTCAGTTAATTGATCATTTTTCTGGAAAATTAAAATTAGATAAAGTGTTAGCAGCTAACTGGCAAGAGCAAATCGAAAATAATACCTATGATTTTTTTGATATTAAAGGTCAAAGAGAAGCTAAAAGAGCTTTAGAAATTAGCGCTGCTGGTGGTCATAATGTTTTATTAGTTGGTCCACCAGGAGCAGGCAAGACAATGCTTGCTAAAAGTTTTTTATCTATTCTGCCACCTTTAAATTTTTCTGAAAGTTTAGAAATAAGTAAGATATATAGTTTAGCCGGTTTGCTTTCTCAAGAGCAATATTTAATCCAACAGAGAATATTACGTTCGCCCCATCATTCTGCTTCGGTGGCTGCTATGATTGGCGGTGGTTCTTGGCCCAGACCAGGAGAAATTTCTTTGGCGCACCGTAGTGTTTTGTTTTTAGATGAGATTTTAGAATTTCCGCGGGCAGTTTTAGAAGCTCTGCGGCAACCTTTGGAAGATAAAGTAATTACAGTTTCACGAGTTAAGGGCTCATTGGATTTTCCAGCTAATTTTATAATGTTAGCGACTGCTAATCCTTGCCCTTGTGGCTATGCAGGCGATTTAGAACAGGCGTGTATTTGTGGACACAATGACATTAAGCGTTATCAGAAAAGATTATCAGGTCCATTACTTGATCGTATTGATTTGCATTTAGGTTTAAGTAAAGTAAAAAGTTTAGATTTAACAAATAAAGATGAAAAGCAGGAAAAATCTAGTTTCATCAAACAAAGAGTGTTGAGTGCTAGACTAAAACAATATAAAAGATTGGGGCAAAATATTTTAAACGCGGATATGTCTGTCAGTGCTTGTCGGAGTTATTGTAAACTAGATCTTGATTCACAAAAAATTTTAAATCAAGCAGTTGATAAAATGGCTTTGACTGCTCGTGGTTATTTTAAGGTCTTAAAAGTAGCTCGTACGATTGCGGATTTAGAGAGTGGTAATGATATTATGCTTAAGCATGTTTTGGAAGCTTTGCAATATCGTAATAAGCTTTGGGGACAGTAGTTGGTGGGGTATTGATTTTAGTTTAGTAAATTATACTCAAGAAGCTTGAAGTTAGCTTATTTATTAGCTTAGCACGTTAAAATAACTGTAATATATTGGCATATTTGGCCGTCTTATTATATAGAAGGTATATTTGTACATTAAATTAGCGGACAATTCTCTTCAGGCAAGTGCCTTTAAAATAAGGTTTTTTTGAGGGTATTTTACCTGAAGAGAATATCTTGGACAACTAAGCCCTAGGATGAAGTCGAATCATCCGGTAAATATTCTCCTAAGGCTTAGCCTTAAATCACAAGCATATGTTTCGTGCTTTATATGGATTTTTCCAACTAATATTTTTAGTGATTTTGTTCAAAATGTTCGCCCCCAATTTAGCTCAGCAGCTCTTGCAGATTCTGACTAATATTCTTACTATAGTCGATACTGTAGTCAGTAATATGGCAAGCAATGTTCCTTCCACCTTTTAGGCACAAGCCTAAAAAACTAGATTTAAGATCAGCATGCGCTGATCTTTTTTTGTATTAATAAAAAGCTCAACCAAGGTTGAGCTTCACTAGGGGACAGTCAGGTTATATATTTTTTTTAGCACGTTTGATATTAATACAACAACTAATGATGCTGATACTAAGTAGGATAATGGCTAGCTGTACTAAGGTTTTAATAATTTTGCTATTATGAATATCAAAACCATTAAAAATCAAAACAATGATAGCAATTAAAATGATCATTAGACCAAGATCAGCTCCAAAAATACCGAGCAGTATAAATGGTACCGGCATAGCTTTGATTTGTTGGTGAAAGTGCAACATATAAATAAGACTAGAAACATTGATGATTATCAGTAGAACCAAGGCAATTAGTAGCTGTTCCATTTTTATCCTTTCTGACTGTTTGATTGAGGTACATACAACTATATTAATCATATCTTAGCCTAAACTTTTGTCAATAATTAGAAAACAGTTTATAATAGTCATATGATGAAAAATATAAAGTATATAATATTATTAGCGGTGCTTATTTTAGCGTCCTTTTTTATTTATCAGAAATTTTTTAATACTAAAGCATCACTTGTTTTGCCGCCAGCTCAAGATTATCAGGATTTTGTGAATCAGAATTTAGATCTAATTATTGCTACTTCTACTATCAAACCATCAATAGCTAATACAAGTACAAATTCTAGGCCGGTTGTAAATGAAAATATTGAGCCTTTAGTTGTAACTAGAGATCAAATTAATTTAAATGTACCATTTACTTCGCAAGCGCCAACTGCCAATTGGGCTGAACCATTTCAAAATGCCTGCGAAGAGGCTAGTTTAATGATGGTATATTATTATTATCAAAATAAAAAAATGCCAGATAAATCGGCAGTCGAAAAAATAATTATTGATATGGTAGATTGGCAAATTAATAATTGGGGCAGCCACCCAGAATTGCCAATTAGCAAAGAAGCAGATTTAGCCTTGGCTATGTATAATCAAAAAACGGAAATAGTTAGCGATTTGACAGTTGCTAAGATAAAATCTCTTTTAGATCAGGGCAAGCCAGTGATTGTGCCTGCTGATGGTAAAAAATTAAATAATCCAAATTTTAGAAATGGCGGACCAGCTTATCATGTTTTAGTCATTAAGGGTTATACGGGTGATAAATTTATTACCAATGACCCAGGCACTAGATTGGGAGCAGACTTTATCTATACTCAAGATAATTTAATGTATTCTATTGCTGATTGGGATGAAGCCAAGCATGCTGCTGTCGGCTCTAAAGTAGGCTTAGTATTTAAGCTAGAGTAGTATTATTTATCTTTAATTTAAATTCATATTTTAAAAATTGGGCAGCCTTTTCACAATAGGTCATGCGCTCAATAAAAATAGTGAAGTAATCCATCATATCGGTAAATTTGGTGTCTAGTTTTAAGACTAAAGTGATAGTCTTATTTTTATTATTAACTAATAATTTATTGTCAGTAACGGCATAGTTAACTCGGTCGTGGATATCAGATTTGATATTATGTATTTTTTTATTAATTACCCTTGAGCGATGAACGTCTGATTTATCAGCGATAATCAAGCAGGCTGTTATTTTATCAACTATTTTCAAATCATCTTTGTCATGGGAGGTGATGGCCTGGATAATTGTAGCAATTTGATTAGAGTCGTTACTTTGATTGATGTAGCATTGTGAAAATAACATGGCTGCCCAATAATGGTGTTGTGTTCGACCTAAAAAATTGCCCATATCATGGCACCAGCCAGCAATAGCAGCTGATTCTTGTTCAATATTATTTAGACCAATTTTTTTAGCTAATTCTCGGGAGCGGTCACTAACAATTGTTAAGTGGCGTCGGCCATGGTCAGTATAGCCCAAAGCTCTTAAATATTTATCGGTGTGGTCAATAAAAGAGTTGATGCGGGCATCTTGTTTGATATTTTTTAATTGTAGTTTCATATTTTTTTTCAAATAAAATTACCCCAGCTTTAGTGGGGCAATTTTTTATTTTTAAGCAGTTTTTTTCAAAGCGTCTTTGAGAGTTTTACCAGCTTTAAATTTAGGAACTACTACTTCTGGTATAGTAATAGTCTCAGTAGGATTTTGTGGATTAACGCCACGCCTACTAGTGCGACGACGCGCTGAAAATGTGCCAAAGCCAGTTAAAGTGATTTCTCCACCAGTCCGTAAAGTCTCAATAGTTAGGTCTTCTAGTGCCTGTAAAACATCTTCAACTTGTTTTTTACTGACGCCAGCTTTAATGCTTAGGCTTTCTATTAGCTGAGCTTTATGCATATGTTTAACTTAATTTATTATTTCTCTTAAATGAGTAATTGAAATACATTTTTTACTCATTTTATCTATTTCTAATAATACTGCATTTATTTCAATTTGGCTAGACTCAGGTAATTCATGACGAACTGCCGCGCCAGTTAAAAATCTTTCTAGCATTAGGTCTTTATCAATACCTAGACTAGAATTAAAAGCTCCTACCATACCAACATCAGTGATGTAGCCAGTGCCTTTTGTTAAAATTTGAGCATCAGCAGTTGGCACGTGGGTATGGGTACCAATGACAGCACTAGCCTTACCATCAAGTAAAAATCCCATCCCTCTTTTTTCACTGGTTAGCTCAGCGTGCATATCGACGATTATTATGCTGTCAGCAAACTCTGGCAATATTTCTTTGATACTTAGAAATGGGTTAGTGATAGTATTGTCTTTATTATTTAAGCTTTCACCTAATAAGTTTATAACTACAATTTTGGTATCATTAATTATTATTTTTTGATAGCGGTGTTCAGCTATAGTGCGAGAGTCATTGAGAGCAGTGGCGATTTTTAGATCTAAGAATTTATCTAAACTTTCTTTGCGCCAAGTATGGTTACCGCCAGTATAAATTTGGACGCCAGTCGTTTGAATATCAGCAACGGTTTTTTCAGTAAGGCCTGAACCGTGCGCTAAATTTTCAATATTGGCAATAACTAAATCTGGCCTATATTTCTTTAGCCATTGGGGTAAAATATTTTTTATTCCTTGACGACCAATGGAGCCAACCACATCGCCAAAAAATAATATTTTTATATTTTTAACGGGCATATTCAGTTACTCTTTTCTCTCTGATAATAGTTACTTTGATTTCCCCAGGATATTTAAGTTCAGCTTCAATTTTATTAGCAATATCACGGGCTAGAATTGTGGCTTTGTAGTCATCAATTTCTTCAGGTGAGACAAAGACACGGATTTCGCGGCCAGCTTGAATGGCATAGGCTTTTTCAACGCCAGCAAAAGATTTGGCAGTATCTTCTAGTTCAGTTAAACGTTGGATATAGTCTTCAAAAGAGTCTCTACGAGCACCAGGTCTGGATCCTGAAATTGCATCAGCAATTTTAACAATAATCCCTTCTAAGGTTCTAGGTTTGTCTTCATGATGAGCAGTGGACATGTAGGCTACTTCTTCGGGTAAACCAAATTTTTTCAATAAATCATAGCCAATTTCTGGGTGTGAACCTTGAATTTCATGGTCTAAAGCCTTACCAATATCATGTAGTAGGCCACCTTTTTTACAGATAGAAATATCAGCTTTAAGTTCAGCTGCTAGTAAGCCGGCTAAGTGGGAAACTTCTAAAGCATGTTGTAATTGATTTTGGCCATAGCTAGTACGGTATTTTAAACGACCTAAAATTTGTAATAGTTTACTATCCAAACCAACAATGCCTGCTTGGTAGGCAGCTTCTTCGCCAGCTTTTTTAATATCTAAAGCCAAATCTTTTTTAGCTTGCGTAATTGCTTCTTCAATGCGACCAGGGTGAATGCGGCCATCGACCATTAATTTTTCTAATGATCTTTTAGCGAGTTGTCGACGGATAGGATTAAAAGCAGAAATGAGAATTGATTGAGGAGTGTCATCAATAATAATTTCAACACCAGTTAATTGTTCAATAGTTTTTATATTTCTACCTTCGCGTCCGATAATACGACCCTTCATTTCTTCATTGGGCAAATCAACGGCAGTAGTAGTTATCTCAACTGTATGAGGAGCAGCACACCTTTCAATTACGGAGGTTAGTATTGATTTTGCCTTGCTCTCTAATTCTTCGCTAGCTTCATTTTCGAGTTTACGAATACGGTGTAAGAGCTCATCTTTCATTCGGGTCTCGGTATTATTTAGCAATACCTCTTTAGCTTCAGCTTGACTTAAGGCAGCAATTTTTTCAAGCTTAAGAAGCTGTTCTTCTTTAATTTGCTTTATTTCTTCTTTATTTTTTTCTAAATGTTTTTGAGATTGTTCTAGTGCCTGTTTGTTATTTTCAAGGTCGAGTAATTTTTTATCAAACAAGGCCTCTCTTTTACTAAGACGGTTTTCCATTTCTTGTAATTGATGACGTCTTTCTCGTTCTTCGTTTTTTGCTTCCTCAATTAAGGCTAAAGATTTATCTTTGGCTTCAAGTAGGATGTCTTTTTGTTTTTGTCTAGCTTCGGCTAAGAATTGCTCAGCTTTTCTAGAAGCAGAGTCTATGTTTTGTTGGATAAAGAATTTTTTAATTACATAACCCAAAAACATGCCCAGTGCTAAGCTGGCTAATAACCAAATTGGATTCATATTTAGATGCTTTCCAGTTTACTGCTTGGAAAAAATTTTTAGTTTAAACCAAAAATCGTCCTGATATAAAGGTAAATAGAGATTTTTTTAGAGAAAAAAATTTATAAATCATTGGAGAATTTAGGACTGATTCTTATCTTTAAGTATAATCTTGAACCATTTTATGATTTTCTAAAAATATACAATAGTCAAGCAACCAAAACAGTAAATTATTTAATAAAATGATGTTTGAGAATATAATTATTCTCAAATAGCATTATACTTAGTATTGGCTAAAAAGTCAATATTGCTTATTTTTTAATTAAATCGATATTATGCGCTTTGTACGTAAAAACTAGAATCTTTTTTTTGCAAAAATAAAGATCATCGGCTATTGCATAACATCAACCAAAGTCTTTCGGCTATGAGTGATGTTCTGCACCGATGATCTCTAGATGAGATTTTTGTGTTGAGGGTGTTTTGCATCCTCAAAACTCACCTTGGAAAATATATTAGCACATTTTTCGTTTGTGGTAAATATCTAGACAAAATTTATTTGATGATTTTGTCTATCAAGCCATAATTTTTGGCTTCTTCGGGGGTTAAATAATAATCGCGGTCAGTGTCGCCTTCAATTTTTTTGAGAACTTGCCCAGTATGTTGTTGGATAATTTTATTTAAGCGGTCTTTTAATTTTAATATTTGTTCAGCTTTGATTTTAATATCACTGGCTTGACCTTGAGCCCCACCCATAATCTGGTGTAAGAGTATTTCTGAGTTTGGTAAAGCAAAGCGTTGACCCTTTGACCCAGCCGCTAATAGTATAGCGGCCATAGAAGCAGCTAGCCCTACGGCAATGGTACTGACTGGGCTTTTGATATGCTGCATAGTGTCATAAATAGCTAAACCATCAGTAACCGAGCCTCCGGGACAGTTGATATACATTTTGATAGCCTTGGTATTATCTTGGGCATCTAAAAAGAGTAGTTGAGCAATTATAATATTTGCTACGCGATCATCAATAGCGTCTCCTAAAAAAATAATCCTATCCTTTAAAAGGCGAGAGTAGATATCGTAGGCTCTTTCGCCGCCAGGAACTTTTTCGATAACGGTTGGTATTAACATATGTTTATATTTTATTAAAGGTATTTTTAAGTTGGGATCCCGCAACAAGTGCGGGATGAAAGTTGTTTACACAACTTTCAATTTATTATTAACATACTCAAGTCGTCCTGGCAAGATAAAGCCGGAGGCTTTTTTGTGGCCACCACCACCAAAAGCTTTAGCAAGTTTGGCTAAGTCAATATTAGTATTAGTACGCAATGAACCACGAATGGCATTATTATTATCCTCTTTAAGTATTAAGACAATTTTTCCTTCATTAAGGATATGCAGAAAGTTACTTAAGCCTTCTATTTTATTACCATCTACGCCACATTCTTGAAAATCGGCCTGAGTTAAAAAAGTATAGACCAGTTGATATTGCTTACTTGATTGCAATCTAGCTAAGGCTCTACCCCATAATTTTAGATGTTGGAATTCAGTATTATTAATAGTCTTATTGATAATGTGTTGTAACTTCGCGCCTTGACGATGTAAATCAGCGGCCGCGCTTAAAGATAAGTAGCTAGTAGCAGCGTTTTTAAAGCCACCAGTATCGGTGATTAGGCCGCAGGCTAGGCAATTGGCAATATCGCTATCCCAATCTATATTCCAGTCTTTAAGCAGGCGATAAACAACCTCAGCAGTAGAAGAGGCGTCGGGTATTACTAAATTTATTTGGCCATAATGCGTATTAGAAGCGTGATGATCAATATTGATAAAACTAAAATTGCCGTTTAGAGCAGTGAGTAAACTTTCAACACCAGCATAATCAAGGCTGCCAGAATCTAAAGCAATTACTACTTCGTATTTTTTAGTAAAAATAATATGGTCAGAATCTAACCAATGGTAGTTTGGCAAAAATTTTAAATTATCAGGCACAGGGTCTATGCAAAAGCTGGTAACTTGTTTGCCAATATTTTTTAAATATTTAGCTAGAGCTAAATTAGAGCCCAAGGTATCGCCATCTGGACTTTGGTGGGAGAATAATAAAATATTTTCAGCAGCTTGGATTTTTTGCCAAATAGCTTGACTAATATGTTGGTGATTTTTCATAACTTGGTATTATAGGCTAGTTTTTTTTATTAGTCAATTGTTTTAAATGCTAGTTATTATAAAAAGCTAAATTATATTTAGCTTTTTATTTGTTTATTTTATTTATGGTAATTATTCTAAAGCTTTATCAAATTCATCGTATCTAATAGCTCTTTCGTCTAGTTCCCAGTGTAGTTTAGGTACATTATGTAGGGTCAATTTTTTATTAATAGCTTTTTGGACGTGCCCAGAAAATTTCTTAATAGCAGTCAGACCAGTGCCAATGCGATTGTCAGGTAAAACGCTCACATATACCGTGGCATTTTTTAAATCAGGAGAAACAGTTACTAAAGAAACGCTAACTAATGTGCCTAAGGGCGGTTCAAAGTCGCGGATAATAATTTCGTTAATATCTTTTTGTAGTAGAGCAGATACTTGTTCGGTGCGCTTACTCATAACTTTCTTCAAAAAATTCTAAGATGTCACCTACGGCAATTATTGGCTCGCCTTTATATTCGATACCAGTCTCAGAGCCAGCTACTACTTCATTAACATTTTCTTTAGCGGCTTGTAAATTAACAATTTCGCCAATAGCTTCTACTTCACCATTTTTTAAAACTTTAATTTTACATTTTTTATTGATTTTGCCCTCAACAACCTTACCGCCAAATATCATATTATTTTTACCAGCTTTAAAAATAGCTAGTACTTGCAGCTTGCCGGTAATTTTGTGGATAGTTTTTTTAATTTTCAAAGTTTTAAGGCGACTTTCTAAGTCTTCGAGTAATTTATAAATAATATCAAAGTAGAGGACGGTAACTTTTTTTTCAATAGCTAGACTTTGAATATTTTTATTTTCTTTAATATGAAAACCAATTACTAAGGCATTAGTAGCACTGGCATTTAAGATATCAGATTCATTAATTAGGCCTAATCCTTTTTTTAAGATTTTGACACGAGCGCCAGGTATATCGATTTTATTTAGAGATTCTTCGATAGCTTCAGCTGAGCCCAAAACGTCAGATTTAATAATAATATTTAAAGAATTAACATCAGTATCATTGTCTTCGTTGCTATTAATTTTAGTAAGACCAGCAGGACGATGGAGTTGGGAGCTAGATAAATTTTTTATTTTTTCACGATAAAGTTTTTTATCATTAACTACTTCTAAAATTTCTCCAACCTGAGGCAATTGTTTGAGCCCCAAAATTTTAACAGGCATAGCGGGCGTGGCAGACGTTACGTTTTTACCGGTCCAATCTTTTAGGGTTTTGATTTTGCCAGGAATGTTGCCAACTATAAATATGTCGCCAATTCTTAGGGTGCCAGCCTGAACCAAGATAGTGGCTACTGGACCTTCATTTTTATTGATATTTGATTCAATAATGGTACCAATAGCAGCGCCATCACTACCAGACTTGAGATTTTCCATATCAGCTACTAGTAGAATCAAGTCTAATAATTCATTAATACCCTCTTTTTTAAGAGCGGAAATAGGCTGACAAATAGTGCTACCGCCCCAGTCTTCAGGTGTTAGGTTTAGCTCGCTTAATTCTTGTTTAACGCGGTCTAAATTAGCGCCAGCTTTATCTATTTTGTTAATAGCAATAATAAATGGTAATTTTTCTTTTTGGATAACGCTTAAGCTTTCCAAGGTTTGTGGTTGCAGACCATCATCAGCAGCAATAACTAAAATAGCAATATCAGCTATTTGGCCACCACGAGAACGCATAGCTTTAAAAGCTTCGTGCCCAGGAGTATCTAAAAAAGTAATAAGCCTATTGTGAGTTGTTACTTGATAAGCGCCAATATGCTGGGTAATGCCACCAGCTTCAGAGGCAACAACGTTAGTTTGTCTAATGGCATCAAGTAATTTAGTTTTTCCATGATCAACGTGTCCCATGACAACTACCACTGGAGGTTTGGCATCTGCCGATTGTCGGTGTGATAGTAATTCGCTTAATTTTTCTTTAGAGCTGATTTCTTGCTCGTTTTCATTAGTGTTTTTTCTAGTTACTTTAAAGCCTAAATCTTCAGCGATAATAGTAGCAGTGTCAAAATCTATCTTTTCATTTAAAGATACCATGACGCCATTTTTCATTAATTCGGCCATTAATCTAGCGACTGGTAAATTCATAGCTTGAGCCATATCTTTGACAATGATAGTATCGGCAATAGCTACTTCTTTTTGAATAGCGCTGGTATCATTTTTTCCTTTATCCCTAATTTCAGTTACTTTAGAAAGCTCTTTTTTAAAAGCTTCTTTTTTTTCAGCTCTTTTCCAAGCGTCGATAATTTTTGGAGCCAAGCGATCATCAATTTTAATAGCCTTGGCACCAATATCAAAACCTAAACTTGGTAATTTTTCCAAGAGTTCAGCTGTAGTTACTTTAAGTTGTCGAGCTAGTACTGAAGTATTCATTATTTGTTTAGGTTAAGAATTAGCTTTTTGAGCTTAATTAAAGCTTGATTTCTGCCTAATTAGCTTTAAATTTGCTCTAACTCTACTAAATTTAGGCAAAAAAGTCAACCCTGTTAAATAGCTAAACGCTTGGCGTTTAGCTTCCCATAAGAAAGACTTTCCTTTATTTTAAAAGTAATATTTGTGTTTATTTTAATTTATTTATTTCTTAATAAATCTAGTATGGGATTTAACAGGGTCAATGCTAATCTAGCAGGCTCTTTGTGTTTGTTTATAGATCTTAAAATTCTTGACAAAGCTAATGTTTTATTATAAATTTAAATGTCATTTTGGCAATAATTTATGGAATTACCACTCAAAGAATTAAGTGGATTATTAAATAATGGTCAGCACATCTTGATTGTTGGCCCCACTGACCCTAATATTGATGTAACCTGTAGTGCAGCAGCTTGGCAGACTTTTTTGATAAATCAAAAAAAGCAAGCGGATGTAGTTTTGATTGGTGGTAAATCAGATTTGAAATTTTTACCAAGCACTTTCACACTTACAGACACAATTAGTGATCTTAATAAATTTAAGATTAAATTAGATGTAACTAAAACTAAAGTTAAACAATTGAGTTATGATATTAATGACAGCGAGTTAATCATTGATATTGTGCCCGAGGGGGGAGTATTTAGTAGCAATGATTTAAAAGCAGAAATAGGCGACTATAAATATAATTTAATTTTAGCTTTAGGGGCAGTTGATTTAGAATCATTAGGCTCTGTCTATCAAGATAATCGTCATTTTTTTGAGCAGGTGCCTATAATAAATATTGATCGGCAGATATTAAATGAAAATTTTGGACAACTTAATATTATAGATCCAAAAGCTACTTCCATTGCTGAAATTAGTTATTATGCTTTACAAAAACATCTTACTAAGGATTTAGCTACTTGTATTTTAGGAGGCATGATAGCAGCTACCAATAGTTTTCAATCAATGCAAGTGACGCCGCAAGTATTAGAGTTAGCCAGTTTATTGCTTATTAAAGGGGCGGAGCGTCAGCAGATAATAGAAGCTTTATATCGGACTAAAGATATAAAAACTTTAAAAAATTGGGGCAAAGTATTATCACGTTTGCAAAAACAAGATGCTATTATTAGTTCTTATTTGCAGCACAATGAAGTTGAGGCTTTGCCTATGGATTTGCAAGAGTTAGTCAGAGATTTGATTTTGTCTACGCCGAATGTTTTGGTAGCTACAATTTTTTATCAATTAGATTTTAGTAAAACTGAAGTTTGGTTGTATACAGCTAGTAATGTTAATGCTTTGGATTTAAGTAAAGATTTGGTAGCTACTGGTAATCGACGTTTTGTCCGTTTTATAGTAGAAAAAGATCTAGACAATACTCGTCAATTAGTAATAAATGGTTTGCAGGAAAAATTGAAATTATTGCACACGTTTTAAACATCTTCACAAAACATCATAGTTTAATTATAATTAGCATAGTAATTATCGAGGGTATATAGCTCAGTCGGTTAGAGCACGACTCTTATAAAGTCGGGGTCGATGGTTCAAGTCCATCTATACCCACCATACTTATGCTAATTTTTTATTACAGAAAAGTTTATTTATATACGGAGTTAATTCAGCAGGTATAGTTTAGTTGGTAGAATGCTTCCTTCCCAAGGAAGAGGTCACGGGTTCGAGTCCCGTTACCTGCTCCAGATTTATTAATATTAAATAAAATAGTTGATGATTAATTTAAAAAAATACGTTTTGCCTTTTGTAGTATTTTTAACTGGAGCTTGCGTCTTGGTTATTGAAGTGGTTGCGACTCGTATCTTGTCTCCATATTATGGCAGTACGATTTATACAGTGTCTAGTGTGATTGGAGTAGTTTTAGCGGCTTTGAGTTTAGGTTATTTTTTTGGTGGAAAATTAGCCGATAAATATCCGACAGAAAAGTTTTTTTATTCGATTATTTTGCTTAGTGGTTTTAGCGTGATTGTTTTGCACTTATTAACATTATTTCTCTTACCCTACATCGGCTACAAACTACCAATGATCTCGGGTCCTTTGATTTTTTCAGTAATTTTATTTTTTATACCTAGCCTGATATTAGGTACTTTGTCGCCCTTTACTATCAAGCTGCAGGAAAAATATTTTCCGGACAAGGGCATAGGTAGCATTAGCGGAGAAATATTTTTTTGGTCTACCTTAGGTAGTATCTTTGGTAGTTTATTTACTGGTTTTTTCTTAATTCCTCATTTTGGTATTAATCAAATAATATTAGGAGTAGCTATAGCATTGATATTATTAGGTTTATTACCGCTCATTAAATTAGGCTTAGCCAAAAAAACGCTTTTTAAAATATTTATTTTGAATCTTTTGTTGATTGCCTCAGTTATAATGTTAGTAGGCGTAGAGAATAATAATATTATTTATAGTTATGATGGCTTATATGCCAAATATTCCGTTTTTGATAGGGAATACCAGGGAAAGAAAGTTAGGGTTTTGATGCAGGATAGAGCAAGTTCTAGTGCTACTTTTTTAGACTCTGATGATTTGGTTTTTGATTATTCAAAATATTATCTTTTGCATAAATTTTTAAAAACAGATATTATAAATACTTTAGTGATAGGCGGCGGGGCTTATTCGATACCAAAAATAATGTTGCGCGATTTACCTAAGGCAGAAGTGGATGTTTCAGAAGTAGAGGCGTCTTTATTTGAACTGGCTCAAAAATATTTTGGCCTAGTTAAATCTGATCGATTACATAATTTTACTGATGATGGTCGTAGGTTTTTATATGATGCTGATAAAGAATATGATTTTATATTTAGTGATGTTTATAATGGTTTATCAGTGCCGGCTCATTTTACCACTAAGGAGTTTTTTGAAATTGCAAAAAATAAGATGAGTAGCGATGGTATTTTTATGGCTAATTTAATCGGTGATTTAGCAGGCGAGGAATCGAAATTTATTTTGTCAGAAATAAAAACTTTCCAGTCAGTTTTTCCTAATAGTTATTTTTTTGCAGCTGAATCTCCAGAAAATACCGGTACACAAAATATAGTTTTTTTGGGATATAATAGTGATAAAAAAATTGATTGGCAAAATTTAGATCTTAGTAAAGAAGATAAAGATATTATTTTGCCGCTACTTACTAAAGAAATTGACTTAAATAAATTTGATTTTTCTAAGGCCATGGTTTTTACTGACAATCATGCGCCCGTGGAGTATTTGACAGCTAGAGTCTTAAAAAATATTTTTTAATAAAACTTATTATAAATTTATGCCTACTTGGATCATCTTTGGTATTTTATCAGCCTTTTTTGCCGCTTTAGTTACTATTTTTAGTAAAAAGGGTTTAGCTAACATTGATTCTAATTTAGCTACTACAGTTAGAGTTATAGTCATGTCTTTATTCCTGATAGTTTTTTCGGCTTTAACAGGCAAGTTTGCTAAATTAAACACTATTAATGGTAATGCTTTGTTATTTATTGTATTAGGAGCTTTAGCTGGCGTGATATCATGGCTGTTTTATTTTTATGCCTTATCTAAGGCTGACGCTGGTCAAGTGCAAGCCTTGGATCGTTTAAGTTTAGTTTTTGTTGTTATTTTGGCAGGCATTTTTTTAAGTGAAAAAATTGATTTGCGTTTGGCTGTTGGCTCAATCTTGATGGTATTGGGAGCAATTTTAATGGTAAAAAGCGTTTGGGATAAAGTTATTGGTTTATTTGTAAAATAAAGCTTAATTTTCATTAGAGCTATTTTGTGTTATAATATAAATATTAAAGCTCTTTATTAATTAACATAAAGAAAAAAACTATGAAAAATTTAAGTGGTTTAGACTGGCTATTTTTTATCCTGCTTATTGTCGGCGGATTAAATTGGGGCCTAGTAGCGGCTTTTAATTTTGATTTAGTGGCTACTCTTTTAGGAGAAATGTCATTACTAGCTCGTATTGTCTACGGTTTAGTTGGCTTATCTGCTATTTATGTTTTGGCCAGTCTTGGCAAATTAGCTAAGAAATAAATGTTTTTTAGGTAGCACAATTCTTTGTGCTATCGACTAAGATATTTATTTACAAAATTGTTTGTTTATTATATTATAGTGAATCACTAAAAGGGTGGTTTTTTTATTGAGTTAAACTATTATTTTTGCTAGAATTAGATAGTTTTAGGCGGGGTGTGGCGCAGTTGGCTAGCGCGCGTCGTTCGGGACGACGAGGTCGGAGGTTCAAGTCCTCTCACCCCGACCATTTTAGGGCCGTTAGCTCAGTTGGCTAGAGCGCTGCATTCGCATTGCAGAGGTCGGGAGTTCGACTCTCCCACGGTCCACCAAATGAAATAAAAAATAGAACAGGTCGCCCCGCCAAAGACGGGGTACGGTCCACCAAATTATTTTATATAGATGCAATTAAAGAATTTAATTTATCGTTATCAAACAGTTCTATTTTTTAGCGCCTTTTTTTTATTGACCCTTGCCTTGTATTATCCGATTTTGCAAGCTTTTTTTGTATCAGATGATTTTGAGTGGTTGGCTGTAAGTGTTCATCGTAATCCGCTAAATTTTTTTGTTACTAACTACGCAGGCTCTCATCAGGGTGGTAGCTTTGGACCTTTGGTTAACTTAGTTTATTATTTGAGCTATCAATGGGGACACTTAAATCCTTTACCTTACCATTTATTTAGTTTATTTTTTCATTTTGCTAATATATTTTTATTTTATTTAGTTATTAAAAAATTATTTGCAAATAAAATAGCTATTATTAGCGCCTTGTTATTTACTGTTTATTTTAATAATGCCGAAGCAGTTGCTTGGATTGCGGCTATTCCACATATACTAGCTACTTTCTTTTTTCTGTTAACTTTTTATTTGTGGTTAAGATTTAGAGAAAATAAAAAATGGTTTATTTATTTTTTATCTTTGTTATCCTTTGTCTTAGCCTTGGGCGCTAAAGAAATTGCCATTAGTTTACCATTATTTATTTTGATTTGGTTTTTTATTGAACTTAAGAAAAATAAGACTTGGTTTAGTAAGACTAAGTTTTTTTATTTAATTTTTGGTTATTTTATAATATCATTCTTTTATTTATATTGGCGTTACCAGACTACGGGCATTTTATTTGGCTATTATGGACGTAGTCAGCTGGACTTTAACTTTAAAATATATTTAGAAAATTTTTATTATTTATTATTTACCTTTTTTAGCTCGGGGGATTTTAGAGTATTTTTATTTTCTTTAGCTAAGAATCATTTAAAAATAATATTGCCCCTAAGTTTAATTATCGCCACTGGTTTAATTTATATTTTGCGGCAAAAAATTAAAAATATTTTGCCTTATATTTTATTATTTTTAGTAATTTTAATACCTTATTTATCTCTAGCTCCTAACCCAATGAATAATGAAGGGGAAAGATACGTTTATTTACCGATATTATTTTTAATAGCAATTTTAGCTTACTTTTTGGCCAAATGGCAGCTAATTTATCACAAGTCGGTGGTATTTTTATTAGTTTTAGTAGTAGCTGGCTCTGCTGCTTTACTTTATCAAAAGAATAAAACTTGGCTAGCCGCGTCTCAAATTTCCAAAAATATAATTTTAGAATTTGGACAAAAAATTGATACACAAAAAGAAAGTGAAATTTATTTTGTTTATCTGCCGGATAATTTAGAAGGAGCACAAATCTTGCGTAATGCGGTGGCTCCAGCTATCGATTTGTACTATCCAGGTCATAAATTAAAAATTAAATCTTTACCTATTCATCTACTTTTAAATAAAAACAACAAAGAAGCTGATTTATTTGTTTGGGAAAAAAGAGATAAGCTTAATCAATTTTTAGGGCATACTTTTAATAAAGAAAAATTAATTACTGGTCCGCAAGCTGCTTATTATGGCGAGGATTTAGTTTTTGAATTATGGGGTTATAATTATGATACCTTTGTAAGCGATCGTATTTTTTTAGAGTTTAAAGATAAATTATTAGAACAATCAAAAGATAAATCAGTTTATTTTTTGTATTATAATCAAGGTAGTCTGCAGATACTTAACGATAATATATGATTAAAAAAAAGATAAATACTATTGACAGTATTAAACAATTGCATGATTTTAGTGAAATTAGCCTAGAGCAAATATTGGCTGTAGAAAGGGAAGTTTTTCCGCCGCTGATGCAGTCTAGTCCAGAGGAAATAAAAACAATTATTTCAAATAAAAAAGGTATCCATTTATTAATTTTTAATAATGAGCAAATTGTTGGCTACCTTGCGTCTGTGCCACATAATGATGAGTACCCAGATTTAATAAAGTACGATAAGGATTTTGTTTTAGACGATAAGGCTCTATATATAGATTCAATAGCTATTAAAATTGGGCATCGGGGCTTAGGTTTGGCCAACTTAGTTTTTCATGAACTGATAAAAATTGCTAAACAAAAAGGTTTTGATAAGATTAGTATGCATGTTCGAGTTTCGACTGGCCTTAGCCAGCGTTTGCAAAAGTTGCCAGCAGTGGCATTTATTCGTCGTTTGGATAATTGGTATAATTTTGGAGAACCATTTGATTATTTAGAAATTGATCTTAATCAAAAAACTTCCTAAGCCAGGAGGTTTTTTGTTATTTATATTTTTAGGCAAGCTAATTGGGTCTGCGGTCTTTACTAGCGAGTTTTATAGTAGTATAATTTTGCTGGTTAAATTATTGATATGCCGAAGTGGTGGAATTTGGTAGACACGCACGGTTCAGAGCCGTGTGATCGAAAGGTCGTGGGAGTTCAAATCTCCCCTTCGGCACCATTCGACTCCGTTTTACTTCGTAAAACTTCGCTCATGGCCTTCGGCCAGCTAATAAAATTATTTATTATTAGTAGTCGAATGTCTCGAGCGAGCATAGCGAGTCGAGAGGCACGAGTTTTGAGAAAGTCATTAAATAATTAATAAAGATTTTATGATAGCCGACCCGGCTATTTTTTTATAAAAAAGCCGCCGAAGCCTAGTCCGGCGGCAGGGAAGGATATATTGCTTAAGAGCAACTCATGATTCGGCGCGCGGCCGGGTTCCATTTTCTCCTTCCGATGATTATCGGAGTCGTAACGTAAGTTTTAAATTGATGTCTCTTGGGTACTCGGGCAAAGGGAGGGTAATTTGGTGGTAGGTGTATGATTTTAGCTAATTTAGCTGGCTGTAGGATTATACCTTCTGATTGATCATTGGCTACAGCTACAGTAGCAAGTTCTTCCATGGCGATTATCATATCGTTAAAGGCAAACAAACTTGGTGTCTGGCACCAAAACATCATATATTCATAACATGCGCCAATAATATCATTGGCTGAAAAATCAGTGTTGATAAGTTGAGGCTCGTCTAGGATAAGCCAATCCTTGAGTTCTGGGTTAATAGGGTTAATAATTTTGCGGAAAATATATTGGCCGCTGGGCAATGTGATTTGATAGATTTTAGCGTTTACGACTTTGTAAAAGATCCGAGGGTGAGCTAGAGTGACAAGCAGTAGCATGCCTTCTCCTTAAGGTTGTGCTGGTGCGGAGACTATGTTTATTAAAGTAAATTTAGCTAGCCTCTTCTTATTAAGTATAAATCATAGTATTTGACTTTACAAGTAAAATTAAATATTCTTAGGATTACTAGGAGGCGTGCCAGAGTGGTTGAATGGGGCACTCTCGAAAAGTGTTATCCCCCAAAGGGATCGAAGGTTCGAATCCTTCCGCCTCCGCCAAGATAAATTTTATTAACAGGTAATAAATTAAACATTATGACAAAATATATAGATGGTTTTGTATTGGTAGTTCCAAGAGACAAAACCGAAGAATATAAAAAAATGGCAAGCGAGGGAAGAGATATGTGGATGAAACATGGTGCCCTCGAGTACTATGAGTGTATAGGTGATGATTTAGGAGCAAAAGAGATGGGTGGGATAAAGTCGCTTGCCTTTACTGAATTAGCAAAAGCAAATTCAGACGAGACCGTTTGGTTTTCATTTATTGTTTATAAATCCAAAGAACATCGGGACGAGGTAACTAAAAAAGTAATGGACGAAATGAGCGAAAAGTATAAAGACAATACCGATATTCAAATGCCATTTGATATGAAGCGTATGGCTGTCGGCGGCTTTAAAGTGGAGGTTGAAGGTTAAATTACTAGATAAAAAATAAAATAAAAATACCGCTAAAGCGGTATTTTTTTATTAGGCAAAAAGTGGTATAATTAGAATATTAATAAATATTTATGCAAAATAATAAAAAGAAACAAGCTCACTTTTGGCCAATTATGGCTTTATATTTTTTAGTCATTGGCTCAGCCTTATTATTATTCTCAGCTAAGTTAAATAAATCAATTATTACCAGTTTATACCAAACAGAGCCAGCTGCTAGCAATATAGTAATATTAGTAAATAGTGATGAAATTCTAGGAAATTATTTAGTAGATAAATCAGGTCTGACTTTATATACCTTCAAAGATGATGGTGCTGGTCAAAGTAAGTGTTTGGACACTTGTAGTAAAGATTGGCCGCCACTTTTAAATGAAGCTGATATGGCTTTAGGGCTTGGCTTGAGTGGTGTTTTAGGTGCTATTGAACGTAATGATGGTCAAGTTCAGATAACTTATAATGGTCAGCCCTTGTATTATTATAGCAAAGATAAAAAAATGGGCGATGTCTTAGGACAAGGCATTAATAAATTATGGTACATAGCTCGACCTTAGTTATTATTTTAAAACGATCCAGTCTTTAAGTTAAGAAATTGGGTCGTTTTTATTTTATTTTAAAAAATGTTATAATATTAGAGTAATTATTTATTATATGGATAAAAAATCAGCCTTAAGTTTAATTTTGAGCATTGGTCTTTGTTTAGCGGCTGGAGCTATTGGCTCAATTTTTACTACACCCAATATCGCTAGTTGGTACCAGTTTTTAAACAAACCTAGTTGGAATCCACCTAGTAGTTGGTTTGGACCAGTTTGGACCTTACTTTTTATTTTAATGGGAATATCAGTTTATTATATTAGACAGAGCAAATCTAAACTAAAGAAATCAGCTTTGTGGTTTTTTTATGTGCATCTTTTGGCTAATGTTTTATGGTCAGTTCTATTTTTTGGTCTACAGAATCCAGGATTGGCGCTAGCAGAGATTGTTTTCTTGTGGTTTTTTATTTTAATTATTATAGTTAAATTTTGGCCAATTAATAAATTGGCAGCTAGTTTATTAATTCCATATCTACTGTGGGTTAGTTTTGCCAGTTTCTTAAATTTTACTATTTGGAGATTAAATTAATGATTAATCAGGAATATTTTTTAAATTTATTGCAGCAATACTGGCCGTATTTATTTTTTATTTTAGTGGCAATATTAGTGGCACTTGTTTTTTATTTTTTGATAGGCTCTTTGCTTGAGCTTATTTATGATTCCTTGGTCAAACGTAATGCAGAAGCAACTGATATTTATGGACTTTTTCTAAATTCTTTTGTGGCTTTGGTGTATTTAATAATTATTAAATATTGGGGCGAGTATATTATTAAAAATTATCGAGTAGATACTTTGGTAATTTTATTTATGTCGCTAGCTTGGTGTTTATCAATTATTAGTATTAATGAAAAGTTTACTTCTACGGAAAAATTTCAAATGATAGTGCTAATAGCTTGTTTATCCGGTTTTACTATTTGGTGGATGTGGTCTTGGCTACCAGCACTTTATATGTGGGCTTTAGTTACTTTCTTTTTTTATGTACGTTTAAAAAATAATTAATTTATTTATGGAAACTTTAAATCAATCAACGCAAATACCAAATCCGCCGACTGAGAGTAGTCCAGAATTAATACCAGTTAGTACGATGCCTATATCTGGTAAGCCATTAGGCATGCCCGGTGTTTCTTTGGACCCAGGGCTAGCCAAGCGTGTTAATCAAGCTACTAAGATTAAAAGAAGTTTTAGTATTAAATCAATCATTATTATTGTCCTGATTTTATTATTTTTAGGAGGTGGGGCTTGGTTTTATGTGGCTTATGGTCAGGGTTTGTGGCTAAATAAAGGTGCAAATTTGCCTACCTGGGAAAATTATAAGGAAAATGTTAGTTTTAGCTTAAAATTGCATGATATTTTGGATGAAAAAGGCCTGAGTAGTAATCAAGATTTTTTAGGTTTAGGCGATGGTGTTTCTTTAGAGGGGGCTGGTTTGGGTGTTATTTATAATAATCACCAGTCAGGCAATCAAGCTAGCGGGCAAGTTAAATTAACTTTAAATACTAAAGATATTAGCTTTGATTTTAATACTTTTTTTAAAAAAATTGATCAGGATATTTATGTAAAGCCGGAGCTAAATAAATTAGAAATTCCTTCATTACAAAATCCACTTGATTTAGGAGAGGAGTGGGTAGAGATAAGTATCAATGATATTGATAAATGGATTAGCGAGAGTAATGCGGCTGACGCTAATAAATCAGTAGAGGAATATTTGCAAGATAGCCAGAAAAAAGAAGAAGAGTTTTTTAAACGAGTTACAGAACAAAATTTTTTTACTTACAAAGATACTCGCGAAAATAAACCAACACCTTCTGGGCAGATTAGAAAATTTGATTATAGTGTAGCACCAGGCAAATTGAATGATCTTGTCAAGACTATCGATGAGTTGATGTATGATAACAAGATGACAGATGATGAAAAAAGTTTTTTTGCTAAGTTTTTGGAAGTAGCTAAAGTTTCGGTTTGGATAAATACTAAGACTAGATTTATTCAAGAAATTAACGTTGAGGCTTTGGATATTACTTTTAAAGATGATTTTGGTAGTCGTCAATTTGACATTGTTTTAAATTATGAAGTTAGTGAAGCTAATGCTCAAACGGTAACTAAGCCAGAACCCACGATTAAATTTTTAGATTTTTCTAATAAAATAATGTCACAATTTTTTTCACCAGAAAATTATTTACAATTTGATGAAACTAATTTAGACATGTCAGTAGATACAGATGGCGACGGCCTTTTAGATTTTGAAGAAGATCTCTATGGTACCGATGTTGATAAGGTAGATACAGATGGCGACGGCTATTCGGATGCAGAAGAAATAGAAAATGGTTACAATCCATTAGGGTCGGGACTTTTGGAAAGCTTGCCCATGTAAATTAAAGGGTATTTAAAAACCAGCCCTGCACCGTATGGCGCAGGGCTGGTTTTATATTTTGAAGATATTTTATTTAATATAGTTTAATGGGTTTTTCCTAACACCACTTTCCCTTACTTCTAGGTGTAGATGGGGTCCAGTTGACCAGCCAGTTGATCCTATCAAAGCTATGGTTTGTCCTCGGGAAACAGTGTCGCCAGCTTTAACCAATAGTTTGCTAGCATGACCATAGAGTGTTTGTACGCCATTGCCATGATTAATAATTACGTTGTAGCCGTAGCCATTGGACCAGCCTGATCTTTCTACCTTGCCGTCTTCAGCAGCATAAATAGGATTACCAACCTTATCGCCAACGTCTAAGCCAGTATGACGCCAACTATAATATTGAGTAATACGATGACTTAAGACGGGCCACAATAATTTAGTGCCAGTAGCGGCAGTCGTAGCTGGAGGAACATATTCATCGCTATAGGCGTTGCCAGTTTGTGGTTTTTCGCTATTCTTAGGTGGTTTATAAGAAGAAACAATCTGAGTTGGCTTGACACCTTCTGGTATAAAAATAAGATCGCCAACTTGAATATCGCTGGCACTAGCCAGTCCATTAGCGCTAATAATTTTTTGGGCATCAGCTTGGTATTTTTTGGCAATTGAAGCAATCGTGTCGCCACGCACTACATCGTGATTAATACCAGAGCCTGGCGGTATGGTTAATTTTTGTCCAGGCTTAATAACTGAAGTCCAAGTTAGATTATTAGACCAGAGAATAGTGTTGACCGTAATATTAAATTTATCAGCGATAGTACTTAAGACATCGCCTGTTTCTACTGTATATTGAATATTAGTAGTACGAGTAATAACGCTAGGTTCATTTTCTTCTGGACCGACTACTAGGCTGGTAGCATCAGCAGAAATACCACCTGTATCATTATTATTAGTTTCGCTGGGGTTACTAGGATCATTGTAAACAATTTCTTGTAAATTTCCTTGCTCAGCTAAAAAATTATTGCTTTCATTATTAGCTTTAGCGGGTTCTGAATCTTCAATAATTTCACTCCACTGGGTTTCATCGGCTCTGATTAAAGATGATAATAAGGTATGATTAGCATATTCTTCAGTATTGTAATCTTTAGCAAAAATATTTTGAGTAGTAGTGCCAATAAAAATCAAAGCCACCACTACGCCAGGGAAAATGCGTTTAAAAAATTTTATATAATTAGCATTACGTAAATTAAATCCTTTTAATTTAATTTTGATTAAGACAATATTTTTGTAAATCAATAAAATAATTGGCAGTAGGGTAAATTTAGTAATTACAAATAAAGCCTTACTCAGAGGACGTAGAGCTTTGGGAGATCTTTTTTTTGCCCAAATAAAGCCATCGGCTAAGCGGATCGCTAATTTAGTAAGAATTTTTTTAATAAAAATACTAATATAATCTATTTTAAATACTATTAGTAAACTAACTAATATCATAATAAAAATTAGTATTTTAGTCAATATTTGCTTAATGCTTATCGCATTGATTTTTAAGCTTTAAAATGTTAAAATAATTCTATATTTTGCAAAATTTATGGATAAAATTAATCAATATCAAGCTAATCAAATTGAAGCCAAGTGGCAAAAATACTGGGCTGACAATAATACTTTTCAGGCTAATGAGAAAAATGATAATAAGTTTTATGCGCTAGTTGAGTTTCCTTATCCTTCTGGCGAAGGTTTGCATGCCGGACATTTGCGCTCTTATACGGCTATGGATGTTATTAGTCGTTATCAGCGTTTTTTAGGTAAAAGTGTTTTGTATCCAATGGGTATGGATGCTTTTGGTTTGCCAGCTGAAAATTACGCTATTAAAAAAAATATTCCTCCTCAGGAAACAACTAGAAAAAATATTGATAATTTTATTCGTCAGCTAAAAGCAGCTGGCTATAGTTTTGATTGGTCTCGGTTTTTAGAAACCACTGACCCCGAGTATTATCGCTTTACACAATGGATTTTTATTAAATTATGGGAGCAGGGTTTAGCCTATAAAGCTAAAGAAAATATTAATTGGTGCACTTCTTGTTTGATTGGCTTGGCTAACGAAGAGGTGGTTAATGGTGTTTGCGAGCGTTGTGGCAGTGAAGTTGTTAAAAAAGAAAAAGAGCAATGGCTGCTAAGAATTACCAAATATGCTGATCGTTTGATTGATGACTTAGATAAAGTCGATTTTCTAGAGCAGATTAAGGTTCAACAAAAAAATTGGATTGGCAGGTCAGAAGGTGCAGAGATTGATTTTGAAATTGCTGACACAGCAGAAAAATTAAAAGTTTTTACCACTAGACCGGATACTTTGTTTGGCGTGACTTTTATGGTGGTGGCGCCTGAACATCCGATTATTAATAAATTATCTAAACAGATTGAAAATCTAAAAGAAGTTCAAGAATATATTAAGCAAGCAACTCTTAAATCTGATTTAGAAAGGGCAAGTTTAAGCAAGGCTAAAACTGGAGTGCAGTTAAAAGGCATTCAAGTAATTAATCCAGCTAGTAAAGAACGGATACCTCTTTTTGTAGCTGACTACGTAACTATGAATTATGGCACGGGTGCTATTATGGCTGTGCCAGCTCATGATCAAAGAGATTGGGAGTTTGCTAAAAAATATCAGCTGCCAATGATAGCAGTCATTGAAGGTGGGGATTTGGAAGTAGAAGCTTATCCAGCTCTTAATGGTCGAGTAATGATTAATTCCGGTCAATTTACTGGACTTACAGTTGATGATTTTAAAATAAAGATTGTTAATTGGCTAAAGAAAAATAAAATCGGGAAGGCCACGGTTAATTATCGTTTGCATGATTGGATTTTTTCTAGACAACGTTATTGGGGCGAGCCGATTCCGATGGTTTTTTGTGAAAAATGCAGCTGGCAGCCAGTTAAAGAAAGCGATTTGCCGATTAAATTACCAGAAGTCAAAGATTTTAAACCTGGTCCAGAAGGCCAGTCGCCATTGGCTGTTATTGATGATTGGGTAAACACTACTTGTCCTAAATGTGGCGCTAAAGCTAAGCGTGAAACGGACACTATGCCTAATTGGGCGGGTTCTAATTGGTATTTTGTCAGATATGTTGATAATAAAAATGAAAAAAAATTAGCTGACCCAAAAAAAATTAAATATTGGTTGCCAGTAGATTGGTACAATGGCGGTAATGAACACACTACTTTACATCTTTTGTATTCTCGCTTTATTTTTAAATTTTTGTATGATATTGGAGTAATACCAAAAGCAGTGGGTGATGAGCCTTATAAAAAGCGCACTGCCCAAGGAATGATTTTGGGTGAAGGTAATGTCAAAATGTCAAAATCTAAGGGCAATGTGGTAAATCCTGATGAATATATAGCCAAATACGGAGCTGATGCTTTGCGCATGTATATTATGTTTATGGGACCATTTGATCAATCAATTGCTTGGGATGATAAGGGTGTAGCTGGTTTGGTCAGATTTTTAAACAGAGTTTGGGAATTGCAAACTAAAAAAGATCTTCAATTTAAACAAGATCAAGATAGTGAACGTATTTTGCATCAAAGTATTAAAAAAATTGGCGAGGATATTATGAACATGCGGTTTAATACAGCTATTTCCCAGCTAATGATTTTAATAAACCATTTTGATAAGCAAACTAAAATAACAGAATCTTCGTGGCATAGTATATTGATTTTATTGTCGCCATTTGCTCCTCATATCAGTGAGGAATTATGGCAGTTAGATCATGAGAGTAGTATTAGTTTAGCCAAATGGCCGATTTACAATAATGACTTATTAAAAAATAAGACAATAACAGTAGCAATTCAAATTAACGGTAAATTGCGTGATACTATTGAACTAGCCATAGATACAGAAATAGATGAAAAGTTAAAACAAACTATTTTACAAAGGGATAAGGTCTTAAAATCTTTAGATAATAAGAGTGTTCAAAAATTTATCTATATCAAAAATAAGATTATTAGCATTGTCGCTAACTAATTATGCAAGAGATCATTTTAAATTCAAGCAATCGGATTGCAGTTTTACAGACTGCTTTAGAAGTTTTACAAAACGATGGCGTTATAGTTTATCCTACGGAAACTTCTTATGGCTTAGGAGCAGATTTTTTTAGTGCTAAGGCTGTTCAAAAAATTTATCAAATTAAAGGACGAGATAGCAGCAAGCATTTGCCAGTAATCGTTTCGGATTTTGTTTATGCTAGCTCTTTGGTAGATTTTAGTGTTTTAGCTAGACAACTTGCTAGTCAATATTGGCCAGGGCCATTGACTTTGGTTTTGCCTTTTAAACATCATCATTGGCAAGCCCATTTTGATAGGTTTTTAGCTTTAAGAGTTTCTAGTTATCCTTTAGCCCAGACAATTGCTTCGCTTTTGGCTTGTCCGCTAACTGCTACTTCTGCTAATATTTCGGGAAAATCTTCTAGTTTTACAGTGGCTAGCGTCAAAGAGCAATTTGCTACTAGTAAATTTCAGCCTGATTTATTTATTAATGTTGGTGATCTCTTAGATCAACCAGCTACCACTATGATTAAATGTTCTCAAGATGGTGCAGAAATTTTAAGGCAGGGTGCTTTGGCAATTAATTTAGAATTATTTAAATAAAAATTTACCCTGTTAAATAATTTTTTAAAGTATGACTTTAAAAAATTAAATTTAATAAGTGTAGGTTTATGTGTTATAATTAAAGTATATTTGATAAAATATTTTTTTACTTTTTATTAATTAAATTTATTTAACAGGGTAAAAATGTTGCATTTAGGCTTATTTAGGACGTGGCTACCTCAATCAGTCAAACGTCAAATAAAAGAGCTTTATATTTCTACCACTATGGTTAATTTTGCTTTAGCTATGGTGATGTTTTGGGAGCCAATTTATTTATATCAAATTGGTTATTCTCTACAAAAGATACTACTTTTTTATTTAGTGACTTATATTGGTTATGTGTTAATGATGCCACTGGGCGCTAAATTTTCTAAAAAATATGGCTATGAAGTTAGTCTTTTATTAGGCACTTGTTTATATGCCTTTTTCTATATTGGCTTGTATTTAATCAAAGACTACTCATCGCTATTTTATATAGTTGCTTTGATTTATACTCTGCAAAAGACTTTCTACTGGCCAGCTTATCATGCTAACTTTGCTAGATTTTCTAATGAAAATGAGCAGGGCAGAGAAGTTAGTGCCATGACTGTTGTCACTTCTTTGGTTTATATTGTTGGACCTGCTTTAGCGGGCTTGATTATTTCTACTTTAGGTTATGCAACTTTATTTGTAGTTGTTTCCTTGATATTTTTTGCTTCTAATATTCCTACTTTAGTAACTAAAGAAAATTTTGAAGCAGGGGATTTTTCTTATACTAATGTTTTCAAAAACTTGTTTAGCAAACAAAATCGTAAATCACTAATTGCTTATCTAGGTTTTGGTGAGGAATTTGTAGTTTTAGTAATTTGGCCAATTTTTATTTCTATTGTTATTAGCAATGTTTTAGATACTGGCTTAATTGTTGCTTTGGCTACGTTAGTTACCACTATTATTACTCTCTATATTGGTAAATTATCAGACAAAGGTATTAAACATCGGGTGCTGGCTTTAGGCAGTGTTTTTTATTCTTTAGCTTGGTTTATTAGGATTTTTGTAGTAAATGCTACTGGTATCTTCTTTTTAGACACTTTTTCTAGATTAGGTAAAAATACTATTGCAGTGCCTTTAACTACTATTACTTATGAACGTGCTAAAGTCCTAAAAGCAGACCAGCATCATCATATTATGAGTAATGTTGTTTTTTTTGAGATGAGTTTAGTAATTGGTAAGTTACTCGCCATTGCCTTGATTTATATTTTGTTATCTTATATTGGTCAAGATATTTTAGCTTTTAAAATGACTTTTGTTATTGCTGGTGCTATGACCTTATTATATATGTTGTTATAAATATGAATATTGAAGAATTAAAATTTTTATTAAAAAAATATAATTTGACCCCAAATAAATTAAGGGGCCAAAATTTTTTAATTGATGATTCAGTTTTAGAAGAAATCATTGATACAGCTGATCTTAGTCCAAGCGATTTAGTTTTAGAAGTTGGCCCAGGGTTAGGAGCCTTAACAGCTAGTTTGACCAGCCAAGTTAAACAGGTGCTTGCCTTAGAGCTTGATAAAAATTTTGAGCAAGCTTTGGCTAAAATTGCTAAAGTTAGTCCTAATTTAGAAATAATCTGGCAGGACATTTTATCTTTACAAGAACAACAATGGCAAGCAATATTATCTAAATATGGAGTACTAGAATATAAGATTGTGGCTAATATTCCTTATTATTTGACTGGTAAATTTATTCAGAAATTTATGAATTTTAAACCAGCTCCTAAAAGTCTGACTTTGATGATACAAAAGGAAGTAGCTCAACGCCTAGTAGCTAGTGATCAAAAGCAGAGCTTACTTTCTCTGGCAGTTGCTTTTTATGGACAGGCGAGCTTAGCTGCAATAGTCCCTAAAACTTGTTTTTATCCTGAGCCACAAGTAGATTCAGCTGTAATTAATATTAATAATATTAAAGCTTGGCCTTATCGGGTTGATGAAAAATTTACCTGGCAGTTAATTCATCGTGGGTTTGCTCAAAAAAGGAAAAAGTTAATTAATAATATTTTAACTGATACTCGTTTAGAAAAAGCCAAGGTAGAGCAGGCTTTTGCTAAACTTAATTTAGACAAAAATATTAGAGCCGAGAATTTAAGCACTAAAAATTGGCTTGATTTAGTTGCTTTACTCTAGATTAAAACTAATATTTTTTATTGGGGATAAGTAGGCAGGAAGACTGTTTATTTTTTTTGGAGTTTTTATAAATTTATGTTATAATAAAGCCAGATTATTTTAAGCTAATGCCAAAAAAATTATACCAGATAGATACTGGTGAGGAACTAGACCTTAGAGATTTACTTGGTACTGAAGATAACTCTAGACGGTCAACTAAATTATCAAATAATCAATTCCATGTTGCCAGCAGACATCGCTTTTTTTGGCCTTTAGCAATAATTAGTTTGTTAATTTTAGTTTTTGTAACTAATTATTGGTATCGAAATCTCAAAAAAACAGTAAGCTATGACTTGCCAGATTTTTTAAAGGAACAATTAGTAAACAATCAAGATAGCCAAGAGCAAACTATTGCTGAATTAAAAAATAAAGATACAGACCAGGATGGTTTAACTGATTTTGCTGAACTTTATCAATATTATACTAGTATGTTTTTGGATGATACTGATAGCGATGGTATTAAAGACGGTGATGAAGTGGTCAAAGGAGATGATCCGCTTTGTCCTTTTGGAGAAGAGTGCGGTTTATTAAAACTAATTACTCCTGATACAAAACTAGCTAATATTTTAAATGATTTATCCCTTAATAAGGATTTGACTTTAGAACAGGCAACAGCTAATGAATTTCGTAAATTTTTATTAGCACAAGGTATGACCGAAGCTGAGTTAGCAAATTTAACTGATGAAGATTTATTAAATATTTTATCCATTGTGGCAGAAAGCCAAATTGTACCTAGTGATGCCTGGACTGCTACTACCACACCAGAACAAGTGCGGACTTTTTTATTAAGCCAGCCTGATGCGGAAATAGATAAAATCAAAGCTTTATCGGAAACAGAATTAATAACTATTAGGGACCAATTAATTGGTAAGTAATAAAAAGTAAAATATTTCTTATGTATCGCTACAAAAAAATTATTATTGCTGCTTTATTGATGATTTTGATGGGCACTGCTATATTAGCGCAGGTAAGGTCGGCAAATGCTCAAATGGTCGGTCCGTTAATGGCTTATATTATACAATCTCTACCGCAGACTAGGCGTGATGTTGCTGATAAGATTAATGATGCTTGGAGTAAAGTGCAGGGCTGGGTAGGAGCAGATCTGGCTAATCGTACTGTAGAAATGTTCATGAATGATTTGGCTTATAATGTTGCAACTGAAATAGCTACTGGCGGTACAGGCAATGTGCCATTATTTAGAACAGAAAGTATAACTAAAAGTTTGGATCGTGCTCAAAAAGCAGCGGTTGGTGAATTTATTGGTCAGTTGAGTAATACTTATTTTGCTGATTTAGGCTTGGATCTTTGTGAACCTAGTTTAGAAGTAAAACTAACCTTGACCCTTTCTTTAATTAATGAACAAGCGCCGCCTCAGACAACTTATGCTAGTCGTTGTAATTGGACTAATGTTAAAAAAAGATGGGAAAGTTTTGGCAATCAAAATTTTGCGGAGTTAGTTAAATTTCAACTTAGCCCTCAGCAAGGAGTGCAGGGTATAGAGGATTATTTTAAAGCCTACTCTTTAGAGCAAAGCGATCTAGGTGTTTTTGCTAAATTACAAGGGGAGATTAATAATCGTAAAGCGGTTTCGGTTGATGTTTTTAAGATGGGCGAAGAAGAATGTAGGGGTTTTAAAGATAAAGCAACGGCTATTACATTAGAAGTTAAAACACATTGTGCCGTTATCTTAAAAATGACTGAAGAGGAATGGACGGCGGCTGTACGAGACTCAGCTAATCGTATTGCTTCTCGTAAAGAAGCGGCTACTAATCGCAAATTAACTGATATTATGAAAGATGCGGCTAGTAATTTTGCCAATACTTTAAGCTCTAAATTATTACAAAAATGGATTAAGGGCGGCATGTGGTCCATGGCTGACATTTTTGGCAAAGATGATGATTTTAGGGATAGTTTATTGGATCAATTACGAGGCGGTGGTGATATTAGGAATCCACGCGGAGCTGATGTTTTTACAGATTTTAAAAATATAAAAATTAGTCCGATTGAGTCTTATAGTTTTCTTAATGATTTTTCAATTTGCCCAGAAGAAGCTCAGTTTCGTAAGCCAGACAATTGTGTAATGTCTACTGATCTTTTGCAGGCAATTAGTAATAAATTAACAGTAAAAGAAGCAGTAGAAAATGGTATTTTAAATGGCGCTTGGCAGTTTATTAATCCTAGTGATACCTTGCGCACTAATCAGGAGTGTTATAAGGGAGCGTTCTGCTATAATAATTTAGTAAAATTACGTAAGGCTAATATCATACCAGTCGGATGGGAAATGGCTAGTCAGCGTAGTGATTTGATTACCCCAGTTACTTTACGTCAGGCAATGGATTGTTTTGAAGATGAAAAATGTCCATTTCCAGTAAGTCCTGATTTTATTGTTGATGGTGAGCAACATAATCCATTTTATCATTTAGTTGATCCTAATTGGGTATTAAAAGCACCAGCTGCTTATTGTTCGGCCTATGTGTATTCGCCTTTACTTGATTCGCCAGAAACTGATACTCGTCAGCAATATTGTGCTGATGCTCAAGTTTGTTTGCGTGAAGATGAAAATGGTAATTGTCTAGATAACCAATATGGTTATTGTACTAAGTCAGAAAATATCTGGCGCCTAGGAGCTGATCAATGTAATCAAGGTGATATTTATTCTGGTTGTTTGACTTTTGATAATCCAGAAATTGGTCAGGAATCCTATCTAGAGCAATCTTTAAGTTATTGTACTGCTGATCAGGCTGGCTGTAAGCGCTATAGTCAAGAAATGAACCAGGAAAATAATTGGGTCTTGCAAGATATAAATACAGACGATAATGATTTATTTTTAAATCGTCAGGCCCAAGATTGTCCTTCGTCAGAAGCTGGTTGTCATGAATATATAGTGATGGCAGCTGACAGAGGTATTAATGTAGTTGCAAATGGTAGCTTGGCTGATACTAATGCAGACAACATGCCAGACGGTTGGCTTGATAATGGCGGTAATCCTAGTGATGGTGTTGAATATGATAGCGTTACTGGCAAGGTAGCTAATGGCTATACATATGGCAATCCGTCTCATCCAGATTCACAGCGTTTTCAACAGAAAATTTATTTATTACCAAATACTACCTATACTATATCAGCTGCAGCTGCTCAACATGTGGCTAATGCTACTAGTCCCGCTGCTAGAATATCTTTGATTATGTGTGATAATACTGGTAATTGCGATGATGCTGTTGGTAATACTAACGCAGCTGGTCCAGTACCTCCACCTTTAGGTGACACAAGATTTTGTGATGTTCCTCACGATGAAGATGCTGATTTACGTTTTACTCCTAATGGTGTTGAATTTCAAAGATCAAGTTGTATTTTTACTACCAACCAATATACTAGTGGAGCTTTATTAAATTTATTAGCTAGTTCTGGTACAGATTTAATTTGGTTTGATGATATTAAGGTAGAGATAGTTAGTAGTGTAGATAGAATTGCCTCTCCTTATAGTGATTATGGCGCAGGCGGTAAAATTACCATGAACGATAGTCGATTTATGTGTACTGCCGATGAATTAGGTTGTCAGGGCTATACACCAACTGAGGGCGGAACAATGATTCCGGCGGTAGTGAATCCTAGTGACTTATGTCCAGCCGAATGTGTTGGTTATGCTAGCTTTGCAGAAACACCTAGTATTTTTAGTGTGATGGAGGGTGATACGGATACTCAATATTATAATTTTATACCTAACACAGCCCAGGCTTGTCCAGCATCTGCTATTGGTTGTGAAGAATTTACAAATTTAGACGAAGTAGCTCAAGGCGGTGAAGGTAAAGAATACTTTACTTATATTCGTCAATGTGTGGCTGAAAGTTTAGGAACTACTTATTACACTTGGGAAGGGTCAGATACAGCTGGTTATCAAATTCGTACTTGGCAGATACTTGTTACTAATGCTGCTCCCGAGGCTAATGGCTCTTTAGCTCCTTGTACTAATATTGCTCCGGGTGGTGAAACTTGTTTGGATAATACAGCGCCACAATATCCAGTTGCTACTTGTAGTGATGCTGATGTAAATCCAAATTGTCGTCAATTTTTTGACACTGATGGTCGCCCATCTTATCGTTTGCAAGATCGGGTAATTTATGCAAGTAGTGATTGTCATGAATATCGACGCACAGCTTCTGGCGAAGTTTATAAAACAATTCCTAGTTTAAGCATTGCTTGTAGTGCCGAATTTAATGGTTGTCATCTTTATACTGGCAATACTGCTAATAATGTCCGCGAAATATTTTCTAATAATTTTGAGCAAGGTACTTTTGCCCCATGGGCTAGTAGTAGTGATGTGGTTAGCTTATCTTCAGAAGCTTTGGAAAATAATGGTCATTCAATCAAAATAAATGCTAATGACAATAGCGCGGCATTTTATCGTCCTTTGTCTAATATTGGTGAAGGTCCACGGCAATACAAGTTAAGTTGGTGGATGAAGAGTGAAATACAAGTAAATAGTGTAGAAGTATTATTATCTAGTCCTAGTATACTTACTCCTAAGGTGTTTTATGATCCTAATGATAGTCAATTACGTAATATTTCAGCAGGCGATTGGCATTACTTTAGTTATATTTATACAGCCGATCCAACTGGTTTAGATTTAAATAATCTACGTTTGAATTTCAATGTTATTGTTGCTGGTTCCGGTTTTAGTGTTTATGTCGATAATATTATACTTAAAGAAGTAGGGGATAATATCTCAGTGGTAAGGAACTCATGGGAAACACCAATTGCTTGTGATAGCCCTTATGTTGGTTACCATTTAGGTTGTCAGAGTTATACTGATACTAATAATAAAGTATTTAATTTAAGATCATTTTCTAATCTCTGCCGAGTGGAGGCTATTGGTTGTTCGGCAGTGATTGATACTCAAAATTCTACTTATCCTTTTGAAGAAACTTTTAATGCTGGCAATGCAGCTCAAATAGTTGTGCCAGCTGATAATTTGGCTTACTTAGTGCCAGATAATACTAAATATTGCTCCCAAGATTATAAAGGTTGTCAAGCTTTGGGTTTGCCAGATCGTAACAACCCCTATCTTTTGAATACAGTTTATAAAATTAATAATCCAGATCAATACGCTAGTACGCTTTGTGATTCTGATGGCTTAGGTTGTGAGGAATTTTCTTCTGACAAGGGTATCTACTATTTCCGTGATCCAGGTAGCGGTACTTGTACTTATCAAACAAATATTATTGTTAATGGTATTAGCTACTCTGGTTGGTTTAAAACAAGTTCGCTTAATACAGATAATATTTTAGGCTGTAGTGATAGTGACGGTGTTTTTGATACGTCTGATGTAGATGAAGACGGGGATGATTTAGCATTTAATAATTGTGTTTGGGCAACTGCTGACGGTTTGACTGGCTTCTTTAGGAAAGATTCTTTACTCACTGTTAATCCAGTTGGTTGTTGGCCAAATGCTACACCTGGTCTTGATGCTGGGGATTTAGCTACTGATAATTTAGTTGCTAATTGTCCGGCAGATAAAAATTTGTGTACCACTTTAAGAGACCCTTCAGATCCAGAAGCTTGTGATCCTAGTATTGATCCAAACTCTTTAGATGGTGTTTGTCGTAATGTTGATGATGGTCATATCCTTGATTTTGATAGTCGTTTAGCCTGTGAAGGGGCAACTAATAATGTAAATCCTGACCTTGATGGACCTGGTCGTTGGACACCAGCTTGTCAGGAATATTATTACTATAATAATAGTAGTATTGATCAAAAATCCTGCGCTGGCGGTGTTGATAAAAATGGAGGCTGTATTTTACTTTATGATGCCAACTATTGGCAGTCTAAGCATGAAGAAGTTATAGCTCTCTATGATTCTGGTAAAACTTATGATGAAAATTTAGCTAGAGCAGAAGCAGTCAGCCCAGTTGTTTGTGATCCAGAAATTGATGGTTCTTGTTCTCTAGATGCCAATATGTTAGTTAAAGTTAAAAAAGATCGACAATGTAGTGAATGGTTAGCTTGTCGTTCTTCAACAGCTGTTTGGGATAGGGATAGCAATCGCTATAAAACGGTTTGTGATGACGTATCAGCTTGTACTGAGTACGACCGCAATAATAATGTTACTAAGTGTAGCGAATGGGCAGAGCCAAACCCTGCTTTGACAGTTTTGAGTACAGCTTATTATCAAAATCGTGATACAGGTACTAATGAGCATTTACAGTGGAGCGATGAAGAATATTTAGGTTATTCTTTGCCTAATATGCTACCAGTAAAAGATTTAGTGGTTAATACTTTTGATGATGGCAGTGTGAGAGTTGCTTACCCTTATTTTGATAATGTTACTAATGATGGTAATTTCTTTGCGGCTTGTCGCAATGCAGCTGGCACAGTGCTTTATGATGGTTTAGCTTGCAGTGTCGGTGCTGTAGCAGGTGTTTATGTAGGTGAGTGTGATTCAGGTTATTGTTGGCTCAATCCTAAGATCAATGATACTAGCACTTCGACCATGGCTTTAAGTACTAGAGGTTATGCTGCTATTGATGCGCCTTTCCCGCATAGTATTTTTCCAGCCGAAGAAAATAAAGGTGCTTTAAGGTCTTATAGTGCGGCTAATTATTGTCAGAATGATACTAATAGTCAAAATAATCCGCGGATTATGACTCCTAATGGTTGTGAGCAGTCTTATCGTAAGGTAACTTATGGTGCTAGTACAGTGCGTTATTATCCAAAGTCATTGCCACAACCAAATGCAATTTGTACTGCTGGCAAGACAGATGTATCAGGTAATAATAGTGTTTACTCCTGTAATAATAATGCCGAGTGCGACACGGTAGACAATAATGGCGTTTCGCAACAAAATGGTCTTTGTGAAAAATATACTAAAATAGAAAATATTAATAATTGGTCAGGCATTTGTCTAAGCTATGATTATAATAATCAATTAGTCAAAGATGCTGGTAATGATTATTATTGTAACCAATGGTATCCTGCTGAACAAATTTCTGGTACAAATAGTTTATATGAAAATTACCAAGAAGCTGGCTACTATAATCCAACTGGGCAAGATGCTTTATTCTGTGCAGCTACTGAAGATTATGTAGTGCCGGAAACTAGATATTATTGTGTTAGTACTTTTACTGCTGGGGCGCCATACAATATGCAATTTTGTTCAGTTTTAGCTAAAGTGCCAGCTGGCACCAAAGTCCATTTGCGCTATATGGATAGTACTTTTAATAATACTCCAGCTTTGACAACTTTGGTGGCTGGCTATTTAAACACTGATCCAGAAGTATTACGCGCTTATGGTCCTGATGATAGTGTAACTGATGGCATTTCGGGTCAGTTATTTAATGGCGTCAGAAAAATGGGCTGGCAAAATGAAGTGCAATCAGCCTATACTGGCTTAGGTGTTTCTTGGTTGCATCGCAATGGAGCCAATGCTTTGTTTACTGAGACTAATTGGAATGATAATTGGCGCAGTCCGCTGGGCATGGGTCCTTCCCTTGGTGAATACGGGACTGGTGAAGGTAGTAGTTTATTTTTAGCCTCAGATTTTGATAGCACTAGGACATTAGGTTTAACGGCTAGTAGCAAGGTACCTGTATTACCTTTAAGTAATTTTGATTATATTTTTGACGCCAATGCCTTGAGTACAGGGTTAGTAGAGCTATATTTTTATGATGCTTATATTAATAGGGATGGTAATTGGGGTGAAAGTGCTATTGTTTGGCCTTTTGCTAGTCGTCCTGGTCAAGAGTATTTCCCGATTGGTACTTATAAAAATTATGGCGTACAAGAAACAGGAGATGGGGTAGCTGATAATTTAGAGCAGTGCGCGCCTGGTTGGCATGAAAGTTGGCTTAATCAATATTTGGATGGCGATTTTAACAATACTAATGTTGGTGGTTTTGATCAGCGTGGTTGGAATGGTCATAATAAAAAAGAACAAGATCGTTGGTGTAGTCCAATGTCTCATGGTATATATGTAAAACCAGCCTTTCCAGCAGGAGTGAATAATGTAGTAACAGTTTGTCAGCAAGAAAATTGTAGCCACACAGAAGGAAATCCTCCTAGTAATACTAATAACAGTACACCAATTTGTTTGAGTAATGAACCTTATTATAGCGCTATTGATGTTTCCCAGCCTTGTAATGGTGATTTGAATTGTGCTTTTAAAAATTGTGTAAATGCAGTTGGTAGTGAAAGCCATAATGAGAACGGTACTATGATTTATTGGTGTAGTGATTTTGGTGAATTTCAAAATACAGGAACATTAAGCGTTGATTATGAATGTCCAGGCGCCATCATTCATCAAGAGTCTTATGATAATTATGCTAGTGTATCTGGTTGTTTAGATATTATTTATAATATTGTCACAGCTAATATTCCTAATTCGATACCTAATCCTTTGCCAGGCGGTACCGGATCCTGTACCATTATTGGTCCTCAAAATCAAACTTATGGTAGCATAGTATTGGATGTTGGCGCTGGTGTTAATTCTAGTTTAGGTGAAGAGGTTGAGGGCTGTACAACTCCGATTGGCGATGAGGCTGGAGCAGTTTGTCAGGATATTACAATAGCTGATAGTGTTGGCTTCTTGGATTTGTCCTCTTATCGCAGAATTACTAGTAGAAGAAATATTATTCGCACGGATACGCCATACGATCCAGAAAAAGAAGGTATAGATTGTGGCAGTGATTGCTATCAGCAGTGTAGATTGATCACGCAATTAGACGCAGCTGGTGATAAATCTTGGGTGCGTACTGATATGTGGTGGCGCTATTCTAGAGCTAATGATACTTTAAGAATACACGACACTGATCCAAATGATTGGCTGAGTTATTATTATCGTTCATCTAATAATAGAGCTATTTATCAGCTCGGCCGTGATGTTTATTATTTTGGTATATCTGGACAGGGCGATAATTTATTTACTCATTTTGGCGCAGCCTTAGATTACTTTAATCCTAATAAAGCAGTTATTACTAGAATTCCGCCAACTCAAATTTGGCCACAGCAACCTTCGGCTGTAACTTTCTTTTCTTCATCTACATTGGCTTCAGCCTGGCCTGAAGCTCGGAGCCGTATGACTAAAATTTTTGCTAATGTTTATAATTTAAATTTAGTAAATGGTAGTTATGTGGCAGTCAGTGACGATAGTGAATTTATTGATGACAGTACCTTAAGTCCAAATACTTATGCTGGCGATGATTATAAGCCGCGCGCTTTGAAAGTTTGTGGTGAAACAGCTTGCGCTGTTAGAAATGCTGACCAAAGCATAGTTGGTTATCAAAGTGGTATTACTATCAATGAAGAGCAAGATGGTATTATCAGCTCAAAAGAAAGTTTGTTCGTAGCAGTAAAATCATATTTTTATGCCCATCCAGATCATATGCCAGTAGTAAATATTAGGATGGATTGGGATGATAGTAGATTTTCTTCAGCTCCTGGTCGCTATAAAAATGCTTTATTCAGTTGTAGATCTGATCAAAATATGCCTAATGTATGCGCTGATGACACAGTAGGTTCTTGTGACACTACGCCGGCTGGACTTGCAGGTTTTGGTGGTTTGGATAATGCTTGTCGCCAGGGTTATAAGATTTTTTATCATGACTATCAATATACTAATGATCCAACTCACTCTTGTGCAGCCAAGGGCGTAACTGGGCAAGCTCCAAATGCTGCCTGCTTTAAGCCTAAGATGTATATAGTTGATCGTTGGGGTTTAGGGGACGACACAGGAGCAGATGCTATTGCTTTTGATGGTTGGATAGTAGTTAATCCATAACTTATAATTTTATTATATTATGACCATAAAATCTTTATCACTTTCTTCACCTAAAAAGGTCGGTATTATAGCAATATTTTTAATATTACTTTTATTACCATTAGGCGCTTCAGCTGGTATGATTGACAAATTGGCAGAGTTTGTTGGCAGTATTATTTACTGGACTTTATTTTGGCCTTTTGTTTTGATTATGCAACTAGAAATGGTTTTATTACCTATTGTTGCTCAATATGGCGATTTTGTCCGTGAAGAAAAAGTAGTTGAAACCTGGAAAATTTTACGTGATTTGGCCAATATGTTTTTTATTGTCCTTTTGCTTATTATGTCTTTTGGTACAATATTACAACTTAAAGGTTATGGTTATAAAAACTTGCTTTCCAGTATTTTGATAATGGCAATTTTAATTAATTTTAGTCGCACTATTATTGGTTTGGCAGTTGATTTTGTCCAGATTATTATGTTGACTTTTGTGGCGGCTTGGAAAGATGTGGCCGCTGGTAGTTTCCAATCAGCTTTAGGTCTTCATAATACCTTGAATTTAGACTCTTTAAATCGTGATGGCGCTGGTGTTACTTGGTCTTCTTTTATATCAGCCGTATTTTTGGGCGGTATTATGTTGATCGTAGCAGTAGTTTTGATTGGCATCTTTTTATTGATGCTGGTATTGCGTATTGTTACTCTTTGGATTTTAACTATTTTATCGCCTTTAGCATTTTTAGCTTATGCTTATCCGCAAACTAAAAAATATTATAATGAATGGGAGCAAGAATTAACTAAGAGTTTGATAATTGGTCCAGCTTTAGCTTTTTTCTTGTGGTTGACTTTTACTATTACTGGCAACGGCGATGTTTCTACAAAAATAGTAAAGGAGGATTTGAGGGCTAATTTGAAAAAAACAGAAGTAAGAGCTGGTAGTAATAATTCTACTATTGAAGAAGGTTTAGGTGGTGGTGGCCCAACCAAAGGCACTACCGTTGATTCTTTTTTAAATTATATTGTAGCAATAGCCTTACTTGTTTCTGGTTTAAAATTTGCCTCACAATCAGGCACAGCTGGCGCTGGTATAGCACGATCAGGCTTAGGTAAGCTGGAATCTTATGCTAGTAATGTTAATAAAGGGGTTGCTCGTCAAACCATTGGCCGTTTTGAATCAGCTTATTCTGGTGGCTATAAGATGTTGGGTGGTGAGATTAGTGCTCGCGCAGGCGCTGTTAAAGGTAAATTGAGTGGTCAATTGGCTGGATTCGCTATTGATGAAAAAGGTAAGGCAAGGGCCTTAGGTAAAGTGCCTGGCGCTGGTAGATTTTTACAAAGCGGGGCAATGCAGATACGTGGTGCTGATGAGCGTAGAAGGGATGAAAGATTAAAGAGAGAATTAGCAGCTATACCAGAAAGGTATCGCGAAGAATATTTGCGTTCTCGGGCTGGTGCTGGTGGCTATGGATCGCGCCGACGGCCAATGGCGCTTACTCCTGCTGATGAAAGAAGACGTTTGGCTGAAAGAATAATGACAGCTGGTGGCTCCACTGATTATGAATATGCTTTAGCAGAGAGAATGGGTAAACCAGGTAGAAAGTTGGATCCGCAGCAGGTTACTACTATTGTTGAAACTTTGCGTAAGGGTGGCAATGAAGAAGCAATTAAAAATTTACAATCGCGCTATGCTAATGCTTATAATGCTGCTGAAGCTGATGAAGCAGTCAAAGATAAAGGTGCTAAAGTTTTAGAAAACTTAAGATCCGAGAGTATTACTGATGAAGATGGTAGTACCACCGAAGGCTTTAAGCATTTGATAAGTTCTTTGTTAGATCCAGCTAGTAAAGTGGCGCATACAGAAATTGTTGATGCTTTGAAAAAGATGGACAAAGCTGCTCAAAAAGCGGCCAAAGCTGCCATGAAAGAAATGAAGGTAGATATTGATGCAATTAAAGATGATAGTTCAGATGTGATAAAAAGAGACAAAGATGGCAATATCGCCACGGATGCAGCTGGCAATTTAGATATCAAAGCTAATGCTGATAATGCAGCTGTTAAGATGGCTAGCGTGGCTGGTGTCTTTAATCCGGGTGATGTTACAGATAGGATTGAGGAAGTTGTTAGTAGGGCCTTAGCTAGTGCTAGAACAGATGAAGAAAAAACAGCTATTGAAGATGTTAATAATGGTTTACGTAAGAAACTGTGGGATTCCGTAGTTGCTAAGGCTGATTTTGGTAATTTAAATTTAGCTGATATGCCCGAGATGAATGTTGAGGGGTCAGATGATTATAAATTAATGGTTGAATATGCTAGACGAGCTAGCAGCGAACAACAAAAGCAATTTATGTTAGCCAATAAAGACCAGAAAATGTTGCAAACTTTTGTGGGTATTCTTGAAAAATCAGGCTTAGCTGTTAACAGTATTGTGCGCAATACAGCCTATCCAAAAACTGGCCCAGATGCTAGCAAGTCTGGCTCTAAGAAAAAGAGTGCTCCTAGTGATGAAGGTTTAAAGGCTGCTTTTGCCGAGTTTGAAGAAACTGGTACAGTTGCATCTAAAAAATCTACAACAAGTAGCGCTGAGGATAGTAGCGCTGAAGACGAAGAAGCTTAAAATATTAAAATTAAAAATAAAAAATGGACAGAGAGCAATGGTTAACATTGCCAGAAGCAATTCAAGATTTTGTCTGGTACAAATTAGATAATATTAATCAAGAATTAGTTTCGCAGTTTAGTCTGGATGCTGATCAACTAGATTTTATCAGTGAGCTAGAGGACCAAATATTTTTGAAAAAAATAGATGTTTTAGATTTGCCTCAGCGTTTAGCTAAAATACCAAGGGCAGAAATTTTAGATTTACGTTTATTATCTTTGCAAATTGCCACTAAATTATTATGGCCAATTCAAGATTATTTATTTAGTGTTGACCGTTTAATTTTGCGCTTAGGCGGCAAAGTGCCCTTACCGCAGCATTTAAAGGGCTCTGTAAATCAAACAAAGTCTTTTCCAGGAGAGATCAAGGGCATGGTTAGGCAGCTTCTTTTGCAGTATGATGATTTTAAAGATTTACGCTTATCCGGTAAAAAAATATACAGCCAAGATGGCCGTATGCTTTTGCCTTCGCTTGATAATTGGCTGCAGGATTACGTTCACTTTTTAGGAGCTGGCTATCATAATTCTTTACAAAGGGCTCAATATTTAGCTAAAGCTCCCAATGCTTTAGAATTGAGTAGTGAAGAAAAAGAAAGTCTGCGCAATGTTTTACTTTCTTATGATGATAATGTTATTTTATGGTGGCAATTGCTTAACGGATTTTTGACTGCTAAAGTTATTGAAGATCAAAATGTTAATAAATCCAAAGAAGTTGACTTGGAAGCAGCTGTTAAAAATCTAGAAAAAAATCTTAAACAAATTGAAAGCGTGGTTTTGCCAACCGATTTTATTATGTCAGAGGCTGGTAATGATATTTTTAAATTAAGAGATGTTTTGTGGCAAGCTTTAGGTGTGCAAGATAGAACTAAAATTTTAACCTGTCTAAAGGTTTTAGCTGAAAAAAAAGTGTTAGATGCTCTGCTTATAGAGGATAATCGTTTTCGTAATATCTTAAAAAGATTTATTACTGTTCGTTATGGTAATAGTTTAGCTGCTTGGTTAGACAATAATCAGGATAAGCTGATTAGTCGGCGTTTATTTTTAGAAATGGTTTTGGAAGAGAAAATGAAGCTCGCCGAAGATGAATCAACTGTAGCGGCTTTTTATCTAACTAATATTTGGCCCAAATCTGGACAAGTTGTTTATCTTGACCAAAAAGAGGGTGTTTTAAAGTGGCGCGGTCTGCACCTGATCAATAATCAATTAGCTTGGATAGAATAAATAGCAATTTCTCTTTGAACTATTTGTTCAGGTCGAGCATAGATAATGTTGCCATTTTTGGAAGGATAATTTAAAGTAGCAGCACTAAAAATTGGCTTAAAACCAATTTTTTTGATTTGAGCTTGTGGTAAAGTATAAATGTATTCTTTACCAATTTTAAAAATAGGAAATATAAAAATAATTTTAGCGTTTGGTTTTAAAACAATTTTAAATTGTTGAAAAGCCTTAATATACAATTGGCTTAGATCTTGAGCAATATCATAAATTGTCTCGGGACGGTGATTTTGTTTTATCAAGCGAGCCTCGCCCATAAAGGGCTCACTAACTATTAAGTCGATTGATTGTTTTTTGAAATGCTGGCTTAAATTTTCGACGCTAGTAGTTTTTAGAATAATTTGGCTAGTTTTATTTAGTTGTTTTTGTAGCCAGTTAATATTTTCTTGCGCAGAGCGGGTGGTGTCAGCACTAATATCACTGCCATAGATAGTGGGGTAACCCGCTAAAGCTGCTTCCTGTAAAATTGTGCCTGAACCACAAAAAGGATCAAGTATATTTTCAGTTAGTTTTGTGCCAGCTAAATTTAACATCATTTGAGCAACTTTGATTGGCAACATGCCAGAGCGGTCGTCTCTGATGGGGCGATTGATATCTCTTTGGCTATAATCTTCAAAATCTTGCACAGCCTTAGTTTGGGCTAAAATATATTTACCATTATCTTTGATAATTAGTAATTCGCGGTCGATTAATTTATTTTTAGCTACAATGACAGATGATAAAATAGCTTCGCGTCCAACTACTAAGCGGCAACTAAGGTTTTTTATTTTTAAATTTTTTTTAGTAGCTAGAGCAATTTTAGTAATTTTTTGATAATTTTTTTGGTGATCGTTGTAGAGACTAAAGCCAAAGTTGATTTTACCTTTATCTTCAGAAATATTAAGCTGCTCAGACCACCAAGTAGCTGTCAGCTCTTCTAAATCGTCAATAGTTTTTAAATACTCGGCAATTTTAATAGTGCCACCTAGTTTTTTTAAAGTTATTTTAGGGTCTAGTTTAGCCTCTAACATTAGGATATTTTCGCTAATATTAGTAATATTTTTGTAGAGACTAAAAATTTCAGCTCTACTTAAATCACTGGCTTGGCCTAAGATGAAAATATATTTTGACATGTATAAATAATAGTAAAAAAATGCTTTTTAAGCAATGACAGCTAGTCTTGACTTAGTATAATTTTTATGGTAGAGTTTCGAAGTCCAAATTATTGGACAATTTGATTAACCACATTCTTTAAATTTAATTTTAAAGGATCCCTAATTATTAAAAACTAGGGTAATTAATAGTCATAATAATGTACTACGAACTATCTTTTATTGTTAGTCCAGTGGTGCCAGAAAATGATCAGGCACGCATTCAGACTACAGTAGCCGAATATTTGAATAATATCGGCGCCAAAATAGTAGGCGATTGGCACCTTTTGGGTCGTCGCAAACTAAGTTATCCCATTAAAACACAAAAACATGGTTTTTATGTTTTTTTAGATTTTAGCCTAGAGACTGAAGATAAGGCTAATTTAAAACAACTGGATTTAAGTTTAAAACATAATCCAGAAATTTTACGTCACTTAGTATTAAAAAAGGATAAACCAACTCCTGCTAATTTAATTGCTAAGTTAATGAACGCTAGTAAGCCAGAGGTCTTAACTCGTCGTCCTAAAAAAACCTCCACTACTACTACTGCTAGAACAACTAGTCACAGAAGTACTGCTTCAGCTACTAAGAAAGTAGAAGAGTCCAAAGGTCAGCCAACTTTAAGTTTGGACGATATTGATAAAAAATTGGATGAAATTTTAACTAAGGAACCTAATTTAGATTAATAGTAAATATATGAATTTAAACAAGGTTATGATTATTGGTAACGTTGTTCGTGATCCAGAGATGCGCACAACTCCCAGTGGTCAAAATGTTACTTCTTTTGCGATTGCTACTAATTTTACTTGGAAGGATGCAGCTGGCCAAAAGCAAGAAAAAGCTGAATTTCATAATATTGTAGCTTGGCGTAGACTTGCTGAAATTGTCAATCAATACGTCAAAAAGGGTAGCAAGATTTATATTGAAGGTCGTTTGCAAACCCGTTCTTGGGATGATCCTAATGGCATCAAACGTTATCGCACTGAAATCATTGCTGACAATATGATTATGTTAGATAAGATGGGTACTGGTAACGGGGCTAGTAATTTTAGTGATAATGCTAGCAGTGCTCCAAAGCGCTCTAATGATTATAGCCAAGTACCGCCTATGGATGGTGGATCAAATATTGGCGAAGAGGAAATTAGTTTAGAAGATATTCCTTTTTAAAAATTTATTATTTTAATTTTATGCATGTTAAATTAGATAAAAAACATTGTTTCTTTTGTGTAAATAATGTTGATGAAATTGATTATAAAGATTGGCAGTCCTTGCAGAGATTTATTTCTTCTTATGGCAAGATTACTCCCAAAAGACGTAATGGTGTTTGTTCTAAACATCAACGTAAATTAGCTCAAGCCATTAAACGCGCTCGTTTTATGGCCATTTTACCTTATGTAGCCAGATAAAGTTATGGGATCATTAAGTGATTTAAAATTAAACAAAGTCTTAGTCGTTAATGATGAGCCTTATCAGGTTGTCTTTAATCAACACATTAAAGTAGCCAGAGGCGGGGCAGTTGTTAAGACTAAGTTGAAAAATTTGATTAGCGGTAATACTCTAGAAAAAACTTTTTCTGGTTCAGACACTGTAGAATTAGCTGATATGGCTCACTCTAAGGCTAATTTTCTTTATCAACAAGGGGATGATTATTTTTTCATGAATAATGAAGATTTTGAACAATTTCAATTTGATAAAGATAATCTTGGCGATGCTGTAAAGTATTTAAAAGAAGGCCAAGAAGTAGATGTTTTGATTTTTAATAATAAGCCAATCAGCATTGAATTACCAACTAAGATGACTTTTACAGTTGTATCTGCTCCAGAAGGAGTAAAAGGTAATAGTGCCGGGGCAGTTACTAAGGTAGTAACCCTTGAAAACGGTTTAGAAATTAGAACGCCGATGTTTGTCAAAGCCAACGATCAGATAATTATCAATACTGAAAGTGGTGAATACGTCTCTAGAGCTTAAAATTTAATATATACAATATAAAAACTGGACACTCCCAGCTGCTCTCGAGCAGCTGGGTTTTGTTATTGGCGATGGAGGCTAAAATATGTTATAATTAACCCTGTTAAATCCCGCCATCTTATTGCTTTCATCATAAAAAATTAATAAAATTATTACCCTAAATTTAAAACAAACTCACAAAGTTTTATTAGCGGGAGTCCCAGCTTAAGCAGGGACTATTTAACAGGGTGAAGAGCGTAATAGCTAAAATATAATGCCATCAGGATTGAATAATAACAATAATGCTTCAGCTCGAAATAGTTCTTGGCTTGATGATCTGTTAGTCAAGGATCAGACTGGTAAACTACAGTCTTGGCACCAGGCTCAAGACGTAATGGTGACAGTTCCTGATGCTTCGGCAGTAAGTAATTCTGCGTCAGACGATATTGAAATAGCGGAAAATATTTTGCCGACTATTTATGTAGCTCCTAAAGACGATAGTTTTTATCTACTTAGTTTAGGTGGTAAGCCACGAGATAAGGCTAAGCATGCTTTTCATCCAGATGACGAGAGACATTTGCAGGAGGCAGCAATAAAAACAGCTGTTGATGATAGTAAAAAATATAGTTTAGAAAAAATAGTCAACAAGCTCCTAGAAAAACAAACTTTGAATCTAGATCAATATAATCGGCAATTATTTTCTGATTTATTGTATGATTTTTTTCGTAATCGTAAGAACAGCATTATTGTTAGAGAATATTTAAGTAAGCTTACTGTAAATAATAAAATAATAGACGCTAAAATCATCGATATTATTTTATCACTTGTTAAAACCATTAAAGCTAATATTGAAAAAGAGGGAGGCCTAGTTATTAAGGCTAATGAAATAGATCATAAAAATAGCATTAAAGAGTCTTTTGCCAAGCTGGAAATAAAACCAAAGAATGTTGCTATTTTAAAAACAGATTTTGTGCCAGTGCTGGCACCAGTGATTGCTATGCCAGAAACAAGGCCAGTCAAGCCAGCAGATCCGATAATCAAAAGCGAAGCGCCTGTTATTAATCAAGAGTCTATTCCTGAAAACAAAGACATTAAGCCAGTTGTGGCCTCAGAGCCAAAAGCAGCACCGCTTATTGAGCCAGTCAAAGAAGTAGAAAAAGAGACAACTATAGCCAGTTCGCCTAGTTTACCAAAGGTAATTAGGCCACAAAATGTAAATACAGCTAAAGCTAAATTGCACGATGTAATTACTCAAGCGCCGGCTCCCGCTAAAGTGCCAGTAAAACACGTTTTAGTTGGTCCGGTTGATGAATTAGCTAATATGAGCATTGATAATTTTCGTCGTCTAGGTATTGATGCTAGTTCTAGAGCACAAAGAATTTACGAAAAGATTGCTATTTTAGAAAAAGATTCAGTGAGCAAAAAGGCAGCTGGTATTGCAGCCTGGCGCCAGAGTCCTGTTTATCAACAATATTTGGAATTAGGGGCTAACAGTTTGATGCAGGGTCAAGAAATTTCCAATTTAATTGGCAAACGCACACAGACAGGTGAACAAGTTTTGACCTTAGAAGAGTTTAATACCATTGGTGATTTAAATAAATTATTACGATTTTAAAAAATGCAGAATAGATTTATCGTACCACAATTTATTGATGCTGAAGATAAAATCTGGGGGCCAATTACTGTCCGACAGTTTATTATTGTTTTATCAGGTGGTTTGCTCATTGCTCTAAGTTACAAGCTTTCTGATTTTGCTTTATTTTTGACGCAAACAGGCTTAATTGTTTTATTCGTAGTGGTTTTTGCTTTTGTGAAAATAAATGGAGTGAATTTTCATTTATTTTTATTAAATGTCATTCAAACGATTAAGCGCCCTAAAATTCGTATTTGGCGTAAAGAATATATCAAAGTAGAAGAATTTAAAATTAAAGGCGAAGGCGTGGTAGCGGAGGCGCCTATTATAAACAAAAGCTTATTGCCTAATAAAAAATTATCAGAGTTGTCTTTGATTATTGATACCGGCGGTGTTTATAAGGGTGAAATGGATGCCAACATTATTAATAATTCTGCAATAAATAAAAAATAAATATGCGTAATAAAAAATTAGCCGGTAATCGTCCCAATACCTCTACTCAGAGATTTTTGGATATCGCAGAAATAAGAGAGGATATGGTTGTTTTAAATGATGGCTCAGTCAGAGGTGTGCTACTTGTTTCTTCGATCAATTTTGATTTAAAAGCTGAAGACGAACAAGCGGCTATCATTAGTAGTTATGTAGGTTTTTTAAACACCTTGGACTATCCTTTGCAAATTATGATTCAGTCTAGGCCTCTTAATATTGATGATTATTTTCAACGTCTCAGAAAGATGGAAAAAGAACAAACCAATGAGTTGCTGCGCATGCAAACGGCAGATTATAGGCAATTTGTGGAAGAACTTTTGACTCTAGAAAAAATTATGAGTAAAAAGTTTTATATTATTATTCCTTATAGCCCGATAGCTGATAAGGGCCGCAAATTTTCTAGTCGTTTTGGGGCTGTTTTTTCTACAGCTAAAGTAGTGCGTTTAAGCCGCAAACGTTTTGAAGAATTTAACTCCCAGTTGAATAAACGTTGTGATTTTATTGAATCAGGCTTAAGTTCAATGGGCTTAAGAAGCCAACGTTTGAATACGCAAGCTCTAATCGAATTATATTACAATAGTTATAATCCTAGTATGTTTCAAAAACAACCGCTAGAGGACATAAATAAACTAAACGTTGAAACCAATGTTTGAAGCCAATAAAATAAAACAGGCTAGCTTAGAAAAAAAATCAGCTGCTGAAGTCGAAGAGCAGATGGCTGCTTTAAAGGGTCAACCAGACCAAAAAGCAAAGTTAGAAAAAGAAAAAGAATTATTGGAAGCTGAAAAAGTTTTTCGAGAGGGCATAGTTTCGGTTCGTGATATTATTGCTCCGGCTGCTTTTAAAGTAGAAAGTAAATGTTTACAACTTAACGATTTATATGTTCGTACTATTTTTGTGGTGACTTATCCACGTTATGTTACTATTGGCTGGTTTGCTCCAATCATCAATGAGAGTCTGACTTTGGATATTAGTATGTTTTTTTATCCTTTAGCTATTAATATTGTCTTAAAACAGTTGCGTAATAAAGTCGGTACCATGGAAGCTCAGATTATTGCTGATCATGAAAAAGGAGCTCCTCGTGATCCAATTGCTGAAACTGCCCTAAGGGATATTGAAGCTTTGCGTGACTCTTTGAGTCAAGGTACGGAAAAATTTTTCCAATTTGCTTTGTATGTTTCTATTTACGCCAAAGATTTAAAAGAGCTGGACTTAGCATCTGATAGAATTGAAAATATTTTAGGCACACAATTGATCTATACACGAAGAGCTTTTTTCCAGTCGGAGCAAGGCTTTAATTCAACTTTGCCATTAGGTAATGATGAGCTGGCTATTACCACTAACATGAACAGCTCACCGATTGCTTCTTCTTTTCCTTTTGTATCTTCAGAACTTACTTCTGATGATGGTATTTTGTATGGTATTAATCGCCACAATAATAGTTTAATTTTGTTTGATCGTTTTAGTTTGCAAAATGCCAATATGGTAGTATTTGCTACTTCTGGCGCTGGTAAAAGTTATGCTATAAAACTCGAAGTATTACGCTCTCTGATGTTGGGTACTGATGTAATTATTGTTGACCCAGAAAATGAGTATCAACATTTGTCAGAGGCAGTAAATGGCGCTTATATTAATGTTTCTTTAAATTCGGAAAGTAAACTTAATCCTTTTGATTTGCCTAGGGGAGTGGGAGGGGATACAAAAGCAGAGGATATTTTGCGTAGCGCCGTGATTACTTTAAAGGGTTTGATTCGTTTGATGATTGGAGACATTACTAATGTTGAAGATTCATTGCTTGATCGAGCGCTACTCGAAACTTATGCTAAAAAAGATATTACTCCAGCCAGTGATTTGACTAATATTCAGCCACCCTTGATGTCTGATTTAGAAGAAATATTATCTAGTATGGAAGGTGGTGAGGACATGGCTTTGCGTATTAAAAAATATACGCAAGGTACTTTTTCAGGTTTGTTTAACAGTCCCACCAACGTTAAGGTTAATAATCAGTTGATAGTATTTTGTATTCGCGATTTAGAAGATGAATTACGTCCAATTGCTATGTATGTCATTATGAATTATATCTGGAATATTATTCGTAGCGAAATGAAGAAGAGAATGTTGGTAGTAGATGAGGCTTGGATTATGATGCGTCATGAAGATAGTGCTAAATTCATGTTTGCACTAGTTAAACGTTGCCGTAAATATTATTTAGGAGTAACGACTATTACTCAGGATGTTAATGACTTTTTAACTTCGCCTTTTGGTAATGCTATTGTTACCAATTCTTCAATGCAATTGTTACTCAAACAGTCGCCAGCAGCTATTAATTTGATTCAAAAAACCTTCATGTTAACCGAAGGTGAAAAATATTTATTGTTAGAATCTGGTGTGGGTGAGGGTATCTTTTTTGCTGGGGCTAAACATGCGGCTATAAAAATTCAAGCTTCTTATACAGAACATCAGGTAATTACTTCTGATCCGAGACAGTTGCTTGAGATTGAAGAGGCTAAAAAAGAATTTGAAGAAACTATGATGGCTGAAGCCGAACATGCTTAAAATAAGGAAATAATAAAAATATATGGATCAACAAAAAAGAAAGAAAATTATTATCGCAGTTATCATTATAGTGGTTTTAGCACTTCTATTTTGGGCTTGGCGTTCAATGGATGTTTTTAGACCTATCAATAATACCAATACTAATGAAGTGCCAAAATTTATTCCGCCTAGCGCCAACGCTGATTTTGATCCAAATTTACCGGCTGCTCTAAATAGCGATGAATTATCAGCCGTTAATTTAGCCAAAAATTATGCAGAAAGATTTGGCAGTTGGTCCACTGATCAGCTAGGCGTTAATTTGAAGGAACTAGCTCCTTTGGGCACTAAAAGTATGAATAAATATTTGAGTAGTATTGAGCTAGGAGAAAAACAGCCTAATTATAATGGTATTAGCACGAAAAGTATTTCTAGTGTTATTGATGAGTGGTCAGAAGATAGTGCTGTGATTACTGTCAAAACTCAGAGAATTGAAACTAAAACTGATTTATCCCAAGTAGTATATTATCAAGATATTAAGTTTGATTTAATAAAGTCAAATGGCAAGTGGCTAGTTGATGCTGCTTGGTGGCAGGATAAAAAATAAACATGGCACAAACCTTACCAAATCAATATCGTAGAGAGTTATTTGCTGATAGAACAGGGGCTAATTATCAAGCGCCAGCAGAATCTTTTGATCCAGTTGAGTTAGATAAGCAAAATCAGAACGAACAGTATCGCAAGCGTTTGTTAGATCGCTTCCGTCAAAGTGATAGTTCAGATATGTTGCAGGAAAAGATGAAGAAGCAAGTAAAAGAGGAGGTGGAGAAAAGGGTTAGGGAGTTTGCTGCTAAAAGCTCTTTGCGTATTTTTAATATAGCTTGTAGTGCCACTTTGGTATTATTAATAGTTACTTATATTACTTGGACTATTCAAATAATAGTTGGTAATTTATTAGGCAATCCTTTGATACCAAAATTGAGTGGTTTAGAAATGGGACTTTGGGCTATTGTTAGTCTTCTACTTTTTGCTTTGATTATTATCATTATTGCTATTTTAGGATTGGGCATAAGAATGTTAACCGACCCTTCATTTCTGGTTCAGGAGATATGGGATACTTTCACAAATTGGTTTAAGAATTTATTGCCAGATTAACAAATTGATTTCAGAATTTATTATCAAATTTTAAGTAATATGGGTTTATGAACATCAAAAAAATATTAGTAGTAATTTTATTTTTTCTAGCAATTTTATTTTTAGGTTTTGCTTTGTATTGGGTATTTTTTAGAACAAGTCCTATTACAACTACTAATGATAATTTTACGCCTGGTAATATTCCCAACATACCAAATAGCAACGTTACAGTTATTAATGCTAATGCCAACACTAATACTAGTTTGCCTTGGCAACAGTATGTTGGCGGTAAAATATCACCAGTAGCTAATGGTGGCTTAACAGAAGTTACTAAAGTTATTGATGGTAAAGTAGAAGGCACTACCAAAGGTAATCAAGGTGTACAATTTTATGATGCTGAGAAGCAGCAGTTTTTTAGAATTAATGATCAAGGTCAGATTGTGGCTTTGAGTGATAAGAAATTTTATGGAGTAGAAAATGTAAATTGGAATAATAGCGGTGAAAAAGCTATTATTGAATATCCAGACGGCAATAATATTTTGTATAATTTTCGTACTAACGAGCAAGTAACCTTGCCTATTGAATTAGAAGATTTTTCTTTAAATAATCAAGGGTCGCAAATCGTTGCTAAATGGATGGGTGATACAGAGGATAATAATTGGTTAGTAGCAGCCAACGATGACGGCTCACAATTATCTTTACTTGAACCATTGGGGGATAAGTCATATAGTACCCAAATGGTTTTTTCTCCAGATAATCAAGTGGCAGCTCTACATACTAAATATGTAGATGCTCAAAGGCAGGAGGTTTTTCCGATTGGATTTAAAGGAGAAAATCTAAAATCATTTGAAGTAGCTGGTGGCGGTTTCACAGCCCAGTGGTCGCCTCAAGGCAATAGTTTGCTTTATAGTGTTTATAGTGAAAATACTAATTATAATCCTAATTTATGGATTACCAAGGGCCGTACTAGTGAATTGGGAGATCTTAAGGTTTCTTTAAATGTGCCTACTTGGCCAGATAAATGTACTTTTGCAGACGAGAGCACTTTGTATTGTGCTGTGCCGCAAGGCTTGCCAAGAGGAGCGGGAATTTATCCAGAAATTGCTTATCAATATCCAGATAATTTTTATCGGGTAGATCTAAATAGCGGTGTCAAAACATTGTTAGCAAGCCCAGTGGGAGCAGATGGTAGCTATTCGGCTAGTAATTTATTTACTTCGACAGACGGTTCTTTATTATATTTCGTGGATAATAATACGGGGCGTTTACAAACCATCCGTTTAAAATAAAATATTTATAAATGTTTTTTATTAAAAAAATAATACTTAGTTTTTTAGTGCTAATAATATTAGGTATTAATTTTATTTTTGCTTTACCAAAAGTTTTAGCGCAAGGATTTGTTCCAGCTGAGCCTGGCAGTACGCTAGTAGACACGCCGACAGCCGAAGAACTGCAGGCCAAGCAAAAAGATTCTTTATATTTTTGGCCAAATATTTTTATCCCAGGCATGGATAAAATTTTTACTGAAAAAGTAGAAGTAGAAAATAAAAAAACAGGCGAAAAACATATTGAGTATAGAATTAATGGTGAGTCTTTGGCTAAATACATAAGAGCGATTTATAACTATGCTGGTGTCATTGCCGGCGCTTTTGCAATGTTTATGTTGGTTTATGGCGCTTGGCAATGGTTGATGGCAGCTGGTAATGCTTCAAAGATCGCTATGGCCAAAGAAACGGTTAGTACCACCTTGATTGGTTTAGCTTTTTTATTTGGCAGTTATTTGCTCTTAGCTCAAATTTCTTCTAATTTAGTAAATTTTAAGGCTTTGCAAGTCAAAGATGTTTCTATTGCTGAAGATTGTAGTGCTTTTACTAGTAAAGAAATTTGTGAAGACAATTATTGCACTTGGTTAGCAATTGCTGAAAGTGCTGACCAACCAGCTAGTGGTTCTTGCGTGCCTTTACCAAGTGCTACTAGTAGTAAACGTTGTGCTCTAGAAGATGGTAATGGTTTAGTAAATATGGTAGTAATTGGAGGTAATATTATTATTGATCGTGTTTCCACTTCGGATGCACGTTTAGTGCCTAAAGCTTGGCAGGCTCTACAGGGAATACAATTAGGACAAGGAGAAAGTATAATTATCAAAAGCGCTTTTCGTAGCTATGCCAAACAAGAACAGTTATACAATTGCTATAAGAATTGTACAGCTAGTTGTAATGGAGAATGTAATGAAGCAGCTGCTCCTAGCTGTGAGCCACCTATTCCAAAGCATATGGATGGTAAGGCGGTAGATGTATGTTATATTAATACTGTTGAGGGCATTGATACTTGCAGTTGTAACGGCGGATCTTGTTTAGATAAGTCTTACAATTGCCTTAATCAGGATGTCAACCGCCCCGTTGCCCCTTGTACTGCTAAATTGATCAGAGGCGAAAAACTTTTACGTCAAAAAATGGCTGATACTGGTTTTGGCGGCACCATTCCCTCTGAATGGTGGCATTTTTACTATACTGGCCCATAATCAATTTTATGAAAATAAAAAATATTTTAAAATCTAAAAAATATCTAATCTTATTTTTATTATGTTTAGGTATTTTTACGCTCAGTGCTAGCTCGGCTTTAGCTATAGATTATATCAAGTATAGACCAAATATTAGTATACCTGGCAGTCAGTTTGTGAAAAATGGGGTCATAGAAATTAGGCCGGATTCTTTGGCTTTGTATATTAAGGCTATTTATCGTTATGCTGGTGTCATTGCCGGCGCTTTTGCAATGTTTATGTTGGTTTATGGCGCTTGGCAATGGTTGATGGCAGCTGGTAATGCTTCAAAGATCGCTATGGCCAAAGAAACGGTTAGTACCACCTTGATTGGTTTAGCTTTTTTATTTGGTGGTTATTTACTTTTAGCTCAAATTTCCGTAAATTTAGTAACCTTCAAGCCATTGACTGAAATTATGGACAAAATAGATGTCAAAGATTTAAATGTTTGCAGAGTAGATAGCGATTGTAGTAGTGGTTATGGTTGTGCTCATGAAATTTATTTTACTAGCGAAGGTTATGAGCGTTGTCCAGCTAATCAGGTTGAATATTTAGTAGCAGCTTGTTCTGACAATGGTAGTAGTTATGACGGTGTTTCTTCGATCGAGCCTAGTTGTAGCTGCCGAGAAACTAGGGTATTAGGACAAGATACCCAATGTCGACCTTTGTTTTTGCAAAATCTTGAAGATTATTGTAAATCAGTTTATGTTAGTATGAATCATGATAATGATGGTTGTGCCTCTTATGCAACGGCCGATTCTTGTCGCTCTAATATTTGTTATGGTAGGCAAACTTTAAGCGGACAAACTTTTAGTGCTATTTGTGGCATTAGTTTAAAATCAATAGAAATCAATAATCCTTATGAATCTAAAGATTGTAAAAAAATAACTGATGTTCCTTGTGTTACTAATTTAGACTGTGCAGCCGGTAATGCAATTGGAGATTTCTATTGTTGCTCAATTAGAGATGGTCGTTATGATTATTGCCGTCCTCGTAATGAAGAAGGTGTTGTTTGCAAACCAAACTAAACTTATTCTAAATGCATTTCAGTTTTTAGTTTTTTTAATAAGGCTTGCAGCTCAATATTAGATAAATATTTTTTATTGTTGATAATTTCTTTAGCCCAAGTATGGGCTTTTTTGATTAGTTCGACATCAGATAATTTAGCTATTTTTAACTCCATTAAGCCAGTTTGGCGAGTGCCAAACATTTCGCCAGCTCCTCTTAATTCTAGATCAAGTTCTGCTAATTTGAAGCCGTCGTTAGTTTTAGTTAAGGCTTTAAGGCGTTTAATATTGTCATGGGTTTTGTCAGTAGTAAATAATAAACAAAAACTCTCTAAAGCATTACGACCAATTCGGCCCCTAAATTGGTGTAGTTGGGAAAGACCAAATCTTTCAGCGCTTTCAATAACCATAACAGTGGCTTGAGGAATATCAACGCCAACCTCAATTACCGAAGTAGCAACTAGGATAGGAAATTTGTTAGTCTTAAAATCATTCATGATTTTTTCTTTTTCGCTATTTTTCATTTTGCCATGCAGATATCGGATTTCTAATTCTGGAAATATTTCTTCGTTTAATTTTTGGTATTCTTGGCTGACCGATTTTACGGCTAGAATATCACTTTCGTCAATTAAGGGGCAAATAAAAAATACTTGTTGTTTTAAGGCAACTTTTTCCCTAATAAATTTATAAGCGTCGGCTCTTTTGCTTTCCGGAATAATAAAGGTTTTTATTTCTTGCCTACCAGCGGGCTTTGTTTTTATTAAAGAAATATCCAAATCGCCATAAAGAGTCAAAGAGAGGGTTCTAGGGATAGGCGTAGCGGTCATTGATAGTAAGTGCGGTGGTTTATTTGGATTTTTTTCTTTTAAAGTTTGGCGTTGCCTTACTCCAAAACGATGTTGTTCATCGATTATTACTAAATTTAAATTAGCAAAATTTATTTTATCTTGTATCAAGGCATGAGTGCCAATTACTAGTTTTATTTTATTTTTATTAATTTGTTTAGTCAATTCAGTTTTTAGAATATTATTATCAGCTACTTGATTATAATTATTAGTTAATAGGGCAATTTGATCTAGGTATTTTTTACCTAATATTTTTTTGCAATTAATAAAGTGCTGGTAAGCCAAAATTTCAGTCGGGGCCATAAAAGCTACTTGCTGTCCGCTAGTAATAACTGCCAGAGCTGCCAGAATTGCAACAATTGTTTTACCAGAGCCAACGTCGCCCTCCAAAAGACGATTCATAGCTTTAGTTTTATTCAAGTCAGTCAAAATATCATCAAGAGCAGTTTTTTGGTCAACTGTTAATTTAAATGGTAATTCTTTTATTTGTTCGTTTAAGATTTTGGCAGGAATGAGTACTTTTTGGCTAGTCTTGTTTTGATAATCAAGTTTTGCTAATTGATATTTGCATTGTAGGTAAAATAGCTCTTGAAATTTTAAACGAGCCACAGCTTGGTCTAATTTTTCACTAGCAGTAGGGAAGTGTATTTCTTGTAAAGCTGTAAATAACCAAGGATATTTTTCTTTATTTAAAATATCAACGGGCAAAGGATCGTCAATTGAGCTACTGATTTTTAGGGCTCTGTCTATTAAAAACCGAATTTGTTTTTGGCTTATTTTTCCACTTAAGTGGTATAAAGGGACTAGGCGAGCAGTGTGGATAGTGTGTTCTTTTATTTTTTCATAAGTAGGACTTAAACTAGTCCAAGTCTTTTTATTTAAAGTAAAGTTGCCACTTAAAAATATTTCGTCACCAACTTTTAATATTTGGCTAATAAATTTTTGGTTAAACCAAAGAACCTGGGCTGTTCCTGTTTCATCGCTGATTTTAGCTTCTGTAATTAATATCTTTTTTCGCCAAGAGCGGTAGCTACTTATTTTTTCTATTTTTACCTTAAGAGTGCTTGTTTCATTTTCATTAAGATCAGCAATTGTTTTGATTTGGCTTAAATCTTGATAGCGCCAAGGAAAAAACCACAGTAGATCATTAATATCTTCAATTCCTAATTTTTTAAAATCATTACTAAGCTTAGAGCCAATTGAGTGTAAGTGGCTAATAGCTAATTTTGGATTGTTAATTATTTTTTCCATCCTTATTTAATAAGCTGAAAACTAAGTTTCCAGCTTATACTAAAATTTAATATTTTCTGAGCTTGTTTAGAATTTAATTAAACGGGCAATGCCTTCGCTAGTCGGCATATGTTCTTTAGAAAGATCTTCTGGTATATATTGCAAGAGGGCTCGTCGAATAATAACTGGATTTTCATCTTCAAGTGGTACAACAATCAAGCGGCTAAAAAAGTTTTTTGGCTGCAGATAAAGATTTTTAATATGGGGCGGGTAATAAACAATATAAAAATTACTCAAATTTCTATATTCTATTAATTTATTATTTAATAATATGCCATCTTCAGTAATAGCAATTTCAAATTGCAGAGCTTCGCGACGCTCTAGATTTAAATAAATAATTATAATCAGCACCAAAACAATGGCAAAAGTAATATTGCGATCAAACCAAGCAAAAATTAATAGACCAGCTAATATGATGGTAAACAAAATATACCAAAGGCGATTGCGTTGGTATTTGACGAATTCTGGGAATTGCCAAGCAGCAAAAACTTCACCGAAATCAGCTTCTTCAGTATCTTTAATTTCAATATTATTATCAGCAATATCATCATTTATTTCCTCTTCTAGTATATCGTTTTCTTTTTCTTTTTGGACCATAAATTTAAAATTACATATATATTATAGCATATTTACCCTAAAATAAAAAAGTATGCACTCGGGGCTTGATTTTATGGTGTCCCCGGCAGGAATCGAACCTGCATCCCAAGCTCCGGAAGCTTGTATTCTATCCCTTGAACTACGAGGACATGTTTAAATTGCCCGCCCGAGGCGGACCTGCCTCGGGCGGGAGCTAAGGAGATAATTAGCTAATTAGATACTCAGTTAAAACAAATAAAATATAAAAAGCAAATAATAAATAAGCTTCTTTTTTTGTAAGAGTTTTACCAGAGCGCATAAAAGCAAAGAGTATTAAAGAGGCGACAAACATAAAGATAGCGGTACTATAAACTATCTGTGGGGGAAAAGCAAAGGGGCTAATAAGGGCAAGAATACCAACTAAAATAGTAGCATCAGAAATAACCGTGCCCAAAATATCACCTAAAGCTAAATCAGCTTGTTTTTTTTGGGCAGCTCTTAAAGAAAATAATAGTTCTGGCAAGGTTGTTCCTAGCCCAACTATTAACATAGCTATTAAGACTGGACTTAAATGTATATTTTGCGCAAAAGTTACGCCGTATTTAATAGTAAAGTTTGAGCCAATTAGAAGAATAATAACACTTACAATCAATAGTAAGAAATTTTTATAGCGGCTATTTTTTTCTTGATCTTCGATCTTTACTTTTTGTCTATTTTTTCTAAAAATTAAATAATAAAAAAATAAGCCGGCCATAATTAGGACCAAGCCTTCGCTCCGAGAATAATAACCATCTAATCCAAATATAATAGGGACAGCTAGGATTAGAGAATAAAATTTATTATCATTTAAAACTTTACTACTAACTTTAATATTATGTTTGCTAAATAAAGTTATAATAGCAAATACTAAAGTTAGATCCGCGACATTAGAACCAAAGAGTGTACCAAGACCAAAAGCGGGAATGCCTTGCAGGGCAGAGGACATAGCTATAAAGCCCTCAGGCATAATAGAAATAATAGCAACGATAATAAAGCCAATAGTATATTTAGGTATTTTGAAATTTTGTGCTAATTGGTAAGCGTATTTTACAGCAAAGTCAGCACTTTTAATGACTATAAATAGAGAAATAATTAGCAAAATTAAATTAAACATTTGTATTTTTGTTTATGGCGGTGTACTCGAGTTAAGTCCCCAAATACCAAGCTATTATAAGGGGTTTTGAGCATTTTGTCCAGTCCCAATTTGAGGTACTTGGGTCGGGTTGCAGATAGTCAAAATGCGACAAATGCGACAGTGCTAACAATAATAAATATCGAGATTTAATGTTAAATAAAAAGCCACCTTCCTTCTTAAAGCAGCTTTTAAATATGCTAGTGATAATTCATGCTCACATAGCTAAAATTAGTAAAAACTAAAATTTATTTCTTACCTCTTTTACCTGTGTCACCATGACCAGCCTTTGGAATCCTCTCAACGGTAGTGGTACTTGGACGTCGCTCGGCCTCTCTCACCGGTATAAATTCGCCAGTTTTAGAATCTCTACCAAGTGGGAAAGTTTTTGATCCTTTGCTCATTTTATTAGTAACTTACTTGATAATTAGGTGCTAGATATGGTAGAGTAGAGGTGTTGATGCTTTACTATAATTCATATCTACATTGAATAATCGACGCAAAGTTTTTTAGAAGGAACTTTTATTCAATTTAGACACCCGGAGAGGCTACTATAATGTTAATACTAAAAATGTTCAGATACAATCAAGTTCGTTTTATAACCAGAGTACAATCAATACACTTTATGATAATAGAAATAATTATTGTCAAAGTACCCCAGCATTTTAATAAGTAACAACCAAGGTTATGTTTAAAAATAAAAAAGTATATAAAGCACATTGGTATCACAATATTTTGGTTATTATATTTCCATTTTTTCTCACTTTACCATTATTTTTTTCTAGAGGGTCCATAGAACATAACAAAATTATAGGGATATCTGGATTTTGGGTACTTAGTATTATATTAGCATTGGCGCCTTTTACTATGCGGTTAGAGATTGATGGAGATGAGGTAAAAAGTTATTTGTTTGGGTTTCGTATTTTAAAATTACAATCCTCAAACGTTAAGAGTATAACTTATGGTAATTTAATGAAAGGCGGATTGGGTTTTGGCAAGGGTTTGATTATTCGAGTAAACATAAATGGAAGGGGTAAAACTTTAACTATTGGCGAAAACCTGTATGGTAAAGAGGCTATAGAAAATATTAAGAGTGTGTTTAATAGTCTGTAATGTATTTTTTTATACTAAAAAGCCACCCTTAAGTGTGGCTTTTTGTTTTATTTTATAGCAATTAAAAAATCCAAGCATTTGCTAGGGTAAGTGGGTCATCCGATAAAAAAATGTAGTGGCGG
>CAZWIT010000002.1:0-195089 GCA_964633905.1 uncultured Gammaproteobacteria bacterium | reverse complement strand
GTCAGCCGCCGCCCGTGAAGTCCTGTCGTATTTTTTCGTAAATGGACTGCCAAAAAAGCAAGATATTATTTATCTTGTTTTTTTATATTAAATATTAATCCTTGACAAAATAACTTTTTTGTATTATACTAATATATTCTAATTAATATTGGCTATAAAAATAGCCAAAACTCGAATCTTTTGTGTCATTGTGTGGCCCACCAGAACATCGGGTTACACATTTTTTTATGACAAAAAACAACCAAACCACGCCTAATTTTAACGAATTAGGCTTAAGTCCAGAATTACTTGCTGTTTTAAACAGCTTAAAATTCATCACTCCTACTCCAATCCAACACCAATGTATTCCTGTTGCCTTAGAAGGCAAAGATATTGTTGGCATTGCCCAAACTGGTACTGGTAAAACCCTAGCCTTTGGCTTACCTATGTTGCAACTTTTAATGCAAACTGGTGGCCAAGCTTTAATTTTACTACCAACTCGCGAACTTGCTTTACAAGTTGATGAAGTGCTTCATAAAGTTGGCCAAAAATTTGGCTTAAAAACCGCTGTTCTAATCGGTGGCACTTCTTCTTGGCAACAAATCCAAAATATTCGTCGCCAACCTCATGTTTTAGTTTCTACTCCTGGACGCTTGATTGATCTATTACAAAGAAAAGATCTTACTTTAGAAAAGATAAAAATGATTGTCTTAGATGAAGCTGATCGCATGTTTGATATTGGCTTTTTGCCACAAATCAAACAGATTCTAGCTCTGGCTCCAAAAAAAAGACAAACCTTAATGTTTTCTGCTACCATGCCTAAAGCTATTGCGGAAATAGCTAATCAATTTATGAAAATGCCTTGGCGCATTGAAGTAGCACCTCAAGGCACTACCGCCTCTCAAATTGAGCAAGAAATATTTATTGCTTCTAAAGAAATTCGTAGTCAATTACTAGAAAAATTATTAGATGATAATGATGGCACTGTTTTAATTTTTTCCCGTACTAAACATGGCGCTAAAAAAATAGCTAACACTGTTAGAAGTATGAATCATACCGCTGTCGAAATTCACTCTAACCGCTCCTTAGCCCAAAGACAAGAAGCTATGAAAGGCTTTAAAAATGGAAAATATCGCGTGCTTGTTGCTACCGACATTGCTGCTCGCGGTATTGATGTTAATAATATTTCCCTAGTCATCAACTATGATCTACCTGACAACCTAGATGACTATGTGCATAGAATTGGCCGCACTGGTAGAGCTGGTCTTAGTGGCAAGGCCATATCTTTTGTAGGCCCTGATCAAAGAATGGCTCTTAGACAAATCGAGCGCTTAATCAAAAAAACAATTACTATTTCCGCTTTGCCAGTTTTACCACCTCGTCGAGCAGTAAATACTAATACTAAATTTAACGATAGGCCGATTACTCGTAATGCCAAACAATATCAAAGCTCTAGACCATTCAATCGACCCAAAAGAAATTTTCGTAGACGTTCAAATTACTAACGCTAAAACAAAAAAACACCCAACTATTAATGAATAGTTGGGTGTTTTTATTATAATTAATTTAAACCATGTTCATTAAAACATTTTATATATTTACGATCCATATTTTGTAAATGATCAATTAACCAATCTTCCAAAAAATCTACTAAATTAAAAGCTAGGCTAATTGGATCTTTCACGTTTTCTTTTAATAACAACTCTACCCTTTTATTAAAGTCATGATGAGCAGCAATGTGTTCAGCCGCACCCTCATAATTAAATTCCTTAAAATATCTTTCCTCGGTTGCAAAATGTTGTAATTTGTAATTAGTAATTTTAGTTATAATAGATGTTATTTTATCCTTATCTGGAATAGTATTAATACAATTAACTAATTCGTTAATAGTTGCAATAAAGGCTTTGTGCTGCTCATCAATCACTTTAACATTGACACTCATAGATTCATTCCACGCTATTTTATTAGCATTTTCCATATTTTTATAATTTATTAATAAGCTAATATAGTATAGCATACCACGATATTTTAGTCATTATAAAAAACACTCTCAGGAGAGTGTTTTTAAACTACCACCAAGATTTCTTATTACCAAGCTCTTTATCTAATTCTTCTAATAATTGTTTCTGTTTTTTGGAAAGTTTAGTGGGCACATCGACATTAACTATCACTATTTGATCGCCACGGCCTTTACCCCGCAACTTAGTAATACCTTTGTTACGTAAAATAAATTTTTTATTACTAGGTGTACCACTTGGTATTTTTAAATTGACTTTACTATCAATAGTCTCTACTTCAATCTCCCCGCCCAAAGCAGCCAGGGTAAATGGAATTTCAATCTTACGAATTAAATCATCACCTAACCTCTCAAAACGTTTATCAGCCTTAATATGAATAGTAGCATACAAATCACCAGCCGCTTGGCCATGAGGACCACTATTACCCTGCCCTGACAAACGAATCGACTGACCATCTTCAATGCCACCAGGAATCTCAATAGATAATTCTGTTGTCTTAGCAATAATACCGCTACCAGAACATTCTAAACAGTGATCTTTTACTACCTGTCCACGGCCAGCACAATCTGGACAAGTAGTCTGCGTTCTAAATTGACCTAAAATAGTAGTGATCACCTGCCCCTTGCCCTGGCAAGTGGAACAAGTTTTTAAACTAGAACTGTCCTTGGCGCCACTACCCTGACAAACATTACAGACATTTTGCCTACGAATACTAATTTTTTTATTAGTACCAAAAACAATGTCTTTTAAATCAAGTTCAATATCGATTTGAATATCGCCACCGCGCCTAGAACGACTGCGATTAGATGCTTGACCACCAAAAAAACTACTAAAAATATCCCCTAAATCAAAATCAAAATCTGCGCCTTGAGCACCACCAAAAGGATTGGCCCCTGAAAAGCCGCCAGCAAAAGGATTGCCCTGCCCCCAGGCACCACCACCAGCCTGTTCAAAACCGCTACCAAATTGGTCATATTGAGCGCGTTTTTCCTTGTGGCTCAAAACCTGATATGCTTCATTAATTTCTTTAAATTTTTCAGCATTACCATTGCTTTTATCAGGGTGATGTTCGTGAGCTAATTTTCGAAAAGCTTTTTTAATATCAGCTTCAGTTGCGTTGCGCTCTACTCCTAAAATTTTATAGTAATCTTTTCCCATTAGTTAGTTTTGTCTGATTTTACTTCACTATATTCTGCTTCTACAGGCTGATCTTTAGTGGCCTCTGCTGTTTTAGTCTCTGACTGAGCGGCCTGGGCTTGATAAAGACTAGCGCCAACATTTTGTACAGTAGTCTCTAAATCACTAACTGCGCCTTTGATAGCCTCGACATCTTTGCTATCTTTTGCTTTCTTTAGAGTTTCTAATTTAGATTCTAATTGCTTCTTATCTTCTTCCTTAATTTTATCTTGATTCTCTTTAATAAACTTTTCTGTTTGGAAAACCATATGATCAGCATTATTAGCTAACTCTACAGCTTCTTTTTTTTGTTTATCTTCAGCCGCGTGAACTTCAGCCTCTTTAGTCATCTTTTGAATTTCCGCTTCAGATAAACCAGAGGATGATTTAATGGTAATAGCTTGTTGTTTGCCAGTTGCTTTATCAACTGCCTTAACATTTAAAATACCATTAGCATCAATATCAAAAGTAACTTCAATTTGAGGCACGCCTCTTGGTGCTGGTGGAATACCAGATAAGGTAAAACGACCTAAGGTTTTATTATCAGCAGCCATCTCACGCTCGCCTTGTAAAATATTTATTTCTACACTGTCTTGACTATCAGCAGCTGTTGAAAATATCTGCGTCTTAGAAGTAGGAATAGTAGTATTACGATTTATCAAAGGTGTACGAATGCCACCTAAAGTTTCTAAACCTAGAGTTAAAGGCGTCACATCTAAAAGCAACACATCTTTGACGTCACCTTGCAAAACGCCTGCTTGCACAGCTGCGCCCAAAGCAACAACTTCATCTGGGTTTACAGAAATATTTGGTTTCTTGCCGAAAAATTCTTCAACTGTTTTTAAAACTAATGGCATACGAGTCATACCACCAACCATGACAACTTCTTCAATATTTTTAACATCAATACCAGAATCAGCTAAAGCTTTTTTAACTGGCTCTAAAGTAGCTTTGACTAAATCGCCCACTAAACTTTCGAGTTGGGCTCGAGAAAATTTCATTACCAAATGTTTAGGACCAGAAGCATCAGTGGTAATAAATGGTTGATTAATTTCAGTTTCCAAAGAAGAAGAAAGCTCAATTTTGGCTTTTTCAGCAGCTTCTTTTAAGCGCTGTAAAGCTAATTTATCATTACTTAAATCAATGCCTTCTTGTTTTTTGAATTCAGTAATAATCCAATTAATAATTTTTTGATCAAAATCATCACCGCCTAAATGAGTGTCACCATTAGTAGACTTTACTTCTACTGTATCTTGTGAAACTTCTAAAATAGAAATATCAAAAGTACCACCACCCAAATCATAGACAGCAATTTTTTGATCTTTCTTTTTATCAAAACCATAAGCCAGCGCTGCAGCTGTTGGTTCATTAATAATACGCTTTACCTCAAGACCAGCGATCTTGCCAGCGTCTTTGGTAGCTTGACGTTGAGCATCATCAAAATAAGCTGGCACGGTAATTACTGCTTCAGTTACTGGACCACCTAAACGTTCTTCGGCGTCAGCTTTTAATTTTTGTAAAATCATAGCTGAAACTTCCTGTGGCGAATATTCTTTATCTCCTAAAGTAACTTTAACACCTTCGCCTGCTTGCTTAATCTGATAAGGCATGATTTTTAGATCACGTTGTACTTCCGAGTCAGAAAATCTTCGACCAATCAAACGCTTAACCGAAAAGACAGTACTAGCAGCATTAGTAACTGCTTGACGTTTGGCAGTAATACCAACTAAGCGTTCGTTATTTTTAGAAATCGCCACAATTGATGGAGTGGTACGATTACCTTCTTTGTTTTCTAAAATTTTAGGTTGACCACCTTCCATTACTGCTACCGCCGAGTTGGTAGTACCTAAATCAATACCGATAATTTTTCCCATATTATTTATTATTTAATTGCTTTAAAAAATTCTTGATTATTAATAAGTTTATGAACTGCTAAAACATCGTCCGCTTGGATGCTATCTACTCCACCAGCAAAATCCATTACTTCTTCTGCCTTCAAGTCTGTCAAAATCGCATTACCAACCACACCCTGAGGCATGGTAGCTAATTTTGTTAATAAACGCGCGCCACAAAAAGAACAAATCATATAAGTCAAAACGCCAAAATCATTTTCATTTAAAACCTGAATAGCATTAAATTTGAATTCATGCTGACAAATTGGACAATTACGAATTAACCGTAAATTTAGAGGTGAATTTAAATTATCTCCCATTTAATTATTTTTATTTGATTGAATATTAATTTTAATATTTTTAGATTTGGATCTTTCTTCTTTAGGCAAGGTCACTTTAAGTAATCCGTTTTCAAAACTAGCCTGCGCTTTATCTGATTGCACTGATACCGGCAAGACTAAAGCGCGATGAAAAGAACCAGTACGAACTTCTTTGCGATAATAATTATTTTCATCAATTTCACTAGTACTAGCACGACTACCTTCGATTGTTAATACATCATCATGAACATTAAGATTAACATCGCCTGGCTTGATACCAGCTAAAGTTGCCTCCACGTAGACATTATCTTTGTCTTCATAAATATCTACTGCCGGCATGAAATTGCTTAAACTTTTTTCTAAACTGTCAAAAGTGTCTAAAAATGGTGTCCAAGGTATAATTGACATATTTTTTTTCCTTTCTTTATGGCCATTTAAAGTGGCCGACTTAATTTATTTTTATTCTAAATTATTAACTACAACTTGAGCCGGACGAATTAACGATTCTTTGAGCAAGTAGCCCGGCAATAATTCTTTGACTATTTGCTGATCTGGTATTTGTTTATCATGAACTTTATCAACTGCTTCGTGCCACAAAGGGTCAAAAACTTTTTTACTAGTGTCAATTTTTTTAACTTGATGATCTGCTAAAAACTGTTCCCACATTTTCAAGATATGTTCCAATCCCACTGCCCATGCGGCCTTTCTTTGCTCAGCTGGAATATGTTCAATGGCTAATCGATAATTATCAAAAATTGGCAATAACTCCAAAATAGTAGCTGAGATTAAATAATCACTAAGATTTGATAGTTTTTTATCTGAATCTTTCTGCAAATTTTGATAATCAGCCAAGGCTTTTTTCCAACCATGCAGATTGGCAGCTACTTGTTCTTCTAAAGAGCTAATTTGCTCTTGAAAATCTTGGTCGTTATTTTGATCAGAAATTTTACTATTTTTCTTTAAATTTTTTTGTACATCTAACATATTTAAGCAATTTTTACTACACTAGCAAGTAAACTTAAAACCCGATTATAATCCATGCGCATCGGCCCTAAAATTGCCAAAATACGATCTTCAGACAAAGGAGCAATAGCAGTAGCACAATGCGGATTAAAAGGATTATCCTTACCTAATAAAACCTGTGGTTTATCAATTTGATAAAAAATTTGAGCTGTAGCTTTTTCTAAAGAATCAACCACTTGGCTCATGGATAAAACCATTTTATAATCTTCAAATTCAGGCTGTGAAAATAAATTAAATAAACCGGTAAAATATAAATCTGTTGGACTAAAACCGACGATAACAGCTAAATTAATTTTTTCTACTAAATATTTGGCTAGCAATCTAATATCTTGTTGAGCTAAATTAATTAACTCTTTTTCTTCTGCTTCAGATAATACTGGCACTGATAATAAATTATCTAAATAATAACGATAGCCAAAAACTGTAGGCAAACGACCAGCTGAAGTATGTGGTTGCCAGATATAACCCGCATTTTCCAAGTCCAACATATCATTGCGAATAGTAGCCGAAGACAAGCCAAAATTTTCGTCTTCAGCCAGAACTTTAGAGCTAATCGGCTTAGCAGTATTAATATGTAATTCAATAATTGATTTTAACAATTTTTGATTTCTATCTTCCATAAAAGTATTATAAAGCAATTAGCACTCTTCGTCAAGGAGTGCTAAATAATAAATTATTTTATCTAATATTAGCCAAAATATTCAAGACTATTTCCTTAGAGCTTCAATTGGATTTAGAGCCGCTGCTTTTTTAGCTGGATAAAGACCAAAGATTAAACCAATGGCAATTGAAAAACCCAAAGACAAAACCACGCCCAAAGGAGATACTGTAAAAGACCAATCTAAATTATAATAGTTAGCTAAAATATAAATAATATAAGTTAAAAATACACCCAAAATAATACCACCAAGGCCACCTAGCAAGGTAATTGTTACTGCTTCTGCTAAAAATTGCTGCATAATATCATGCTTGCTAGCACCAATACTTTTACGTAAACCAATTTCAAAAGTCCGCTCAGAAACAGTAGCATACATAATATTCATAATACCGACACCGCCAACTACTAAAGAAATACCCGCTAAAGCGATCAAAAGTAAAGTCACGCCACCTAAAATTGTACCCAAAATATTTTGAGCGTCTGCGGAAGTATTTACTTCAAAATCATCTTTGTCAGGATCATCTATTTCGTGCCGATCACGTAATAAAACTCTTATTTGTTCGGCTAAATCTTGATCATCTGCCCCCTCTTCCATCTGGGCGGTAATGCTAGAAATATAATCAACTCCCAATAATAATTTTTGTGTGGTCTGAATTGGAATATAAGCAATATCATCATAATTAAAGAAAAAGACCGTACCGCGAGGCTCCATCTCACCAATAACTTTAAAACTAATGTTACGAATCTTTACACTATGGCCGATAGCCGAATTATTACCAAATAACTTATCCTTAACATTAGCACCTAATACTATTACTCGTGCTAAACTATCGTCCTCTTCTTTAGTATAAAATCTACCAGCTGAAATTTCTGCTTCGTCAATATCAGTAAACTCAGGACCAGTTGCAAAAACAGTTACTTTTTTAATGTTGCCTTCTGATGCCATAATTTCTTGACTAAAACTAGAAGCATAACTAGTTTTAATACCTTTAATTTTATCAACCGCTTCTTTATCGGAAAGCTTCATGCTAGTCACTACTACTCCCTGCACCTGAGCAAAAGAGCCGCCGCTAGCCTTGGGGGCGCGTGATTCAATCTGAATAAAATTAGAGCCAAAACTGGAAACTTGATTATAAACTAATTTTTGAATACTATCGCCAGCGGAAATAATAACTGACACTGACATAATACCAATTACCATACCTAAAACAGTTAAAGCTGTTCGAACCTTGTTGGTCCGCAAAGCCTTAAGAGCAATATCAAAACTGTGACTGTATTTCATAAAATTATTCGTAACGCAAAGCTTCAATTGGGCTTAAATTAGCTGCCTTTTGGGCTGGATACCAACCAAAAAAGACACCAACTAAAACTGTAAAAGAAACTGCTAAAAAAATGGAGCTAAAAGAAACTACAAAGTCCCACTGATAACCTAAACCTTTAGCTACCAAGCTAACTAAGCCAGAAATAATAACCCCCCAGATAATGCCAATTACTCCGCCCAAAGCACTCAGTAATACTGTTTGTGTTAAATATTGAATGCTAATATCTCTTTTGGTAGCACCGACTGCTTTACGCAAGCCAATCTCTCTAGTACTTTCTGTGACTGACACTAACATGATGTTCATAATACCAATCCCACCAACTAACAGAGAGATGCCAGCTACCATAGCCAAAAAATAATTTAAAGCGTCAGTCAAAGATTTCAAAGTATCAAGACCTTGTTGCGAAGAACGAACCGAAAAATCATCATCAGCCGGGTCTTGAATATTATGCCTTTCGCGCAACACTCTTTCAACTTCTGAAATAGTATAATCAATATCTACTACATCAGGAGACATTTTAGCCCGCATAAAACTAACATGGTTTATACCCAACATTAATTTTTGAGCAGTAGCTAGGGTAATAAAAACTTGGCTATCTTGATTTTGAAAACCAGAACTACCCCGCTCTTTCATCACGCCAATTACCCTAAAAGTCTCTTTATTAATCTTTACTTTTTGATCAATGGGATTAATGCCAGCAAATAAATCCTCGGCTGTTTGACTACCCAAAACTACCTCTCTCACCACTTGCTCTGTTTGATCATCAGAAAAAAAATGCCCAGACTCAATCCCCGCTGAAGCTTCAATAGATAAATAATTTCCAGTAACACCTAAAAAACTAGTACTCACTGTTTTATTTTGCCAAGTAATATCAGCTGATCCTCTGGCATAAGAAGCTACACCAATAATTTGTGGCACCCTACTTGCGATTGCTTTACCATCTTCATAAGTTAAAGTGGTGATATTAATACCAAAAACTGCAGCTGGCGGACCATCATCTTCGCTAGCACCTGGCAAAATACCTAATAAATCAGTGCCAATACTACTCACCTGATTTACTATCAAGCTCTGTGCTCCAGCGCCAACTGACATGATGATAATAACCGAAGAAATACCAATAATAATACCTAAAGAAGTCAAAAAAGAACGCAGCTTATTGCGTCTAAACATCTGCAAAATAGCAATCGAATTTTTAATATGAAAATGCATATTTATTTTAGTATTTCGCTATCTTTGGCAATCACCCTTTCAAAATCTGAAGTATCATCAAAAATCATACCATCTTTAATACTAATAATTCTTTTAGCATGCTTGGCCGTAATAGTTTCATGGGTAACTAAAATAATAGTTTTGCCTTCTTCATTTAATTTTTGTAAAATCGACATAATCTGAATGCCAGATTTAGAATCCAAATTACCAGTTGGTTCATCAGCAAAAATAATTTCAGGCGTGTTTACCAGGGCTCGAGCAATAGCTACTCTTTGTTTTTCACCGCCTGATAACTGATTAGACAAAAAATCACGACGATGCTCTAAACCAACAGCTTTGATAGCTTGATCCACTAAAGAGTCATCTGTCTTACCAGTAGTATACAGGAGAGGTAAACGAACATTCTCCCAAACACTAGTTTTGGGTAAAAGATTAAAACTCTGAAAAACAAAACCTACTTTTTTATTACGATATTCTGCTAGAGTATCATCGTCTAATTGACTAACATCCTTATCTTGAAAAATATACTGACCAGTAGTCAAAGTGTCCAAAAAACCCAAAATATGCATTAAGGTAGATTTACCAGAACCAGATGGTCCCATAATAGCTACAAATTCACCTTTATTAATACTTAAATTGATACCATGCAAAATCTTGGTAGCCACTTCTTCATTAACATATTCTTTATGAAGATTTTTAATATCAATCATTTTTATTTCTTTTTACCGTTGGTTTTAGCAGATACTATAACTTCTTCGCCAGCAGATAAACCACTGACAATTTCTATCAAACTATTATCGCCTTTTAAACCAACTTCTACTTCTTTATCAACTGGCTGCTTATCAACTAAAACTTGAACGTAATGCTGATCATCGCGATTAATAACTGCTCTTGATGGCACTACTAAAACTTGTGGCTTACTAGCAGTAAGCACTGTCAAATCTGCTGTCATACCAGATTTAATTCTATCATCCTTTTCTTTAAAAGAAATATTAACTTTATAATAAATAACTTCATTAATAACAGTAGCGGCTGGATCAATAAAAGTAACCGTACCCTTAAACTTACTACCATCGGTAAAAGCATTAATATCAATATCAACCTCATCATTGATTTTTAATTTGGTAATATCTGATTCCGGCACATCAACTTCTATTTGCAGAGTACTTAAACCAATCATTGAAATCACCGCTTTAGCAGCTGAAGTTTGTTCTCCTTTGGCATAATTAACTTTAGTAATTAAACCATCAACTGGTGCTTTGATAGACTTATCAGATAAATCGCTCAAGGCCCTGCTTAAATTAGCCTCCGCTTGACGCACTCGGGCTCTAGCCGCCTCAATTTGAAAATCACGGGCTGGTGCTTTTTTTAAATCAAGTCTCGCTTTAGCCAAATCCAAGGTGTCCTGAGCTACTTTTACTGCATTAGTCTGCTGTAATATAGCATTTTGATAATATAAATCTTTAGCTCTCAAGTTAGAAGCAGAGCTTGCTACCGCGCTCATCGCTGTATTAACGCTAGTATTATTACTGCTTAAAGAAGTCTTAAAGGTGTCAACTACAGTTTGTGTATAGACAGAGTTTATAACCACTGTATTCATTACATTAAAAGTATTGTTAAGCGTCTCGGAAGTAGCTTGCAAAAGTTGGCGCAATTGATCTAGGCCTGATAAAATATCAGCCTGCTGATTACTACTTTGAGCTTTAGCAACTAAAACAGCCACCTCGGTATATTTAGCTTGAGCAGCTTCATATTGATATTTGGCCGTTGTTAATAAATTAGTATCATTAACGTATAAAGAATAATCAGCATCGCTATCTAAAATAGCATCATAAACTAAATCTAAAGAATACCTAGCAACAAATAATTTATCATTTAAAGTATTTAAACCAGCTGTCCTCAAACTTGCCATATCATCGTCTCTGGTCTTTTCTAAGCTAGCTAAATTATCTAACGCTGCTTGGTAAGCAGTTAAAGCATTATTTACTTCTTGTTCAGTAACATTTAAATCTGCTGCTGAAGCACCAGCTAAAATAGAAGCTAAATCGCTTTTAGCTACATCTAAAGCGGCCCGAGCATTATTAACTTGAGCAGCAACATCGCCAGCCGAAAGGCTAGCTAAAATCTGACCCGTCTTTACCTGATCGCCAACTTTAACATTAATATCACGCAAAGTACCACTACCTAAAAAATTTAAATCAATATCATCTGCTGACTCAACTTTACCAGTTACTTCAACTGTTTGTTTTAAATCCTGAATATTAGCTGCTTCGGTAGTATAAACTACGGATTCTTTACTACTAGACAAAAAAATATTTAGAATTACAACCAAAACAATCACAATAATTAACCAAAACCACCATTTTTTCAAAATTTTCTTCATAAAAATTATTAAATTTAATACATTAAAAAAATAAGCTAAATAACACATTAGCACTCTATATTATAGAGTGCTAATAAACTTTTGTCAATCAAATAAATTAAACAATATTCTAGATAAACTACCTAACTACTTCTATATTAACTGAATTGTAAGCATCACAAGAACCAATTACTAATTTACCAGAACTCTCTCTATAGAGATAATAACCAGTATTAAAAGTATCAGCCACTACATAACCAGGATCAGATGGTATGGCACCAATATAACCAGATGTAACCAAGGCTGCTAAGTTAACATTAGCAGAGGTAGTAGTTGCATTACCATTTGTCGTATCAGCAGCACACCTCTCGGCATGACCTTGAGTTGAACTAGTAATTGAATAAGTAACACCAGTTGTATAAGCCGTGGTAGTTGGATGGGTACCACCATTATCCACTAAATAAGCTGAATAAGCATCAGCAATAGCAGTAATGTCTGACCAACGTTTGGCATTATTAGCATCACCCACACGTTTGCCAGGATTGATAGCCACAAAACTAGCAGCTGCTAGCAAAGCGATGATGGCTACTACGATAATCAATTCGATTAAAGTAAAGCCTGAATTTTTTAAGATTTTTTTCATATTTTATATTTAATTATTATTAATAAAATACTATCTAACTAATTCAATGTCTTCATTGTTATAACTATCACAAGAACCAATAACCAAGGTGCCACTAGATTCACGATAAAAATAATAACCAGTATTTCTAGCATCACCAGCGCCATAAGCTGGATCAAGCGGAATTTTACCAATATAACCATTACTTACTAAGGCTTCCAAATCAATATACTGAGAAGTAGTCGTAGCGTTAGCACCCCCTTCACAAACTGTAAGATTACCAGAAGCATCAGTGGTAGTGGTAATAGAATAGGTAACACCTGCCGTTGGCGTTGGTGTAGTAGTTGGATGAGTGCCACCATTATCTACCAGATAGGCAGAATAAGCATCAGCAATAGCAGTTACATCTGCCCAACGTTTGGCATTATTAGCATCACCCGAACGCTTACCTGGATTAATAGCCACAAAACCAGCTGAAGCAAGAAGAGCGATAATAGCCACTACGATAATCAATTCAATTAAAGTAAATCCCGAATTCTTTAAGATTTGATTCATTTTTTTATTTTTATTCTATACAAATAAAATTTATTAAATACTGCTTTATTTTAATAGACTAATTATACCATTTTTTGGACAAATTGATAATTTTAAACTTATCCACAGGGAAAAATTATTTAGTTTTAAACTTAAAATTAACCTCTAAGACAAACGATTGATTAGCACTATCCCAAGAAATAAGTTTGTATTCTGCCTGTTCTACCTCACTACTTAAAATTTTAGCCTGCTCTTCAGCTTTGGCAATACGCCCTAAAACTTGTTTAACATCATTATTGGAGATTGCTATAAAAGAAAAACTCACTTGCACTTTGACAGGCTGACCAATTTTAAAATCTACTTGCTTAGGACTAATATCGATAATTTGTTTACCAATAATCTGAGGAATAATGTAGTAGCCGCTCTGTTGATATTTTTTATTTAATTCATTTATCACTTCTTCTGATAAATTCGCCACCAGCTTATCTTTTACCTCTTCATAGGAAAGGGCCGGATAGTCTTTTTCTTGATTTAAAACAAAAGAGGCATTTTGACCATAGACAAAGCGCTGATTCGCTCCTCCTGGAGATTTTAGACCAACACTAATTTTTTCTGAATTAATACTAAAGCTAGTTTCTCTAACAAATAAATTTTGCAAAGGTTTTCGCAAAAAAATAAATGAACCACCTAAGCCTATCAACATTAAAAATAATGCAAAAAATAAACTGCCAAAAATCTTCTTGAATAATAATTTGTATTTTGCTAAACCAAGTGGTGCGATCGGTGTTTCGATTGCTTCTGCATCTGGATTAGGCGCTATTAATTTTTCATCTTTAATTAATTCTTGTTTTAAAGTTTTTTTATCAATACTATCAAAAAAATTAATATTATTTTTCTCAAAACAAAGCCTAGCCAGACCTAGGGCATTAATATATTTAGTAAAAGCAACTGCCTCTGAATTACTATTAGATAAAAAAGTTTCCCCGATAAAAGTAGGTAAATTTAGATTAGAGCCAAAATAATTTACAATACCGCGCATTTGCGCCAAGCCACCAATTAAAACTACTTGCTCTAAATGTCCCTGATTTGATTCTTGAAAATAATTTACAAAACGATTAACTTCATCAAGTAATGGCTGTAGTTGTCCCTGTATCAAAAGCATTACTTCACCATCACCAGGCTCCGCCGTTAAACCCACATCCCTAATCAATTCTTCAGCCTTTAAATAGTCAATATTAAATCTTTTGATCATAGCCTCAATAATATTAAAACCGGCAATATTAATATTAATACTATCACGCACACTATAACTATCATAAATAGCTGCAATCGTGGTATGACTACCAATATCTAATAATAAAGTTTGATTTTTTTTAAATTTTTCATTTAAGCCCCAGTAAGCACTAAATGACTCGGTGGTAACACCGAGAACTTCTATATTTTGTTCTTGAAATATTTTAGTCAAAGCTAAAACCGCCTCTTTTTCAGCGGTTACATACAAAACTTCTTTGTGTTCATTTTTATTTGGCAGTAACTGACTAGCACTAAACAATTGTGCCATGTCCTCTGGTATCATCTCCTCTGCCTTATGAATAGCAGCTTCTTTTAATTCCTTATCATTTAAATTTTTAGGAAAATTAAAAACTTTAGTAAAAGCTCGGCTTTCTGAAACTGATAAATATACTCTACCTGGATCCATAAGGCGCGGTTGAGCGCTTTTAAAAACTAGCTGTAAGGCTTCTTTTAACTTGTCTGGTTTAATAATTTTACCATCTACTATGATTTCCGGAGACAAGCGAAAACGCGAGTAAGTATCTACTATAAAATTACCACCCTTTTTATTTAATACTATTGCCTCAATTGAGGCATCGGAAATATCAATCCCAATAATGTCTTTAGCCATAAATTAATCTAAAATTATATGCGATAATAAATTGTTATTGTAACATGATCAACATGAATTTCATAATGATCAAAAAAATATTCAAGCCAATGCTCAACGTTAGCTTCAATACCAGTAATTACTGCTCCATTTGGTATATTAAAATTAAACCCGCTAGCTTTTAAATAAGAGCTTTGACTATCGCCATTATATTTGATAGCTAAGCCAAAATTAGCATTATTAATATCGCTAGCCGTCCAAGATTCTCCCCAAAGTTGGCCACTACCACCGTAGCTCGTGTAGCCCGGATCAGCTGTTGTACCAAGAGCTACTACTAAGGCTTTATTTTGCGAGGATAGACTATTATCTGCTTTAATTAATTTTATTTCATAATCACTGCAAAGTGTTTCGCCGCAGGTAGCAGTATTTTCTGCTTCAGTACTATTATCAGAAAAAATATTATTTAAAGTGCCACCGCTCCACGTTTGACCACCTGTACCAGAATCACTAGCTACAGTTGGCGAATTTGGACCTTCTGAGGTATTAACATGCATAATATTAATACCGTCTTTATAATAACTAATAGTAATAGGGGTAGTAGAAACATTGATTTGTGCTATTACTTGCCGGTGCCAATTACCCAAAGCTGAGGTAGTAGTAGCTGTAGAAGTGACAATTTTAAGTCCACTATCAGTGGCACTAATTTCATAATCACAATCTACATCACCACTAGTAATACCAAAAGAACCGCTAACACTAGTGCTAGAAGTGATACGCCAATAAGCATCATCTAAACAAGCCTCGATATTATAAGACACTTCCTCTGACTCAGCCATGTGATAATTAGCTAAATTATTAGAAGTATTAACCATGCTAATGATCACATTGGATACTAAAATTATGGCTGTAACCATAATCACTAAAATCAAAGCAATAAAACCTTGTGGTTGTGATAAATTTTTATAACTTCTAATATATTGCATAAATAAAATTAATTAGCACCCTGACTTTGCAAAGCCCAAACTTCTGTTTCTGTTAAGGCTCTATTATAGATGCGCAAATCATCCAAAGTACCATCTAAATTATTACCGATCCGAGGATAATTAGTTTGATTGGAGTTAACTAAAATAGGCCAAGAAGCAGCTGTAGTAGTACTCACTCCGCCAACCCCAGCCTGATAAATATACATTTTACCTAAACTATTGGGTTGATCATATACCACCGTGATATTATAGACAGTTGCATTACTTAAAATACTATCAACATCTAAAATATTAGAACAAGCTGTGCCATCACAAATTCTAAATATTACCCGACCAGTATTTTGATAAACCATCAAATAATAACCCTGACTTGCCGACCAGTCATGCTTATTAATAATAGCATGTTCGGCTACAGTTGGGCTATCCATTTTTATCCAAGTAGAAATAGTAAAAGACTGCCCTAAATTAAATTTTTCTGGATTATCGATCGAACAATAATCTGATTCTGAGCTATTAAAATCAAAAGCCTTAGCACTACCTGCTACTAAATTACTCACTGAGCTGGGTGGGTTTAAAGCGCAGCTCAAACTTGTGCCATCCACACTATCAACAGCCGCATTGCTAGAACCATCGTCAAATTTATAAAAAGCAATTAAACCATTCGGCTGTTCATTACGGATAGCCACTGTACTGGTCGCTGCTGAATTTGCCTTTAGGCTTGTTTGCTGATTACTAATAGTAGAAACATTGAGATAAGTAGTAACGCTAGTAAAACCATTGGCTGTTGAAGTAGCGGTTGAAGTAGAAAAAGTTAAAGCACTATTGGCAATAGAAACTTCTTGCCCGCTTAACCAATAAAAATTACCAGCACTACTAGCACAAGTATTATAAGAACTATTATAGCCAGCGTTAGGGTAACAAGTCATTTTTAGGCGACCTTCATCAATACTAATTTTTACTCCCCCACCATCTTCAACGCAAGGACCAGGCAGATAATCATCATTATTAAAATATAAAGCTAAAATTTGGGGACTAGAGCTAAAATTTGAACAATCATTATAAACATCTTTCCATAGACCATCAGCATTGCGCACTAAATAATTAATACTACTTAAAGCCGCTCGGCGATTACGAGAAGCATCAATGTTGGCTGACATTTTACTAGAAGAATTTCCCAAAGTAATACTAAAATCAATAATAGCAGAAAGTAAAATGCCAACAATCGCTAAATAAATAATAGTTTCAAGTAAGGTAAAACCTGATTTTTGTTTTATTTTTTTTGTCATTATCGATAATTTAAACGTAATGAATATAAGCTTGGAGCAGAAGAACCACTATTACAATTAGTTAAAGTTGTTTTATAACGTAAATAGCGCTTATTATCTAAACTACTAGGCGTACTGCTAGTAAAAAAATTGGCACTATCGCTAAAATCAGCGCTAGTAAGAGAGGAAAAACTACTAAGATCAGAAGCTTCTAAGGTAACAACAATACTACAACCACTTGGTACGTCCTGTTCAACACTAATGCTGGCAAGAGTTTGATCGCTTGCTCCCAAATCAATAATAGAAGAATATAAAACACCCGGACTCGCATAACCAGCTACCGTAGTTGCATCACTAATACTATAAAAACTACTAGGATCATTTTGGGAATTATAAGAAGTTACTAACCAAGACGTTGATCTCTTGGTATGAGAGATTCTAATCTCATCTATATTACCAAGAAAAGACATACTAGGATCACTAGGCGACCAATCCCAACTAATACCTAAGGACGTGGAAGTTCCCAGCGTATAAGCGCTAGTGTCGGTAGCATAGCTTGCTTCTGCAACACCATTACGATACCACTGATAACCAACATCTCGATCTACTACCATGGCAATATGAGTCCAAGTACCAGCGCTTAAGGCATTGGTCATGGTTACGCCTTGTAAATTTTTTCCGCTGTTACCAGCATGAAAAGTTAATTTAGAGGTGCTACCCAAAAAACGGATATACCAACCTTCTTGCACACCAGCATCACCGTTGCCTTTATATAAAATGCAAGCGTAATTAGATGCTGACATGCCACCAGCATATTTAACCCAAAATTCAGCAGTAAAATCAGAAGTGTTTTGCCATAATGATTTATAATTAGCAAAAGCATATAGTTTATCTCCATAGTTATCAAAATAATCACCACTATTTATTTGACCACTAGTACTAGAAGCATAATTAATATATAAACGCGGACTAGTGGTACTGGTCCAAGTAGCATTGTCATATGATTTTGCAACCTTTTTAGAAGTTTGTGTTGGATCAGGCGCTATCCTAAAAGCCATGTCATTGCCGCTAACCCAACCAGGCCGGTTAATAACTTCTCTAATAACTGGACTAATATCATTAGTACGATAAAGAGTGCCAGCTGTCCAAGCTGCTGCCCAACTCCAAGTCACAAAACTAGTAGTGGTTGATCTTGAGGAAATATTATAGTTAGTAGCGGCAAAAGTAGCTGCGTCATCTGTAGCTTCAGCGGCTATAACATTATTAATAGCATCACCATTAACCCCTGATTGTGTACCTGCTTGAAATTCTAAATAAGCATTAATAATTGTAGATCCCTGTGGCACTTGCACATTTTGAAAACGTAAACCAGTATAATAAGTGCCACCGTTATAAGACATATGCAAAGGATCTGCATTGGTAGTAACAGTGCCATTAGAAACTAACTCTTGGGCATCATCAGAACTCGCTGAAACCGCTACATCAAAAGTACTAGGGTCACCTGAATACTTATAAAAAGAATTATTATCGGAAGTAGAATCATTACGCACCGAGTCCGTACCATTGCCAGCCATGTGACTAACAAACTTAAAATTACCATCCCAAACACTATTTGCTCTCTCTTGTGAAGTGCTAATGGTGTTATTCCCATAAAACATATAAATAGTAGTGTCCGCAGTATATGATAGCGTCGGAATTCTGACCCAAGCAGTTAAAGCCCCCGTACTAGAAGAATAGCTTTCGATCTCATGATCAAGTATCGTATTGCCGTCAATATCTGAGGTAAAAATAATATCATAACCATAATCACTCTGGGTATTACCACCATTAGCAGTTGTTTTTAAATAACTATAGGTTCCAGAAATGAGCACTGGAAAAGAACTTTGATCTTCAGTAGATACTTTAGTATGATCAATTGTAATTGCCCGCCGATAAGAATAAGTAGCGCCGTTAGCCCTGGTTTCAGTTTTAGGAACAAAGTACATATTATAAGTAGCTGGTGTCGCACCTTGATATTCTAATAATATCAAACCACCTAAAACGCTACTGTAAACCATATTATCAGCCCAAAAACTACTACTACTAACTACATCCTGATAATAATTTCCATACTTACAAGCTCGGCCATTGCAAACTGATCCAGTAATAGTCGGCACGCCACTCGTATTGATATATATTTCTTGTAAATCACCATAATAATTATACAGCCAATAAGTTCTAGCATCTAAACCACCATCAGCTATATCAAAATAAAGACTATTAGTTAAACCTAAATTACCAATAGTAGTAGCTGACGTCCCATCATCTTCTATAATTTCTACCTCATACGAACCAGAATAATTAGTCACCAGAAAACGAGGCTGATCAGCCACTGTTTCTATATATTTAAGATTATATCTAGGCCTAGCTCCATTGGGGTTAGCAAAAACATAGCCGCCACCAGTTGTGGTAGTCAAAGCAGCTGGATTAGAAATATTTATTTTTTGAAATGATTTAGGACCATCTGAAGTTACTATATATAACCAACCATTTGCTATCACACCTCGATTAAGAGCGCCACCTGCCATAATTTGGCCAGCACTATTCCCCACTAAAGTTAGCGTAGCTCCATCATTAGTAATTTGAAAAGGAAAAATTCTAAAATTACGACCCAAGGCATATAAATAATTGGAGTCCGCATCAACCACAATATCATTTATATACATAGTTGAACTGCCGGCCGTACCACCAGTAGAAAACGTATACTGCCTAGTCACTGTATCTATAATTAAAATTAACCTACCAGTAACACCGGTAGCAGCATAACAACCAACATAAACATAGCGTCCATTAGGATGCACTGTTACTGTAGCTGCGTTAACCAAAAGCACGTCAGTATTATATTTTATACTCCATAATTCTTTGATAATACCAGCTCTTGCTTGAGAAACATCATAAGCCCTAAAACTTTGAGCCGTATCATTGCCAGTGGTATACAAAGTTCTTTGATCAGGTGATAAAGCCATGCCGTGAATTTGATTAGTAAAATAAGTGGTAGTGGCCAAAGGATAAACATCGCCCCAATCGCCATAGCTACCAGGCGTACCACCAGCCGATAAGGCCAAAGTCAAAGCACCGGGTGTAGCAGTACTAATATTAGAATAGGATGAGGAAGCTTTAAGTGCACTGTTCCAAAATTCACTAGTACCAACTCCTGACCAATCAGTCTGCTCCCAATAACGATGAGACCAATTCGTAATAAAGCTAACTAAAACATAATTAGAAATACCAGATCCCGAAACTGTCACTATTACTTTTTTAGTATTAGGATCATAAGTAACACCAGCATCGATATTACCACTAGCATCACGACTAACATTACTAATCACAATGGTCCTAGTTAAAGCACCTAAAGTATTATTAGTGCCACTAAACTGCCATAAGCCATTAACTTTAATTACTCCATGATCATTATCATCAGCGACTGCTACTATACCCTGCCAACTATTATCACGGATACTTTTGACAGCTTCTAAGCCTTCTTGAGCAAATTGGACTACTACCTGCCTGTCACCTGATCCATAATAAGTACGATAAGAATTAATCACCACAAAAATCACACCACTAGATACAATAGCAAAAATCCCAAGAGCCACTACTAATTCCACCAAAGAAAAACCATTGCCTCTTTTTTTAATTTTATAATGTGATTTTTTATTAAACATATACCCTAAAATCAAATCTATTTTTAAAAAATAAAATTAATCATTCTGTAAACACCTTACTGAAAATCCCCAATCCTTATCATTGGTAGTTTTATTCATGCTGGCACTTGGCGTATCTACGTATTGAATATAAGCCTCGCTAGTAAAAGCAATATTTTCACTAGAAGTCCACAAAACGCTCAAATCTGCATCATCATAAGTATTGGTATCAGTGTTCATTTCATTAGCTGGCAACAAATCAAATCCAGAAATACCACCGATTTTTAAAGCTGTACCATTGGAAGCTGGCGGATAAGCTGAAGTCAAAATATCAAGCTCAGCTTCTGTTGGTACATGCCAACCATAAGGACAAATCCCCCTATTTTGCCAAGATGAACCCAACATCATATAACCCATTAATTCATCCCAACTGTAGAGACCACCTGTACTAGCACAATTTGCCTCCGAATCAGCATTACACCATTTTTCAACTATATCATTATCACTAGGATTAGTAGCAGCGCTAGCTAACATGACTCCTGTATTTAAATTTTCTTTCATCCAACATTGATCACCGATCTGAATAGTTTCATAAGATTTACCATCTATATCAAAAACTTCATCAATGCCACAATAAAAATAATAAGAAATACCACTAGCGGCAATAGCAATGGTTTCACTATCACCATCATTACTTTTTAAAGTAAGTTGCTGCTGAGCCAAAGCGCCAGTAGTAGTACTTAGCCAGCCAGCTACTGGTTTAAAATAAAACTCATTGGCAGAACTAGCATCAATATAAACCCCCTTATCAAGCTGAACGCTACGATCATAGGCAATGTCACGGCTCAAGTATGACTCACCCTTAAACATCACCACGCAATCACCACTATCAACGCAAGCACTACTATCGTCTAAAATTCTAATACCCCAAGCATCGCCAAAATAACCAGTAACAGCATAATTACGTGCTTGGGAAATTATCTCTATCACTTCTTTAGAGCTAGCATCTAGACTAACTTGGGTAGTACGGCTAGAAAAAATCGCCACGCCCGAAGCAGAAATCACAATTAATACTGAAACTACTATTAAAATTTCTACCAAAGTAAAACCCTTTAGAGAAATATTAAAATTATTATGTTTTAAATTTTTTATTGTTTTTAAAATACTGCTCACTGTAAATTTTATTTTAAAAATTAACTTATTCCTTAAGCTCCAGTAACGCTGATTAATTTGAATATTGGTTGAATAATAGAAATAGCCGCAAAACCAACTGTTAAACCAATGGCCACCAATAGGGCCGGCTCTAAAACATTGGAAAAGTTCTTAGTTGCATTATCAACATCTTCCTCATAAAACTCTGCTAAATAATTTAGAACTTCACTCAAGTTTCCTGAATTTTCTCCTACCTTAGTCATACGGTGTAACATAGTTGGAAAATATTTTTTATTAGCCATAGCATCAGCTAAAGAATTTCCTTTTAAGACACTATGATAAACAATAACCACCTGCTCCCTATAAACAGTGTTGGTCAAAGTATTACTAACTATATTAAGAGCCTGATCAATCGGTATACCGCTAGTCAAAAGTGAAGCCGTAGTCCGGCAAAACAAAGCTAAATTAACGTGGCTATTGATTTTACCGACCAATGGTATTTTAAGTAAAGTATAATGCAACCAAAGGCGGGTTACATAATAACGAGACATAATAATAATGCCCACAAAAATTAAAGCAATAATTCCAACTACTATTCCCCAACTATTTACAAAAAAACCAGCCACCGCCATCATAATCTTAGTCGACAAAGGCAAATCAGTACCAAGGGCAGTAAAAAATCCCGTTAATCTTGGCAACACAAATTTAGAGACAATAGCTATCAAAAAAATAACACCAACTATAATTACGCTTGGGTAAATAGAAGCTGCTTTAATTTTATTACGCAAATCATAAGTCTTGTGCTGTTGCATAGCCAGCAGCTCTAAATTTTTGGATAAAGTGCCACTCGACTCGCCCACTGCTACCATATTGATAAATAAATTATCAAAATCTTTGGGATATTTTTTTAAGGCATCAGCTAAAGAGTGCCCCCGTCTAATTTCTTCTAGAATACCTTTCATCCTGCTAGCAACTAAAGCGGAAGGATTATCAGCTAGCACTTCAAAAGCTGCATCTATAGACATACCAGAACGAATCATGACTGCCAAATGTTTAGCAAACATAATCCGATCTAATAAGCGCATGTTGCCAATGGCCATTTGTTTGGATAGGGCTAATGAGCTTTTTTTGGCCACAAATTGCTCTAAAGAAACAATCGTTCCGTCTTGCAAGGCTAAACGATTACGAGCTTCGGCAATATTAGCTGCCTCTAGACGCCCTTTGGTAATTTTACCTTTATTATCAGTGAGCTGATAAACAAAAATCATATTATTGTTTGGTTACTCTAAATACTTCTTCAATAGTAGTTTTACCTGCTACTGACTTAATAAAACCATCTTCAAGCATGGTGATCATACCGTTAGCTCGCGCTTGTTTGGCAATTTGATCAGAATCAGATCTACTCACAATTAATTCTTTGATATTATCTTGCATTTGCAAAACTTCAAAAATACCAATACGCCCTGCATAACCAGTATGATTACAATGCTCACAGCCCTTACCTTTATATAATCTAACTTCTGGTATAGCTTGGGTATTCAAATATTTATCAATATTAATTTCTTTTTTCAAATCTTCTAACTCTTTGGGCGTCAAGGTATAACTAAAAATACATTTCATACAAATCTTACGCACCAAACGTTGACCAATAATAATATTTACAGTTGAGGCTACCAAAAAAGGCTCGATATGCATATCAATCAAACGTGGTAAAGAAGTAGCTGCATCATTGGTATGCAAAGTAGATAAAACCAAATGCCCAGTCATAGCGGCATTAATAGCAATACCAGCTGTTTCATTATCACGAATTTCTCCAACCATAATAATATCAGGATCTTGACGCAGTAGTGAACGTAAGCCAGCCGCAAAAGTTAGATTGGTTTGTGGATTGACTTGGATCTGATTAACGCCATCTAAACTATATTCTACTGGATCTTCAATCGTACAAATATTTACATCTCTATGATTTAAAATTTTAATCAAGGCATATAGAGAAGTTGTTTTACCAGAACCAGTAGGACCAGTAGAAAGTATCATGCCATAAGGACGACCTGCTGCTTCATTAACTATTGTTAAATCATGTTCACTCATGCCCAAATCTTCAAGACTAAATTGCTTACCCTGTGAAGACAAAAGACGCATTACTATTTTTTCACCATTAACAATAGGCACAATTGAAACCCTAATATCAACGCGTGCCCCTTCGACTTCTGTCATTATTTTACCATCTTGAGCTGAACGACTTTCATCAGTCCTAAGTTTTGCTAAAATTTTAATCCTAGTGACAATCATTTCCAAAATACTTTTTGGAAAATTCAAAACATCATACAAAATGCCATCTATTCTAAAACGTACTATTACTTCTTTTTCCGTTGGTTCGATATGAACATCAGAAGCGTGATTAATAAAACCGTAACTTAATAAATCATCAACTAAGCGAATAATAGAAACATCCTCTTTGGTAGCACCCTGGGCTTTGATAGCATTTTTTTGAATATTACTAACATATTCTTTTTGAATAGTTTGACGATAAAGTCGAAAAGCATTAGTAATTTCATAATCTGTAGAATAATATGGTATTACTTTATCACCTAATTTTTTTTCTAAGGCCTTGATCATCGGATAATCAAAAGGATCGCTCATGGCTACTTTTGTACCCTCAACATCACGAGAAAAAATAACTACTTTTTGCTTACGCGCCACAATCTCTGGCAATAGTGTCAGGACTTCTGGCTTGATATTTTCTTTAGCCAGATTTGCATATTTAATATGTAAATTATTAGCAACCAACTGACCAATCTCTTGCGGCTTAAGTAAATCCTGTTCAATCAAAAAAGTTGCTAAATCAATTTTTTTCTCTTGGGCAGTCTTGACGGACATGTCCAAAACATCCTGTTTTACTAAACCGATTTTACTAATAATTTGATAAATTTTTTCTTCCGATAAAGCCGCCATCTTATTTATTATTAAACTACTTGATTATTTTTAGCTTGTTTACTATGTGTTTTAGAATTCAAATATTGACTAATTTTTTCCACCAATAAATCTAAAGTCATATTATCCTTTTTTAAATAATCCACTGCTCCCAAATCAATGCCTTTCTTTTTATCATCTTCCTGACCCAAGTTAGATAAAATAATCACTGGTATGCTACGGGTCTTGGGGTTACGTTGTAATTCAGTCAAGACTTCGAAACCATTTTTCTTAGGCATAATCATATCTAAAATAATCAAATCTGGATCTTCGAGTTGTGCCTTTTCTAAACCCTCTAAACCATCAGCCGCTAACACTACCTCATAATTACGCTCACTTAATTCTGACTGATAAACTTTGCGTAAAAAATTATCATCATCAACAAACAAAATTTTCCCTAACTTATTTTCCATATTAGTTCAATTTATTAACATCTATTATTAACACTGGCCTGCCCGCCGAAGAAACTGCCACACCACGTAAATACGGCAATTGACGAAAAATTGCAGGACTTGACTTCATAACTAACTCGCTTTCTTTTAAATTACCGAAAATCGGCAAAGCTTTTAAAACATCTTCCGTTTTTAAATATAAGATATATTTTGCTAAACTAGAAAATTTTTCTAAAGGCAAAATTTTTAAAATTGATACCAATTTTAATCTTTGCTTATGATAAGTAAAAAACTTATCCTTAGAAAGATCTTTTAATTCTGGCAAACGTACGACTTTATCAACTTGTGATAAAGGAATCGCCAGCACCCAATCACCAATTTGAAAAGATAAACTCTTAAAAATTGATAAGGGCAAAGGAAATTTCATAGTAAAAGTAGTACCCTTGTGCACTACGCTCTGCACCTGAATCGTGCCATTTAAATCAAAAACTTTACTTTTTACTAAACTCAAACCAACTCCCCTGCCCGCATTAATGTCTAGATGTTTTTGACTAGACATATTTACATGAAACAATAAATTCAAAATCTGAGAGGCGGAGAGTTTTGCTGCTTGACTACTACTTACTATCTTTTTTTTGATAGCCAAAATTTTTACTTTATGCCAATCAATACCTTGACCATTATCGCTAACTTTAACCACTACATGATCTGACATTAAATTGACCACAACATTAATCTGACCGTTTGCTTGCTTAGTTTTAATACCATGAACAACTGAATTTTTGACTAGTTGAATTATAATTTCCAGTAGATCGTCTACCATTGATTTATCCAAAGATAAATTATTATCTTCAATAACTAGCTTTACTTTTTTATTTTCATCTTTAGCCACCGATCGCACTAAATAAGGCAAAGTCGATAAAGCTGTAGCTAAAGGAATAACGCGTAAACGTTCTAACTGCCTTCTTAAATTATTAGCCAAAGTATCAGCTGATAAGACGCTGGCTAAAAGATCAACTTGACCATTTTTTAAAGCTTGTGCCTTAATCGACATGATACTAACTAATAAATCATCCATAGTATCTTGAACCTGATCCAGGCTACTGACCGCTAAACTCAAATCACTAATTTGTCGGGATGATACTAGATCAGAATTTTCTTCTTTTTTAACAGACAAATTATTTAACTTAATAATTTTAGCACTAGGTTGTTTTAGAATTTTTTGTAAATCGCCATTGTCCTGTCTAAAATCTCGCTCTTTATCCTGACTGCTAATACTATGTAAATTATCTTGCAAATGATCAACTAGAGTGATAAATAAATCTAACAAATCTTTATTTAAACTTAATTTACCCGTAGCCGCTGCCTGAATAATGCTCTCAAAATTATGAATAAAATCAACCGTTTTATTGTAAGCCATAGTAGCGGCCGCGCCCTTCATAGAATGCAAAGATCTGAAAATATCAGCCAAAATATTTTTATTCTGCATATTCTTGTCTAAAGACAAAAATAAATCAGCTAGCTCTTTGAGCTGTTCTTGAGTACTAGTAATATACAATTCTCGATATTTATTACTAATCATAAATCTTTAATATTGACATGATTAATTCTGGCTCTAAACAATATATTCTACTGGCTTGATGTTTAAAATATTTTTTGAAGATTTTCTTTTGTGGATCATTAGAAAAATTTTTAACAGTTATGATTTCGCCACCAGCATCAACTAATATTGCATAAGCATCTTGTCGATAGTCAAACCACAAAGCCTGCTTCATATTTAAATTACTTTTGGCATGACCAATTAATTTATCAGCCCTAAGCACAGTCAAAATACGCCCATGCTGATAAGCAAGGCCAGCTATATATTTATCTGTCTTAGGCAAAGGTAAGATATAATCGATGTTAAAAAATTGACTACTAGACTCAAGCGGCCAAGCCCATTGCTCTTCGTTAATCTTTATTAAAATGTATTTTTTACCAATACTTGCCATCTTATTTACTACCTACTAAATTATCTAGGGAATCTGTAACTTCATTTAAAGACAAAGATGATTTATTTAAAGACCTGGTTACCACCAATTGATTTTGAATTACTTTAGTAATATCATCTGTCTGCTTAACTAGTAATTGTGATTGTTTAGTCAAATCTTTGATCATAGTATTAATATCGCCAGCCTTTTGATAGGTACTTGAACTTTCTTGATTAATTACTTGGATGTTATCCGTAATTTGGGCAACATTTTTGATAATTTTGTCAAAAAAATTAAGAGTTTGTACTACAGTATCAATACTTTTATTAGTTTCTTGCCACTCAAAAATAGTCGACTGTTTAGACTGTTCAATATGACGACGCATTTCTTCAGATAAATTTTGAATACTACTAGCTGCGGTTTCGCTAGCCATATTCAAATCGCGTAATTGTGCCACTAAATCAACAAAATCCTCACTTAAAGCTGTTTTATTAGCCTCAATCGACATGTTTAAGCTAAAAAATCTAGCCGTATCTGCTACCACAGCCACTCTTTTAGCTATATCTACAACTTTATTAGTATAGGCCTGCAAAGCTTGACTTAATTTTTGATGTTCAGTTAATAAATTTCTAACTGCCGAAAGACTAGCTATGGCTTTATTTGATTTAGTCGCTCCTTCTTTGGCAAGCTTATCAGTCTTAATAGCATCGCTAGTAACTAATTCTGTTTTTTGGCTAATCTTATTCAAAGCTGAAACCATACTAGCTAGAGCCTTGCCACCATTTTTTAAGCCTAACTGCTGTTGTTGGCTGGTGATAGTTAAAACTTGAGAAATCTGATTATTACTTTGGCTAATAGTAGATAAATTTTGAATAGATTTTAAGAGCAAATCTACCACTTGAGAAAGCTCATTAACCGAACGTTGTACTGGTGAAGTTATTATCCTAGATAAATAACGAGTCGCTAGTAGTGACAATAATAAAACTAAAGCCAAAGAAGAGAAAATTCCAATCCAAATAATAGTCGGTAAATTAGATAAAAATGGGCTAACCCCATCTTGGCCCGCTAAATAAAAAGATAGCAATAATAGCACCATGGGCAGCAAAGCCACACCAATAAACCAAACAATAAATTTTAAATAAATTTTAGTTTCTACTAACTTCACTTTAATTTTTGTTTTTGCTTTTTATAACCCTTTTACCCTGTTAAATAGTCCCGCCTTAACGGGACTGCCACTGCGTGGCATTTAACAGGGTTTATTATAACATATTTTGCTACCTAAAACAAAGAGCAGCCTATGCACAAGGCTGCTCTAATAAGATGATAAAAAATTAAACCATTATTCCTGACTAGCTGGTAAAAAATTATTCAAAACTTTATATAATTCTGGATCTTTTTTCTGATCAACTCTAGATAAAATATAATTCAACCTCATCACATCTTCTTGGCTCAGAGCAATACCCTCAATCTGCATATTTAAAACTATAATCTTCTTTAAAGATATATCTAATTCACTAAGATTCTTTTCTTGAACATAAACATAAACTAAATTCCAATATACTTCTCTCACATCTGGCACCAAATCTTTAGCAGCAATTGCTACTTTTTTAGCTCCTTCTAAATTACCAAGTTGTAAATAAGCGCCCGTTAAAGACATCTTGATATCTGGTCGCTTAGGAGCATAAGCTTCTAAACGCTCTAAAAGGGCAACATTTTTTTGAGCAAAAACTGGCTCTACTTGCATCAAGTTAGCATAAAAAGAAGACAAAATCATATTAAACCTAATATCATCTGGATATTTTGCAGCTACTTCTTCAAAATTATTACCCAATAAGGCAAAAAAGTTTCTCTTATCTTGATCAGTGGCCTGTTTATTATTTAAAACACTTTGAAACATCTGTAATAAAACTTCGACTTTTTCCTTGTCCCCTAAGCTAGTCAAATTAACTGAGCGCTCCCAATCTGCTTGTAATTTAGTAAAATCATCGGCACTACTCGCTAAATAGGAGTCACGTAAAGTATTAACTAAAATTTTATTACTTAACAACGGTTTATAGATCATTTCCTGCAAAGACCAGAGAAATAAAAATAATAAAATAAAAGGCAAAATTTTATAATGAGTTCTCCTAATTTTTATTTTGCTAAATAATGCGCTAGTTCTAGACCAAAAACCGCCTGCTTCATTACCCAAAGTTGCTATTAAAAAGGCTAATAATAGATAAAAAACTACGCTGACGCTCAAATTATCAAAAATAAATAAATCTTGTAGCAAGAAACTAAGCAAAAAGCCAATCCACAAAAAATTAATTAGCCAATCATGATCTTTTTTATATTCTTTGTATAAAAGAATAATCAAATAAATAAATATTGCCAAATAAAGAGAAACTGCCAGTAGACCGCCGTGGATTAAATGCTGCACCAAGATATTATGTGGCCGATCAAACCAGGTTTCTGAACCAGCGCCATGATAAATCTTAGTTGGGAAATATTTATTAAAAGCATAAATAAAATTTTCTTCGCCCCAACCAAAAATTGGTTTTTCTTTAAAAGCTTTTAAGCTCTCGCCCCAAATCAATAAACGTGACTGAGTGCTAGTATCGCTCAAAGATATGCTAGATATCTTTTCAAACAAAGGCACTGCTTTTACCCAAGTACTCTGTTTTTGAATAAATAATAAAGCTACAAAAAATATCATTAAACACAATAGCCCTGCTACCACATAATAAAAACGATGGCGTGATTTACGCTGAAACCACAAATAAGCCAGGGCCATAAAAAACACAAAAAACATTAAAGCCAAAAATGGTCCTCTGGTATTAGTAGCCACTAAAACGTAAATAAATAATATCGCACTAAAAAAATAAGCCCAGCTACTTAAGGACCATAATTTGCCTGATCTAATATTTAAAATAAATAAATAGCTTAAAATTACTAAATGTAAAAATAAATAAGAGCCAACATAAGCAGCATTGCCTAAAGTAGCAGCTAATCTAGCGCCGCCCGAAGAAGCAATTAACCAAGTTAGACCTAATCTTTGCCCTAAAGCATGCAAAGCGACCAATACAGCAATCAAAATAGAAACCTTCATTAACAACTGCCATGACTTTTTATGCTTGCCTAAATAGGCGGCTAAAACAAAAACATAAGCCAGCAAGTGTAGCCAATTTACTAGACCATCCATACGCTCATAATTACTCCAGAAACTAAAAACAAAATTTTGAGCTAACAAACTAGAAATAAATAAAGATATTACAAATAAAATAAAAAAAGTATAAGCCTTATTTAATTGTGGTTTAGCTATTTTATGATGCAAGGCTAAAAATAAATAAGAAGTCAAAGCAAGTTCTACCAAAAAACGCCAGTATATATTACGCGGGACAATAAAAGGGAAATAATAATTAAAACTCTCAAGTTGCCTAGAAAAAATTGGGGCAACCAAAGGAGTAATAAATACTAAAACTAAACAAATTTTAATAATTAAATTAAGAAAGTCATCAATATTTCTTAAACGTGGCCAATTGATTTTCATAAATATTTATTTTATTTTTTAAAATATTTGTATAAACAAAAGTTAATCTTATGCATTTCCTAAATTATACTTTATTTTGATAAATAAACAAGTCTAATTTAAAAAAATAAAGCCGTTTTTATTGACAAAAATGGCTTATTTATAGTATAATATCAAATATATTTTTAAAATAAACCCATGAAAAAACTTAGCCTCTGTTTGGGAGACATTGTTATATTATATATTAGTTTAGGTCTAACTCTATGGATGCGCTATGGTCATTGGTCTAATGCTATTTGGCAAAAACACTTAATACCTTTTAGTATTATTTTTCTGGTTTGGATCTTGGTATTTTTTATTAACGGTCTTTATGACTTTGATAAAGCTCGTAATGACTTTAAATTTTATGGGCAAATAGCCAAAAATATAGCTATTAACGCCTTACTGGCTGTTTTATTTTTTTATTTAATCTTTGGACGCTTTAGTGATCTAAAACCACAAACTATATTATTGATATTAATTGCTGTTTTTGCAATTTTATTTTTTTTATGGCGAAAATTTTTCTACCAAATAAATTCTAGTACTACCCTGGGTAATAATCTGGCCTTAATTGGAGTTAGCCCAGAATCATTATCATTAATTGAGGAAATTATCAGTAAACCACAATTAGGCTACAAAATAAGACTAATAGTTAACCCTGACCATTCCCCCTTACCAGAAAAATTTCAAATTATACCTAGTATTAAAGATATTACTGAGTTAAAAAATAAACTACGTCAGCACAAAATAAATACCGTAGTAAATCTTAATAACCCAAGTTACAGTCCTGAAATTGCCCGCGCCTTATTTGATAGCCTGGATCTTAAAATCCAATATTATAACCTAACTAATTTTTACGAAAAAATTACCGGAAAAATTCCTTTGCTTGCTTTAGAAAAAATTTGGTTTTTAGAAAATATCACTCAAAAAAACAACCGCACTTTTCCAATAGCCAAAAGAGTAATCGATATTATCTTTGCTCTAGTGTTTGGAATATTATCCTTACTAATAATTCCTCTGATAATCATTGCTCTTAAAATCGAATCCCCTGGCCCGATTATCTACAAACAAATACGCGTTGGCTATTTAGGTAAAAAATTTAAAGTTTATAAATTTCGCTCTATGATAGTAGATGCTGAGAAAAATGGAGCTGTCTGGTCACAACCAAATGATACTCGCATTACTAAAGTTGGTAAATTTATGCGACGCTTACGTCTTGATGAAATACCTCAATTTCTAAATATTTTAATTGGCCACATGAGTTTTGTAGGACCACGCCCTGAACGTCCCGAATTTGTTGAACAATTAAGCCAAGCAGTGCCATTTTACAACGAAAGACACATTATTAAACCGGGCTTAACTGGTTGGGCACAAATTAATTATCCTTACAGCTCTTCGGTGGTTGATGCTAAAGAAAAGTTGCAATATGATCTATTTTATATTAAAAATCAATCAATTATCTTAGATATTTCTATTATTTTAAAAACTATCAACGCCGTCTTTAACATGGCTTTAGGACGCTAATGCTTAAAAATAAATTATACAATCTCTTGCGCTGGAGTGAAAAATACACCAAAACTGATATGGTGTATTTAGCTCAAGGCGGATTTTGGTTAATTTTTAGCCAAACCATCGGAGTTATAGTAGCATTCCTTATTACTATTATTTTTGCTAATTTTTTAAGTAAAACAACCTATGGTAGCTATCAATATGTAGCTTCTATTATTGCTATTTTAACTATCTTTAATCTACCCGGTCTAAATACTGCCTTAATCCAGGCAATTGCCAAAAATCAAGAAGGCTCTATATATGATATTATAAAAACTAAACTTAAGTGGAGTCTGTTGGCAAGTTTAATTTTTATTTTTATTGCTGGCTATTATCAATATAAAAATAATACTGATTTTGCTAAAATATTTTTAATCTGTGCTCTATTTTTTCCGCTGCTAGAAAGTTTTGATGTCTATGCGGCTATCCTAAATGCTAAAAAACTTTTTAAAACATCCAGTATCTACAAAATGATTCGTGTGACTGTTTATCTGCTTTTTATTACCTTAATAATAACAAAATTTCATAGTTTAATTAGTATTATCATTGCCCATCTTTTTATTAATACTTTACTGTCTATTTTATTTTTCATTTTAACAGTCAAAAAATATAAAGCAAATAAACTAAAAGATTCAGAAACCATAAAATACGGCAAACATTTAAGCTTTATGGGTGTCCTGGGAGCTCTTGCTAGCAATGCCGATAAATTAATCTTATGGCATTTTTTAGGACCAGTGCAGTTAGCCATTTATGCTTTATCAATATCACCAATTATTCATATTAAAGGCTACTTACAAAATTTAGGCACCTTAGCTCTACCAAAAATAAGCCAACAAAATAATTTAGAAATACAAGAAAATTTACCAAAAAAAATATCTCGATTATATTTTGTTTTATTTTTTATTATAATAATATACTGGCTAGCTGCACCTACAATCTATAAAATATTTTTTCCCGCTTATTTAGACTCTGTTTTTTACTCACAATTATATTCTTTAATTTTACTTTTTTATCCCCAAAATTTATTGCTACTGGCAATTCAAACTCAATATAAAACAAAATTTTTATACATTATCAATACTATTGGACCAATTCTACAAATAGTTTTAATGTTAATTTTTGTTCCCCTTTTTCAAATCAAAGGAGCCATTTTAGCTACTATTATCCAATTACTACTCAATGGTTTTCTGTTGAGATATTATTTTAAAAAAATATAGTCCTAAAAAATTTATTTTTTTATAAGCAACTCATAAACTATATTTCTAACCGGATAGAAATAAGATAACTTTTTCTCATAAAAATCTTTATGCCCGTTGATAAATTTTTTTAATATGTTGCGTATTTTATTTTTGCTAACACTAGGCCAACCTAAGTAAATATCAACTAGCTCCATATCTACATTAGCGTATTTATAACGGCTAGCTTTTGTACCTTTAACAAAATGATCAAAAGATCGGACTGTAAAAAAATGTTTATGAGTAAGATCACCAAAGGCATCTCTATCTCTAAAATAAGGCACATTAACAATTAATCTACCTTCTGGCCCTAAAATACGATAACACTCAGTGATAACTTTCACTAGGTCTGTCAAATGCTCAAAAGCATGGTTAGAAATAATAAGATTAAAATGATTATCCGGAAAAGGCCAAGGATATTGATCCAAATCCCAAACTACATCTACGCCTGGACTTTTAATACTATCAATACCCGTAGCGCCTTCTACTTTGTTGGGGCCACAACCAATATCTAAAATTTTCTCAAATTCAGCCAAAGCATTCTTAGATATTATTTTGTCAGGATTATAGATTAAAGGTGCATATTTTTTCATAAATTTTTAATAACTTAATTTAAATATTTTTTTAAACTATTTATTACATCGTCAAATTTTATATCCATCATACAACGATAATATTTTTTGTCATCTATAAAATAATAACAATTACCACTTTTATCACCCTTACAGGTGCAATTCTCTTTATTAAATAAAATGGTGACCAGTGGATTATAATATGAAAGCCAAGTTGGATTTGATAGGTTGCCAATCACTAAACTTGGTAAACGCAAGAGACTAGCCAAATGGGTAATGCCAGTGTCTACGCCAATATATAACTTGGAATTTTTTAATAAAAATAATAACTCATTAAAATTTAATTTCCCACTAAAATCTTTTATAAAATCCGCTTCTGGTAAATTATTAATTATTTGATTAATAAAATCAGTATCTTGTTTAGAGCCTGTCATAATAATATTATGTTCTGGATAATTTTGGTGAAAATAATTAATAAACTTTACCCAATTATCAACTGGCCAAGATCTAGTAATATTTTTACCACAGACATGTAATACAACATAGGACTTATCTAGATATTGTGTAAATTGACTATCTACTAATTTTCTATCAATTTCAATATCTAAAAAAGGAGGCTCCTTACTATAATTAATTTTTAAAAAATCTAATATTTTTAATAAATTTTCATAATAAGGCTGATGATAATCAAAAATAATTTCCTTATCATAAAAATATTTATTAATACCACTTTTATCATTAAATCCAATAAATTTACTGCCCTTGCTACGGGTTATTAAAAATCCAAATATTTTAAGCTCTATTGGCATACTGCCGAAAGTAGGCACGGTAAATATAAAATTTAATTTATAAAAATTCTTAAAATAAAACAATATCTTTTTTTTAAAATTATCAAGCACTATCAAATCTATATAATCATAATATTTTATAATATCTTGCAAAAAATTATTTTGCTTAGGAATAATTATATATAATCTAACATCAACATCTTTTTGTCGCAAACCATCTTGTCTGATATTTTCAGCTAAAACAATATCCATTAAAAAATCACCAATGGAACCGAAAGATATAAAATAAAAATTTTTTTTCTGCATGCTATTTTTTATTGACTGCTACTAAAATCATTATATCTTTAATAACAATTGACCACAAACGAGTCATTATTTTACTTAACAAATTTATGGGTAGTGGCTTGGTCTTTATTTTATTTGTCTCTTGAACTGGTGCTATGGCTTCATAAACATTTACCCTACTAATCCATAATGGTGTACTACTATAAGATTTTAAAAATTTAATTTCAAAGTCAAAATCTTTACATAAATAAAACATAGTATATTTAGAAAAAACTCTAATATGGGTATAGTCACTATAAAAAAATTGGGGCAACCAAGGCACAAAAAGTCTTACCCAATTAGGTGTCTCTATATATAATTGCCCTTCTGGCTTTAAGACTTTTTTGCAAGCCGCCATCATCTTCATAGGTGTTAGCAGATGTTCAATCACATGGGCCGAGACAATAAAATCAAAAGTATTTTCCTCAAAATGCTGATCAAGATCCTCTACTGAACATTGGATGAATTTAACCTGTTCTGGCATATAATTACTAACATCGCTAATATCAACAGCGTAAACTTTGATATCTGGACGATAGGCCAAAATAAACTTTAAATATTTACCCGAACCACAGCCAGCATCTAAAACCGTACAATTCTGAGGCAAGGACTTTATTATTTCTACAAATTTTTTGCGGTGAGAAATATTTTTTATATCCTGCTGCTTGGCTACCTCATTATCAACTTGGCCAAAATATTTTTGAGGAAATTCTGAATTATTCATACTATTTATTTTTTAATTTAACAATAAAAGATAAAGCAAAAAGTGAGGGAAAATTTCTTCCTAATAATTTCATCAGAGGCGCAAATAAAAATTTGTTTTCCCAAATATAATTACATTTTATCTCTTGTATTTCTAAATTATGTTTATTGATCATCTGTTTTAGATTCTTATAATTAAACCAATAAATGTGCCCTTGTCTAGGCATATTATTTTCTGGCACTAAACCTAACAAAACTTGGATTCTAGCTGCCAAAGAATTAAAATTTGGCACGCTGATAATAATATTATCAGCCACCCGAGCTGCCTCTTGTAACAATTCATCTGGATTATATAAATGTTCTAAAATATCTAACATTACAGCAAAGGCAAATTCTTTATCATTATATGGCAATTTATTCGCACTAAAATCACTGACACTAGCCTCTAAGCCGGCTGCTATACATTTATCGACAGAAATAGTAGAAATATCCAAACCACAAGCTGCTATTCCTTTGTTCTTTAAAATTTTTAAAAACAAGCCATCACCACAACCAATATCCAAAACTTTAGCACTATCAATCATACTGGCAGCTACTCTATGCCTAATTGTTTCTGCTTGCGTATTTTGCTGCCAAAATTTATTTTCAAATTCTAATAAATCCATATTATATAACTATTTTAAAAAGGATACTATTTCAAAAATTAATTTATTTAAATTATGATTATCACTTACATACTTACTCAATCGACTTGCTAAAATTTTACTAGCATCATCTGCTAACAATGATAAATTTATAATTTTTTCCGCAATCAACTCAGGCATTAATTGATCAATAAAATAATCTGCTGGCAAAAAACTACGACTAGCATCATTGGAACTAAGTACCAATGTCCCGCAACTCATTGCTTCTAAAATTGCTTTATCAAGACTGCCAGTTTTAGAAAAATTTAAAAATATATCTGCCCAATGATAAACATCAACTACTTGCTGATTAGTCAGCGGACCTAAAAATTCTATACTATCATCTAAACCAAGTTTATGAACTTTTAATTTTAAATCTGCTAAATATACTTTATCATTTTTTGTAATTGCTTCACCCACTATTTTCAAAACTACTGGCCGATTTATTTTTTGTTTTAACACAGCTAGCGATTCAAGTATCAAATCTATTTGCTTAATAGCTGTAATTCTGCTAACTGTTAATAATCTTAATTCTAGATGTTTTTCTTTTTCTTGAAAAATAAAGAGATTATTATCTATACCATGATGTAATATTTTTAATTTATTACTAACTAAACGAAAACTTTCTTTAGTACCAGTAAAAATATAATTGCTTAAACTAACGGCTAATTTTAATTTTAAAGTTATACTTTTATGCATATACCATAAGGCTATTTTTTTAGCCAATAGTTTCCATAATAGTCCGCCCAAAACTACATACTCAACATTCATATGCACAAAAACGCTATCATAATTTTTACGTTCTTGCCAAATATATTTATAAAAATTAAAAATATATTTAAAACGCTGCGGCGCTATTTCTTTACCTAAAGACAAAACTTTAACATTGGCCGGTAAATCATACTCGCCTTTTTCTAAACAAATAATTATTAATTGCTCACAATTTTTAGCAAATTCTAAAATCCAAGCCTGAAAAAAGCCTAAAATAGCATCATTTTTATCTACTTTTTGTGTTAAAATTAACAATCTCATAATTAAAAACTAATTTTGATTGATCTGTTTAATAACTCTAGCTGGTATGCCCACTGCCAATGAATTTGCTGGTATATCAGCAGTAACTACTGCCCCAGCTCCAATTACTGAATTTTTACCGATGGTTACACCTGGATTAATAATAGCATTTGAACCTAACCAAACTCCATCTTCAATAATAACTGGCTGATAAATATGAGTGCGGTCTGCTAAAATCTTATGATAATCTAAACCACTAGTGTTAATCACGCAAAAAGAAGACACGTGCACATAATCACCAATCTTTATAACTGCGCCGCCATTTAATAAAGCATACTCGTTAATAATAGTATGATTGCCGATTTCAATATTTTCCGGATGATAAACTATAATACTATTAGCAATAATAGTGTGCTCACCGATTCGTTTAAATAATCTTTTCCACAATTTTAATTTAAACATTATTTTTCGTAGCAACATAAATTTAAATACTTATACTAATTATAAAAATAAACTCTGCCAACGACTCTGAATCAAGGCTCGCGTTTGTTCTGCTTCTAAAATATTTTTTACAGATGCCAAGCTGTTGGTTTTTAATTTTTGCCTTAACTCAATATCGCTTTTAATTTTTTTCATTGCTCGCACTAAAGCCAATAAGTCATTAATCGGCACCACTAAACCATTATAATTATCTTTAATCAAATCGCCGGCACTACCAACATCGGTCATTACAATTGGTAAATTGTAAACTAAAGCCTCACTAATTACCAAAGGAAAACCTTCACTAAAAGAAGTGAGTAAAAGACAATCGCTAGTCCGATAATAATCTGCTAGTTGCTCTTGCCAACCCAAGAAAAAAACTTGTTGTTCTAGATTCAAATCTTGAACTAATTTTTCTAAATTATTTTTTTCTGGACCATCGCCAACTACTAATAACACAACTTGTTCATCTTTAAGTTCAGCTAAAGCCTTTATTTGCAAAGCAATATTTTTTACTGCCACTAAACGGCCAACTGTTAAAAAAATAAATTTAGCTGAATACTTGTCATGTAGATCAAAATGATGCGGCGCTTTTTGCAAAGCTTCGATATCTAGTGGCACTGGCACAATATAAATTTTATCTGCCCTAACTTTAAATTCTGACTCTAAAAAATTAGCTAAGCTCTGACTAACTGTCCTGATTAAGTCAGCCCGCTTAAAAGCCCAACTAACCAAGAGGCGCCGCCACCAAGTTAATTTTTCAAAGCCGTGGTTTTGAATCTCTACTTTTACTTTATATTTTTTAGCTAAATATACGCCTAAAACAGCCAAAAAATAGTTATCTTGGATAGTTAGTAGCTGATATTGCCTGCTTTTTAATAAACTAATTAAATTTTTATAAATATACCATAAACTAAGCAATTTTTTGTCTGAACCACTTGGCCAAACCTTAACTTTATCCGTTAAAGATGATCTTGCACCTGCGCCTGGAAAAATAAATAAAAATTCATCTAAATTGGCAGCATAAAAAATAGCTCGCTTAGCTAAAGTTGAATCTGCTTTTAATATTTGTTTATCTAAACCTAAGCCAATAACTTTCATAAACTAGCTTTAAAAATATTTAGCGTATCTTGAGCCGCAGCAATATAAGTATAGTGATAATCTATTTGCTTTATTTTTATTTGATAGGCTTGATAATTTACAGGCTCTAACAAAAAATTTATTTGCCTTAGCATAGCTTGGGGATCCTTAGGATCAAAAGTGATAATCTGATCTTTTAACCAAGTAAAACCAATTTCTTGTGAACTAATAAAAGGCAAACCAAGGCTCAAACAATCAAGCATTAAATTCGGACTAATATCACTAAGACTAGGAAAAATTGCCAAATAGCTAGTAGCTAATTTTTGCCGTAATGCTTCAGGGCTAATTCTATCTTCGATACTGATATTATTTATATTTTTACTTTTTATTAAAGCTGATAATTTTGGCAATAAAGGCCCAGCGCCAATTAAATGCAAATTATAAGATTGATCCTTAATTTGTTGCCAAGCTTGTAATAAAGTAAAAATATTATTTTTATGCACAAAACGGCCCGCAAAAATAATATCTTTATTAATATTTTTACGCTCTGCTTTATTTTCAGTAAGGATTGGATTAGAAACAATAAATATTTTCTTAGCATCAAGCTGGTAATATTTGCTAAAAATCTGTGCTTGGTATTGAGTAGTAAAAATAAGTCCTTGGGCCTTAAGTAAAATAAAACGACTAATTTTAAATTTAAAATTATTAAATTTTTTATAAATGTTCTGCTTATAAAATTCTGGCAAAGTTACTAATTCTCCACTTTTTTCTAAATAACTCTCCCAGAGATAATCCCCTCCGATTCTAATGTAGCAATTTTTTCTAAGAAAAAAATTAGCCAGCATAGTCGGTAAGCCTGCGCTAGAATGATCAAAAATATAAATAACATCTGCTGATCGTGCTCGCTTGATTGCAGCCAAAAAATAAAGCCAATAATTTAAAATCTTATTAATTCTTTTTATTCTATAAACAGAATAAGGCAGTTGTTTATCAAAAAGTAAATTTGCAGTATTTGAGTCTGAATAAGTAATAATTTCTACTTGCTGGCCTAAGGCTAAAAAATCTCGTGCAATTCTATCCGCATAAGTAGCCGGGCCACCTATTTCCGGCAAAAAAATACCACTGGCTATCAATATCTTCATACTATCTATTTAGAACGCTAATTTCTTGCTAAAATCACTTAAATTCTATAAAATTATACCAAGCTTGAATAAAAAAATCAATAAATAATTTAGCTAATTTTAGCTAAAAAATATTATGGAAAACAATAAAAAATTATCCGGGAAAAAGATACTCTATATTGTCACCCAAACTAAATGGGGTGGTGCTCAAAAATATGTTTTAGAATTAGCTCAGCATTTTAGTAAAGATAATGAAGTTCATATTGCCTATGGTGAAACTAAAAATGTTAATGAAAAATTTATAAACTTAGCTAAACAAAATAATATTCATTTAATACCAATCCACAAATTAGTCCGTAATATTGATATTAGCCAAGACTTATTTGCTATTCCTGAAATACTAAAAATTTTAAATAAACAATCATATAACCTAGTCCACTTAAATAGTTCTAAAGTTGGACTTTTAGGCAGCATTGCTGCTCAAGCCTACAATATTAATCCCCTTAATCCTAGAATGCGCGTTGTCTATACTGCTCATGGCTTTGTTTTTAATGAGCCCTTAAAAAATCATGTTAAAAAGCTTTATAAGGTATCAGAAACTTTTTCTACTGGCTTGCAACATTTGATTATCGCTGTCTCAAAATATGATAAGACTAGTGCTATTGCTAATAAAATAACTGCCCCTCATAAAATTTTTGTAGTTCACAATGGCATTGATCCAGTTAAATATAATTTTCTAGAAAAATACCAAGCGCAAGCAAAATTAAATTTGGATCCGAAAAAAAAATATTTTGGTACTATTGCTAGCTTTTACCCCACTAAAGGACACCACTATTTAATCGAAGCTGTCAAAATGCTCAAAGCCAAAAAATCCCCTCTGCTTGCAGATCATCTTTGGATTTTGATTGGCTCTGGTCCAGAGCAAACAAAAATCGAGCAAGAAATTAAGACTGAACATTTGGAAGCTTATTTTAAAATCGTAGCTGCCCAAGATAATGACTGGCAGTATTTAAAAGCTTTTGACTACTTTATACTGCCCTCAGTCAAAGAAGGTCTGCCCTACACCATTCTAGAGGCTGGGCTTGCGCAAATACCCCTTATTGCCACTAACACCGGCGGTGTATCTGAAATCATTACTGACGAGAAAACAGGGCTCTTAAAGGCTAACTTGAACCCCCTAGCTCTCTCTGAGGCTATGGAAAAAATAAGCCAAGATCAAAACTTAGCTAAAAAATTAGCTGAGCAAAATTTTCAAAATATCCAAGCTAATTTTAGCTTGGATAAGACTTTAAGAGAAACTGAAGAATTGTATTTAAAATTATTTTAACAGAAAAAAACAAATAAAAAATCCGCTAATATTTTATATGTCATTCCCGCGAAAGCGGGAATCTAGATAGACTATTCGTCAAATCATTACAGATCCCCGCCTACGCGAGGATGACAGAGAAGCGGATTTTTTTAATTTATTTATTATTATTTAAATATTGTTCTACTGACTCGCTACTATAACCCGCTGCCTTATAAGCAGCATAAACTTCGGCTACTTTATCCCGATTACCCAAGGCAATGTAGTCTTGCATAATCTCCTGATCATAAATATATTTAATACTATAAGCTTCATAAACTTTTAGATAAGCATCAATCGCTTGCTGGTACTCTCCTTTGGCTTCATAAATATGAGCCATATTAGCCCAAGCTACTTGCGACTTATCATAATATTTAAACAAATCCTGCAAATAAGAAAGGGCTAAATCATACTTATGCAAATAATAAGCTTGATTAGAGGCATTAATAAAAAGCTTTTCGGCTGGTTTTTTATCTGCTGGTAAATTATTTAACTCATAATCATCAATCGCTAAATCTAATTCTTTTTTAGCATTTTCTAATTTTTGAGATAAATCATCAACCACAGCTTGTCCGCCTAACTCCTCTATCTTTTCTGGACTTAATTCAGGGTAGGGACTACTTGCTTTTTGATAAAACCACCAAACTCCTGCCAGTATCAGCGCTAATAATAAAGCGCCAACAATGTAAAAAATTCTTTTAGACTTCATAGATTTTCTACTTCTGCGTATAAAAAGATATAAGCACCAGACACAGCTTGAATTTTATTCTCCCAAGCAGCGCCATACAAGCTTTCTGCTTCACTAGCTGTTTTTAACCAACGACGCTGCCATTTATTATTCACTTCATAAACTTTATTAGAATCAACACTTTGGATTAAGGTGCCTGGTTTTACTGGTACACTACTACCTAACTCATAGTTAGCAATTTCCTCCAAGCTAATATTTTCTACTTGGGAAAAATCTATAAAATACTGAAAGAATATTTTATCATTTAAAAATGAATAAACTTTATTATTAACTAGCCAATAAACAGCAGGTGTTGCTGGTGTTTTTAACAAGCGACCGCCTGACCAAATCTGACCATTATCATCTTGATTATTATCAGCTGGTGGTTCTGGATTATTATCTTCACTGGTAATATTTACTGTAAAAGTCAAAATATCAGAAATAATACTATTACTATCCCCATCTGAAGCATAGGTCTGTACATTATACTGACCAGCTGCTAGATTATTTACCGTATAATCCCAAGTAGCAAAGTCTGCTGTCAAAACATTAACATCTTGCCAAAGCGGAGACTGTCCGACTGGCACTACTGAAATTTTTACAAATTTTACTGTACCGCCCATTCTGTCTTTAGCACCACCACTAATATTTAAAAAATTCGTGCTACTAGAAGCTGCTAAAATATCGTTATTTTTTAAATTAGTCAAAGCTACTTTGGGAGCTACTGTGTCCCCGCCTTTTTGTTCAAAAGTATAAACATAATTACTAACAAAACTTTGACCAACTGGGCCATTATTTTTAGAAGCCACAAATAAACCAGTGTCGCCTGTATCATAAACTTGGTTAGCATTGGCATCATAGAGACTATCTATTTCTAGTTGCAATTTATGCTGATTAACAACTGTGTTTTTAGTTTCTATAGAAATATAAAAATGCTTACTACTAGAAATAGTAGTATTTAAATTATTAAATAACCAACGTCTAGTATCAATGCGCTCAGCACTAGCCAGCAAATGATCAACTAAATAACCTTGCCACACGCCATCGCCATCATCTAGCCATAATTTAACTTCGGCAATATCATCACTATTTGCTGTTCTACTATTATAAACTGTCAAAGCATTAATAGCATCACCATTTAGATTATTTAAAGTAAAATCCAAAGCCAAAATATCAAAATCTTTATTATAAGCTCTTAGTTCTTGATAAACTAAATTACTACTAATCTGCGACTGCGTAAAAGCTAGACTTGGATTAGCAAGTAAAGCTAAAACTCCAATTATTAAGAATAATTTCTTAAACATAAGATTTTTTAAATTAATAAGTTTGTAGCTATAGTATAACAAAAAGCCTTTTATTTTTCAAACAAAAAACCAGCCCTGCACCATACGGTGCAGGGCTGGCTAATTTGTCTGCTAACTTAGCAAACTATTCTTATCTCTTAAAATATTAGTAAGAGAAGGTTGGGCCAACCAAAGAAGTGGTATTACCCATATCAATCCAGGTGATTGCAGCTGAAACTGAATCATCCCAATCAATATCACCAGCGGCAGAAATAGAACCTAGAGATTCAATAGCCATGGCTAATTTATCTCCTGATTCAATTACACCACCACCACTACCTAAGGCGACTTGTACTTTGACAGTAAATTCTTCACCACTTGTAGCAATTGGTTCTGCTAAAGAAGAGAAGGTTACATCACCAGAAGCAGCTACGATATCAACTGCGCTGGTAGCAAGTTGGGTACCAGCACCATTGTATAAAGCAACAGCAGTGATATACCAACCAGTACTATTAGCAGCAGAAATACCAGTAGCAGTATTTAAGGAAACCTTAACGGAATTCAACACTGCTTCTTCAGTAGCTGAAGCTGATGGAGTTAATTTGAATTTAAAGGCATCAGTATAGGTGCCCCATTCAGATAAAGTACCACCAGATAAAGTACCGTTAGCAATGGTCAACTTGTTACCATAGGCTTTGAAGTTATTACCTTCAATAGATTTGGCAACAGTTGTATCATCAGCTAAGTCAGCATCAGTATGAGCAGCAGCTGTAGTACCATTAAAGCCACGAACAACTGGATCTAAGCTTGTAGCAGAAGCGACGGTAGTAACATAAATTTGTTCACTACCAATCTTGATAATATCACCGGCTAAAATACCAGTAGTATCAACCAAGGTAATTTCGGTTTCGCTAGCATCCAAGTCTTCATCTAAATCGTCAGCAGCAGCAAAGGCAAATCCGTCAGCAGTAGCACCAGAAGCTGGAGCAACTTCATTGACAGATCCCCAAGTTTCCATGTCAATTAAGACAGCGGCCACAGTGGCGCCTGAATCTAAGACAGTATTAGTAGTACTGGTTAAGTCTACTTTTACAGTCAAATATTTGGCATTACCAGTACCAGACATTACCCAGAAATTCTTGCTGGTAATATCAAATTCAGTATAAGCACCAGAGAAACTATTGGTTTCAGCTAGTAAGGTTGCGCCATCATACAAAGCAATACGAGAAATTTCATCTTCGCCGGCTGCACCAGTGGTTAAGCCAACGCGGAATTTCTTAACTTGGACATTTTCTTTGTCAGCTACCAATTTGTATTGAGCAATGGCATTGTTGGTAGAACCAGCAAGCAATTGAGCAGATACAGCAGTATCGCTGCTTAAAGTAGCAGTCAAAGTACCAGTTTGTGATACAGTGATATCGATTCTGCCTGAAGTAACGTTTACTTCATTACCAGCAGTACCGTCAATAGTATCACCACCTGAATCTTTAGCAGAATAGGTGTTGTTATTGGCAGTAGCTTCAGAAGAAACTACGACAAAATATAAATCATCAGTGTCATAAGTGACATTACCACTATCATTCATAGTAGAATTCATATCACCTCTGACAATTACTTTAGTACCATTTGAAGTTGCAGTTAAATTCAAACCAGTGAATTCAGCTTCTTTGGAACTATTTAAGCTCTTTGGTCCGGAAATCAAATTGCCATTTACGTCAACTAATTTGACATTTTGAACGTCATTTTGATGAGCAGTAAAGCCATTACCAACTAAACGTACTTTCAATTTGTTAACAACAACGTTAGTGGTGTTGTTTGATTTAATATCAAGACCTAAGAAATCTACATTTTGTGAACCTAATACTTTAGAAATACTAACTGGAGTAGCTGATCTATAGATAGTATAACCAGGGGTTACTAAAGTGGCATAATTACCAACTGCAGTACCAGATTCAGTGATAGCAGCGCCATCAGAATCTCTAGTGGTACCAGCCAAGTTGCTAATAGTAGCTCTAATAGTAGTCAAGGTTGTACCTTGTAAGTCTTTAGTGTCAATTTCAACACGTACTGGCACAACACCAGTTACGCTGAAATCATCAGTAAAGCTAATGGTCTGGGTAGTATCACCATCGGTGTTACCTAAGGCAGTACCAGTAGCTTCTGATACCAAGACATTATTTACGTAAACACGTAAATTATCAAATTCTTGTGGAGAATCAGTATCCATGTCAGCACCTTCTAATAAGACATCCATACCAGTAGCGCTAACTGGGCCATTGGCAGCAGTGAATTTAGCATTTAATAACACAACTGTGCTATTTTCAGAAACATCTCTGGCAATTGGATTAGTAGCACTGTCAACAGCAACTACTAAATCAGCATTGCCTAAAGCTACTTCTTCAGCAGTATAGCTATCAGAAACAGCTGAGTGGAACATATTTGTGCCACCGTAGACATTTAGATCTGAAGGATCTTCTAAATCCAAAGTGATCTTATGTTCTGGTCCAGCAACTGCATCAGCAGTTACAGTAAACCATTCATATTTATTAGTACCAGCAGCAATACTAAATGGTGTGTTCAAATTAAAACGAACATAACCATCATTACTCATAGCAACTGGACCAGCTACTACGTTATTACTGTTATCTAATAATTTGAAATTAATAAAGTCGTCATTGGCAACTTTAGTACCGGAAGCAGGAGCAACGCTCTTTAAACTAATACCCTTGAAAACCAATGTTTCATTGGATTCTTGGTTTAATAGTTTAAATTTAGCTACTTCAACGGCAGTGTCGCCAATAGCAGCAGTATCACCAATACTACCTTGAGAGATAGTCATATCTGGAGCTGCGGCTGTCAAAACTGCTTGGGCATAACCAGTAACTGGTAAACCATTTACAGTTGAGGCAGTAGTAACTTCGGTAATACCTAGGGCATTATAGTTACCAGATAAACAGGTATCTGTACCATTGGTTGCTGGTAAAGAAGCCCATAATTCTACGGTTTTAGTTGTACCATTAGCAACGGTAATTTTTTGACTATCGGCTGAGAATAGTAAACTGGCTTCATCAGCACTGTTAACAGATTTAACAGCACCACGACGAGCACCATCAACTACTACCCAAACTTTGTCAAGATCTTTGTATGAACCAACGCTACTTCTTTTTACTTTCATACCAGTTACAACTACATCACCAGAAGTGGCTGAGAAGTTAAACTTAGAAAATAAGAAGCCATCGCCACCACACAAAGTAGCACCATTATAAGCTGGAGTACCAGCATTTAAGGCAATTGACAAACCACCTGATGGGATAACAACAACAGAACCAGTACCGGTGATAGCAGTCAAGGCTGATTCAGCACCAGTAATTGAACTGCCATCACTGTAACCAGATAAACTGGTAGCATTGATAACAAATTCAGTTCTGAAGTTATTAGCAGTCAAAGCAGCGTCATTGGCAAATGGACGTTTGGTAGTACCATCAATATAATAGGTGGTAGTACCCATCTTTACTAATGATCCAGTTGGATACATAGTAGAAAGATCTGATCCAGTGCTGCTATAGCTGGATGAAAAATATCCAGGGATAACATCTTGGACTCTAGTTGCCCAGTTTGCACCATATAAGCTAACAGCTACAGCTTCTGAAGGAACCCAGCGTAAAACGCCACCTGGTTCAACTGCAAAAACTTTAGCAGTATTAGCATGGGTGACCAATTTGGTACCAGGACGGTAAGTTACCGCACCTTTGTCTGGATACATGTCTAATTCTGAGACTGGAACTCTAACAACTTTGTCGAAGTTAGAAAACCAAGTCATATAGGTCTTAGAATCGGGGAAAACCGATTTTGTACCATCAGCATTGACAACGTAAACAGCAGCGCCAGATTGACCTTGTAAAGCTAGCAAAGAGCCAGCTGGATAGCTACCAGCAGCTTTAGCCATTGGTAAACCAAGTGACCAAAGAGTTGTAGTAACTACCACTGAATACACGAAAAATTTCTTAAATAAACTCATGTTTAGTTTTAATTAATAAATGTTCTTTACATTTTCTTAAAGGCAAGTTCCCAAGCACCTCGCTAAACTCTAGCCAGGCTAAACCAAATTTTTTGACACCCTCTTTTGTTAAGAGCCGACCTTTCTGGTCATCAAAAGCCTTGGGCTTAGTCTTTTCACTTTAAAAATTTATAAAAGAACACCAAATTAGATACTCTCTTTGCCGTACGGACATTGAGAGCTTCCCTAAGTCGCGCGCGATTTAGCGATAAGCTAGGGACAGTTGATGCAGTCATCCTGAATTTATTTCAGTATCTCCATTTAACTTAATGTCAATTCAATGGGATTCCCGCCTACGCGGGAATGACGGAATCATTTGCCCCTATCCTATCTTATGGCCGACTAAACCATACACGCTTCACAACTTTAGGAATTTTTTAATTAATAATTAATTTATTAAATTACTATTATCTATTTCTTCTGTTTGAATACCATCCTCTGCTTTAATATCTAGACTACTGTCTGGCAATACTTCTTCACCACCATCTGACTTGATAATGCTATTAGTAGTAGTTGCTTTAGTAGTAGTGCTAGTCAGTACTGGTTTAGTGCTAGTAGGCATAACTACTGGCTTAACACTGGCTTCATCAGCAATAGCTTGAATTTGCTTTAAAACTGTTTCCGTAGTCTTAGTAGCTACTTTGACTTCAGCAATCTTATCCAATGAATCTTTTAAAGCACCTTGATCCAAAAGATCTTTGGCCTTGCTTAAACCCTCAGCAGCCTGTTGACCGCTATTTTTCAAAGCATCAGTGCCAGATAATATTTGTCCGTCAACTTTAATATTTTTGATATTAAGCTCACTTTTGGCATCAGCACTTTCTACTTTTTCTACTTTGGCTTTAGTGCTTTGCACTTCCGAAGATAAATCTTTAATTTCTGAATCCAGTATTTTGATAATTACTTCGGTAACATTTTTCAATTCTTGAATCTTGGGGTTATCAGTACTTAATTGAGCGCTAGAGCTAGTAGCATTGATGGTCAAGTCTTTATTATTATCTTGCTTAACAGCTTCGGCTACCACTTGTTCATGCACCTCTAAAGCTAAACTTACCGCTGAAGTTTTGGCTTCTTGATTGACTTTCTTAGCGCTATCTAAGACTTCGCTAATAACTTGATCGGGAGAATTATTTGATTTGCTTTCTAGGTTAGAGGCTACTTCTTTAGCGGAGTTAGTAAGCTTTTCAGCCAGCACCACTACAGCTATCGGATCAGTTTCTTCTTTAGCAACTTTCAAAGAGGTATTAGCAGCCGCTACATCTTTTTCTAGATATTTAGCAGCTTGTTTAATAGCCTTTTCCTTTTGAGCATCATTTTTGGTGTTATCTTCATTTAAGATTTGATCCATTTCATCAAGACGAGTATTGATATGCTTAATGTGAATTTCTGTTTCTTTGACTGGACTCATGGTCAAAGTGACCTCGGCTTTTTCTAGAGACCTCTTGACTGGCCATAACATTTCACCTGGCACTGAAGCCTGAGCAGCTAAACTAATACCAGAGCCCAAAGATATCACCAAAAACATAGCAATTAATTTGCTAGCTGATTGCATTAGTTTTACACCAAAAGTCAAACCAAAAATACCAAAACGTTCACGCCATTCTAATTTTTGAGCTTGACGCATACGATTTTGGGCATTGATATCCAACAGTAAATTGTACTTAGTAGCTTGCACCCAGGTATAATCCGGCTGTAGATCAGGCAAGTCTTTAAGTTGGTTTAATTTTTTGCTAATCATCATAGTATATTATTTGTTGGCTAAGTCTTTGAGCTTAGCTAGAGCGCGATGAATTAAGACGCGCACATTATTTTTATCTTTTTGTAAAATACTGGCAATATCTTCTATAGACATATCCTCTACATAACGCAAGAGTAAAACTTCTTGATATTCTGCTTTTAAGGATTTTAATTGCTTGAGCAATTTTTCTGAATCTAGAGATTTATCTAAATTTTCTGTTTTATCATCAAGCAAGGCTTCGTGTTTAGTTTCGTCTATATAGTCCAGAGGTAATTCTTGACGATAAGCCCGACGATAATAATCTATAATAGAGTTACGAGCTACTCTAAAGATAAAAGCTTGAAAATTTTGAATATCCTTTTTATCAACTAAGTGCTGCCAGACTTTTAAGAAAATTTCTTGTGTTAAGTCCTCGGCAACTTGCTTATTTGATACTTTGATAAAAACAAAACGGTAAATTCGAGTAACATACTGGTCGTAGAAAAAAGAAAAAGCATCAGAATCGCCAGACTTGAGCTTTAAGAAAACGATCTTCTCTTGTAAATTGTACTTCCAGTTGCTCATAAATAGAGACGTAATATAAGGCTAAATATTACACTAAAATAACTATAAAAACAAACGAAAAATAGCTTATTCCAAAATATGTGTATTATATTTTATAAATTATAACATTAAATTAAGAATATGTAAACCCCTAAAAATAAGCTATTTGTTGATAAGAATTAGCAAAAATCCAATTAAATAAGAGCTAAAAAATATACAAATTAATTGTTATTTCAAGAGGCCTCCGCCATCCGCCTATCGGCGGATGGCGGAAACTAGAAAACTAATAAAGTCCATTTGTTATACAATAAAATTCAATTGTTTCAACTCACTTCACCTGCTCTCCAAAGTGATGAATAATAAATTTTTGATTGTTTTTTTTATGATTTAGGTGTAGAATAATCTATACTTAAATACTATTTTATGGAAAATATTATTAGACTATCGGTTTCTGAAGCTGCTAAACTTTTTGGTGTTTCTACTAAGACTATTAGACAAGCTTTAAAAAACCAAGAATTAAAATACATTGTAGTAAAAGGACGCTATAAAATAAATTTTAATTCTTTGGTTGAATGGTCGCAACAATCTACTCGCCGTTTTAATTTATTGAAAAGCCAAGGCTTAGGACAATATGTTGATCAATGGAAAATACGCAATCGCAAATATAGCCCCAGTCCAGAACTGATTAATAAAAAAGAGTCAGAATAAAAAATACCCCCTCTATAATCTGCTCCTAATTTAGCTTGCTTATGAACTTTAGCTTAACAGGAGAAGATGTCCTTTAGGACAGAGGGGGTATTTTTATTTAATCTCTATATCCATTTCAACACCTGATCTTAAAACCTTTAAGATAACCTTGTCCCCCGAACGATAATTTTGAAGAATTGAAGTTAAACTACGATCTTTAGAAACAGTGTCATTGTTAACAGCTTTAATTCTATCCCCTGCCAGTAAGCCGGCTTTGGCTGCTAGGCTATTTTTAGCTGGAGCTAAATTAACAACATTACCACTGCTAAGTATGCCGCTATTATTTTCTAAATCTAAATAGCTAATACCCCAAACAACCCTTTGGGTGTTATCAAGCAAATGCCTTACTGCTTGGCGCAAATATTCTACTGGTATTAAAACTGGCTCATCAGCTACCTTGTGTCCTAAGCCCAATAAATCACCCTTAGTATTAAAATATGGAGCCCCTAAAACAATTTCGTTTTTATCTAATAGTAAATAATAATCCATTATATCTGTACTCAAAGTATTATCTCTAACATAGTGGGCTTGAGACAATATGCTGCTAGCAAAAGTGTTATCAATATTATTTGGCGTATCAAAGATAGTAAAGGCTGTCTCCCCTTTTTTAAACTCATTAGTAAATTGAAAATTAACCGGCACTAAGCCGCTGGCTGCTACTTTAATAAAAATAAGACCACTAAATTTATCAGTTTTAATATCTTTGATGTTATAAATTTCACTACCTAAAACAACTAAGGATTGTTTATCCACTAAAATTTGATCACTGGTCATCAACCAACCATCAGAAGTAACAACAGCTGCTTGCCCCAAAAGATCACTAGCAGTAAATAAAGGCTGCCCTAATAAGGCATTAACTTTAACTGGGCGATAAATACCAGCAACACTTTCCAAATTTTTAGTAGCCATATCAACCAATGGTTGTTCTAAGCTTATTTTAATCTCTGGCTGTGAATTCAAAAAGCTTAAATTAGTAGGCAGCCAAGTCTTACCTATTAAATAACCACCTAAACCAGCCAGTAGGCCCAAAACAATGGCTAACAGACTAAAGCTAACCAAAGAAGGCGGTCTTTCAAAAGTTGGTCTAACAAAATGCTTGTTTCGATCTTGGCTATCATTGGCTGTATTTGTTTCTTGCATAACTATAAGATTAATAATGAATATTTATATATATAAAAATGTAATTATTAATATAAGTAAATTAGCTGCTAATAATAAACTAGTATACCAATGCCACTTTTGGCCTAACTCAAGCCAAGCCTCGTCTAGAAAAAAATACCATAAAGTAAGCAAAGCGCCGGCTAAATAAAAGCTAATTGGTAATAAAGAAATAGCCGCTGTTATTTGTAAAAATAACCATGACCATAACAATAATAAACGCCAAACAAAAACTCTTTCCCTTAATAATAACTCCAAGGAAAAGCTAAATCCTACTAATAATATAATAAAGAAAGCTAATAATAAAGGCAAATTAATAAAAGCTAACAAGGCATAAATACCGCTGGCTAAAAACCAAAAATTTAGATAATACCAAAATTTATTAAAAGATAGATAGTCAGCTTGCAGTAAGGCAATATGGACTTTGCGAAAATATTGCTGCCAAAACCACCAAATAAAAGCCCATAAAAGCGCTAGCCAAAAAGATAAACCAAAGCGTAAATTATTTGATTTTAATAAAAGTAAAAATAAACTTTGGGATAAATAAATAAAAATAATATTAAGCCAAGATAGTTTATATTGCCAAAACAAAGGTCCAGCTATACGTCTAGCTGTCCAAAGTATCAATAAGATTGAAACAATCAAAACCCACCATAAACTTTTGGTTTGACTAAAAAATAGCCACCAAGCCAGGAGTGTAATAAAAGCTGTTAACCATGGTAAAATAGTTTTAAACATCGCCTAATAAAATTGTTTGTAATCTATTAATCTCATTGTGCAGTGGTGGTAAAGAAATTGCCGCTTGTTCAAAAAACTTATCTGCCTGACGTTGTAACTCTGGATTATTACTTTCCAAATACTGCTGCCAAGCATCAAAGGCTAAAAATAAATTCAAGTGACTATCGCCAATAGACTTTTCTTTGCTATTTAAATACAATAATTTATTACGCACATTAGCAATTTGATCTAAACTATAATTCTTATCAACTTCTTTAAACCAAGGCCTAACCGTATCTATATAATCCGCTTGACTATCAATAGCATCTTGCCTAAAATTATTTGCCCAATACCAAGCACCTGCTAGCACCAAAACGAGTATTAATACTTTGATAATTTTATGTTTATGCTGACCCCACATCTTAACAAATAATCATTAATTATTCAAGTTATTAGGCAAATTTAATAATTCTACTTTATCGTTAATTTTTAAGGATAAATCATCAATTGTGCCACTTTTTAACTCTAAAACCTTATCAACTGGAAAAGGAGAAGTATAGTGCTTTAATTTATCATCTGGTAAATTGGGGTCTGGAGCTAACATATTCTTTTCCCAGGCTACTATCTCATCACCCTTAATCCACAATAAATCTATATTAAATTTCATATCCTTCATCCAAAAATCCATAATCTTAGCCTGATCAAATACAAATAACATTGCCTGATCTTTATCTATACTATCCCTACCAGATAAGCCCTCTCTTTGTTTATCAGGAGTATCCATAACTTCTAAAACAAAAACCTTGCCGTTTAATATAGCTCGCGCTTGATCTGTCTGCTGACTAGTATTATTTTGATCTAGCGGCGACAAGGACTGTGGTTTTACTTGTTTACTCACCACTACCCAAAAAATAGCCAGCATGATAATAAATAAAATAAAAATAATATATTTATTTAATTTCATCCTACTGGAAAAGTCATTGTTAATCATATATTTTTATTTTTTATAATTTTATCTAAATAATTACTAAAATACAAAACAAAAATAACCAAACAGCTTAGAGCAATTATTTTTACTTTTGTATAAAAAAATATCGCAGAAATACCAAACAATAAACTAACTAAACAGAAAAATAATACCGTTTGGCGCTGCGACATGCCGGCTGCCAGCAGCCTGAAATGCAAATGTTCTTGATCGCCTTGCCAAATTGCTTTGCCTTTTTTAATCCTGCGAAGCATTACAATCAAAATATCTAAAACCGGCAAACCCATAACTAGCAAGGCAGTAGCTATCTTGCTCCCCGAAATTATGGCCAGCACACCCAAAATAAAACCGAGCCAGGTGCTACCACCTTCTCCTAAAAAAACTTTAGCTGGGTGCCAATTCCATATTAGGAAACCAAAAATTGCACCTGCTAGAACTAAACTTAACCAAGAAGTAGTAGAGTTACTAACATCCCACGATAAGCTAACCACAAAAATAGCTAAAGCCGCAATCATGCTAATACTTGCAGCCAAGCCATCTAATCCATCTAATAGTTTAGTGGTATAAGTCATGCCCAAAAGCCATAAAAATGTCAAAATAAGGCTTAAACCAAAACCCCATTGATTTAAATACAAAATACCACCAGCTGGATTAGTAATATAACTTATTTTTAAACCCGCTAACAATACAATAATAATAGCCAATAGTGGCCCTAAAATAGTAAGCTTAGCTGGTCTAGCATATTTATCATCCAACAAACCATTAATCATTAATACTAGACTGCTAACAAAAACCCAAAATAATAAATTAACATTAAAACGTTGATCTGGTAATATTTTGAACTGCCATAAAATAATAATCATTAATATCCAAGCCAAAAAAATACCAAGCCCACCGCCTAAGGCTATATTTTTATTATGAATTTTACGCTCCAAAACACCGGCTCTATCTACTAAGTTGATTTTTTTAGCTACATAAATAAAAAAGCCAGTTAAAACAATGCTCAGTGTTAAACTAGCCAAAAAAATTAAAATAACTTGTAAATAATTAAACATGATGCTGAGTCAAATAAGTATCTAAAATTGCGCTAGCCGCATATTTATCAATATCTTTTTTAACACCTTGACGTTCATATAATTTTGAGCTCATTTGCTCATCAACTGTTACTACTGGCACCGTTATTTTGACTTTTAAAATATCAATAAATCTTTGCGTGATAGCTAAGCGCTGATTTAAATTACCGGATAAACTATGAGGCAAGCCAACTACTATTAAACTAATATTTTCTTGTTCAACAATTTTCTGTAAATCAAGTAGTAGTTGTTCCAAGTTATTATTTAATAACACTTTATAAGGCAAGGCAATACTAGCTTCAGCAGCCAGGGCTAAGCCAACCCGTTTATCACCATAATCAATGCCTAAATATTTTTTCATAACTATTTAGTCAAAATTTGATAGCCAGATTCAGTGACAGCCACTGTGTGCTCAAAATGAGCAGCTAAACTTTGATCAAAAGTTTCTATGCCCCAATTATCAGCTGCAGTTACTACCCTATCATTTCCACCCAAAATAATCATTGGTTCAATGGCAATCACTAGACCTGGATATAATTTTCCAATATTTTTACCAAAATCAAAATTAGGCACCCAAGGATCTTCATGCACAGCTCTACCCACCCCATGGCCAGCCAAATCTCTCACAATACCATAGCCAAAAGGCCTTATATAGCTTTCTACGGCCTTACCAATGTCATTTACATCATTACCAGGCTTAACTTGCTGTAAAGCAATGTTTAGGGCCTGGACAGTTGTTTTTATCAATTTTTGGGCAGCTTTACTAACCTTGCCCACTGCTACAGTCAAAGCTGCGTCAGTATACAAACCTTTATATTTTAAACCTAAATCTAGTCCTACTATATCACCCTCTTTAAGCGGGGTCTGATTAGGTATGCCGTGAACTACTGTTTTATTAACAGAAAAACATAAGGCATTAGGAAAGCCATTATAATTTTTAAAGGCTGCTTGACCGCCAGCTTTTTTAATCATTTCTTCAGCAATACGATCTAATTCATAACCAGTAATTCCAGGCTTAACTAGACTGGCAAGATGATTTAAAATATTGGCTAAAATCTGACCGCCAACAGCTAAAATTTCTATTTCTGCCTGGGTTTTTTTATCCCACATTTTGTTTCAAATAATCTATAATATTTTTGGAAACTTCGGCAATACTAGGACTACCATCAAAAACCACTAGCTTACCCTGCTGTTCATAATAACGCAATAATTTTACTGTTTCGTTTCGATAAATACCCAACCTTTTTTCCACAACATGAACTTGATCATCTTCTCGATAATATAAAGCTTCATGGCAAATATCGCAAAAATCTGCCTTAGTAGAGGGAGCATGCTCAATATGAAAAACATGACCATTAGGGCAAATGCGCCGACCAGCAATACGAGCAATAGCAAGTTCATTGCTAATTTCAATATTAAAAACTTTATCAACTAAATAATGCTGATCCAAACTGGAAGCTTGCTCAATATCACGCGGAAAACCATCAAGCAACCAGCCTTTTTTATATTGTGGTTTTTTGAGTTCTCCCAACATTAAAGAGATCATTAAGCTATTAGGAATCATTTCTCCATTATTAACAAAGTCACCAATTCTAGCGCCTAATTCAGTATGTTGCCTAATGTTAGCTCTTAATAAATCCCCTGCCGGTAAAACATCTATGTCTAAAAATTCACTAATCACCTTACCTTGGGTACTTTTGCCAGAACCTTGTGGTCCTAAAAGAATAATTTTGCTTATTTTTTTATTAGCCATGTTTTTATTAATTACTTTAAAATTATAACAAAAACTCGTGATTTACGGAAATGCCAAAAACAAAAAATTAAGCCCTAGAGTTATGGGCTTAATTTTTACTATAAAATCTATAATCCTTCATAGTCCCTCATTACTAACTGGGCATCTATTTGTTTTAAGGTTTCTATAACCACCGAAACAACGATGAGCAAACTAGTACCACCTAAAGCAAAGGTAGTAATGCCAGTCAAAGGACTAACTACAATTGGTAAAATGGCAATCAAGCCTAAAAATATTGCACCAGCAAGTATTACCCTATTCATTACTGAATTTAAATAATCAGAAGTTGGTCTACCAGGACGAATGCCAGGAATAAAACCACCTTGTTTTTGCAAATTTTCAGCGATCTGGACAGGTTTAAAAATAACTGAAGTATAAAAATAGGTAAACAAGAAAACTAAAATAAAATAAATAATAGCGTAAATTGTTTGATTCTTAAAAATGTCTAAAATCCACTGAGAAAAATTGGCAAGGCTAGCTACTTGGGAATTAACAAAAAATTGAGCTACCATGGAAGGAAATAAAATAACTGACACCGCAAAGATAATTGGAATAACACCAGCTTGATTTACGCGCAATGGCAAATGAGTATTTACACCACCGACGCTACGTGTGCCAGCCATATGACGAGCATAAGACACTGGGATATTGCGTTGACCTTCGGTCATTAAAACAACCGCTGCTATGGTAATCAAACCAATGGCTATAAAAATTAATAAATTTAAAACCATGGTGTTGTCAAAAGATACAAAAGTATTACGAATACTAGCCGGTACACCAGCCACAATGCCAGCAAAAATAATCAAAGACACACCGTTGCCAACATGTTTTTCAGTAATAAGCTCACCTAGCCATACCAAAAACATAGTACCAGCTGTGATAATAATAATAGTGGTTAGTAATTGATAAATAGTCATATCAGCAAGTAGCTGACCACCCGATTGATTTGATAATAATTTAATATAAGAATAGGCCTGAATAAAAGATAAAGGCACTGTCAATATTCTGGTATATTGACTAATTTTTTGTTGACCATACTCACCTTCTTTACTCAAAGCTTCTAACTTTGGTACTATCATTACCATTAACTGCAAGATAATGGAGGCAGTAATATAAGGACCGACTCCTAACATAATAACTGAAAAATTCTGGAGTGAACCACCAGAAAATACACTGAGTAATCCTAAGAGTTGATTATTTTGTAAATAATCTTTAAGAGCAGTGACATCGATACCAGGAATTGGCACATGGGCGGCAATGCGATAAATAACAAGTAATCCTAAAACAAACAAGATACTATTACGAACATCTTTAGCCTTAAGAAGTTGTTTTAATTTTGCAAGCATAATTATTTTTTATCAGCAATTTTTTCAGAGGCGGCTTTTTGCTTTTTGACTAATTTAATTTTGCCACCAGCTGCTTCTATTTTTGCCTTAGCCCCTTCAGAAAAGGCGTTGGCTTCTACTAATAAATTCTTTTTTAACTCACCACTTGATAAAATTTTCAAACCAGCAGTAGTAGTATTTACTAATCCTAATTTATGTAAACTTCTAACATTAACTGTCTCGCCAGCTTTAAAATTTTCTTCTAACACACCCACATTAACCACAACAAATTTAGTAGCTAATGATCTAAAGCCACGATTTTTTGGAATACGTAATAAATAGCTCCTGACACTACGCAAAGCAAGACCGGATTTACCACCAGATCTGGCTCGTTGGCCCTTCATACCACGAGTAGAATAATTACCATGACCACTACCGCTACCACGTCCCAATCGCTTGCGACGTTTTGTTGATCCAGTAGAAGATTTTAAGTTATGTAAAGCTAGCATACAATTATTTTCTTACTTTATTTTGAGCTGGTTTATAATCTCTATTAAAATTATTTTTACTTTCGGAATTCTTGTTTTTATCTTTATCAGTAGTTTTTACAACTGAAGCTGGGATAAAGGAAGCCAAGGCAAGCAAAGTAGCGCGAGCGTTATTTACTTTATTATTGGTTCCTAAAATTTTAGCAGTAACATCTTTGATACCAGCTAGTTCAAGTACGGTACGAACCACGCCACCTGCTTTGATACCACTACCTTTTTTGGCTGGCTTTACCATTATTTTAGCTGATTTAAGCTTAACTGTCACTTGGTGTGGAATAGTACCATTATAAATAGGAACGATCTGAATTTGTTTTCTAGCCATAGTAGCTGACTTGGAAATAGCTTGAGAAACATCAGCGCCTTTGGCTAAACCTAGACCAACGCGGCCATTTTTATCACCCAAAACTAAACAGGCTCTGAACTTCATTCTTTTACCACCAGCCATTACCCTTGTAACTCTAGCCAAATCAATAATACGTTGTTCAAATTCATCGTTGACTTTTTCACGACGAGCTCTGCTGGGCATAGGACGACCGCTATATTTACGTTTAGCTGTCTGATCGCTCTTTTGATCAGTAGTAGTTTCCACGCTTAAATTTTGCTGCTTGATATTATCCATAATATTTAAAATTTAATACCAGATTTTCTTAAGCCTTCGGCTAACATTTTTACTCTGCCGTGATATTTATAAGCACCACGATCAAAGATTACCTGGCTAATTTTTTTATCCTGTAATTTTTTACCCAAAAGCTCACCGACTTGAGCAGCTAAATCTTGTTTTTTAGCTGATGCCTTAAGCTCTTTATCAGAAGCAGCTACCAATGTGGTTTTAGCATCATCATTAATAGCTTGGGCATAAATATGCATTAAACTACGAAAAACTGAAACCCGAGGCTTGAGTGCTGTGCCTTGCATTTTAGCCCTAGTTCTAATGCGTCGACGGACGATTTTTTGTACTTTTACTTTATTTAAATCCTTCATATGTTTTAAAATCTTTAAGCCGATTTTACTACCTTACCAGCTTTACGACGAATAGTTTCATCTATATATTTAATGCCCTTACCTTTGTAAGGTTCTGGTTTTTTAATAGCTCTAATTTCTGCAGCTGTTTGACCAACCAATTGACGATCAATACCACTAACAGTTATTTGGTTTTTTTCAACACTAATAGTAATACCTGCTGGTGATTCATACTCTACCTGATGGGAAAAACCTACGTTTAGCATTAATTTTTTACCCTGCATAGCAGCTTTAAAACCAACACCATTAATCTCTAAAACTTTACTAAAACCCTGAGAAACTCCAGTAATAGCATTTTGGAGTAACGCCCTGGACAAACCCCATAGAGCATCAGCTCCTTTTTCTTTGGATTCCAAAGTCAATTGTAAATTACCACCATCTTGAACGACCTTAATACCATTAGGCAAAGTTAACTCGAGGTTACCTTTTGGCCCTTTAACTGCTACTACCTGAGCGTTGATTTTAACTTCAACTTTTTCAGGAATTATAATTATTTTTTTTCCTATTCTGGACATATAATTACCAAATTTCAAACATTAATTCACCACCGGCTTTATTTTTAGCTGCTTCTTTGCCAGTCATTAAGCCGCGAGAAGTAGAGATAATAGCCGTACCATAACCATTTAAGATTTGTGGTATATCTTTAGTGGACACATAAATCCTCTGACCAGGAGTAGAAATATTTTTGATGTGACGAATTGCTGGACCATGGTCAGTATATTTCAGCTTTAAGCGAATAAAATCAAATTTACCCACCTTTATTTTTTCGACACCCCCAATATAATTCTCTCTAACTAAAATTTCAGCAATACTCATCTTAATTTTTGAGCAAGGCATCACTACCTCTGCCTTTTTTACCGCAGAAGCATTGCGAATTCTAGTTAACATGTCGGCAATGGAATCTATCATATTTATACTTTACTTATTTTTATATAAAATTATATTTAAATTATATTTACCAGCTAGATTTAGTAACACCAGGTAATTCACCTTTGTCAGCTAATTCTCTAAAACAAATACGACACATCTTAACAGCTCCAATATAGGAACGGTTACGACCACAACGCCAACAACGTCTCACAATTCTAGTTGAGAATTTTGGCTTTTTCTTTGATTTTGCTATTCTTGCTTTAGTTGCCATAATATTTAAATTAATCTTTTACTTGATCTTATTTTTTAGTTTTCTTAAAAGGAAATCCCAAGGCAGTAAGCAAAGCTAATGCCTCTTCGTTATTTTTAGCTGAAGTGTTAATCGCTATTTCTAGACCATGGGTACGATCTACATCCTCCATGCCAATTTCTGGAAAAACAATATGTTCTTTAAAGCCTAAAATATAATTTCCTTGGCCATCAAAACCTTTTTTAGTTTCTAAACCATAAAAATCACGTAAACGAGGAATAGTACTATTAATTAATTTTTCTAAAAAATCATACATCATCTTGCCTCGCAAAGTAACTTTGGCACCAATTACCATGCCTTCTCTAATTTTAAAATTAGAAATTGACTTTTTGGCCTTAGTTAAGACTGGTTTTTGACCAGTAATACGAGTCAAAATTGCTTCACCGATATCAATATACTTTTTGTCTTGAGAAGCTTTACCAATACCAATATTGACCACTACCTTTAAAACTTTTGGTACGGACATAATATTGTCTAAAGCCAAAGTTTTTTTGAGCTCTGGTCTTAAACTGGTTTGATATTTTTCTTGTAATTTATTCATAACCGTGAATCAATTTTACTATTTTATAATAATATATTAATCAATAATTTCTTGGCACTTTTTACATATTCTAACTTTGGTTTTTTTAACAGACTTTTTATCTTCTCCAGTCAAATTTGATACTTGAAAACCAACTCTAGAATTTTTGCCACATTTAGGACAATTTAATAACACATTACTAATATTTAATGGCCCATTAAATTGAACTCTCTGGCCTTTATCGCCTTTTTTCTGAGTGCGTAAATGTTTATACATAACATTAACACCCTCCACCACAATTTTGTTACCTTGTGGTAAAACTTGAATCACTTTGCCAACTTTACCTTTTTCTTTGCCGGCAATAATGAAAACTTTATCGTTAACTTTAATTTTAGTAGCCATATTATAATACTTCTGAGGCTAAGGATATAATCTTATTATAACCTTTAGCTCTTAATTCTCTAGCCACCGGTCCAAAAATACGACTACCGACTGGCTCTTTGGATTTTTTATCAATAATTACGACCGCATTATCATCAAAACGAATATAAACACCGCTGCTACGACGAACTTCTTTACGCTGTCTAACAATCACGGCATGTAATACCTGACTCTTTTTTACTTGAGCATGAGGTTGGGCTACTTTTACAACAACATTAATCATATCCCCGATTTGGGCATAACGCTTTTGGTAACCACCTAAAACTCGAATACACTGGACCAATTTTGCTCCAGAATTATCCGCGACTTGTAACATTGAACGATGCTGTATCATATATTTTAATTTATTTAACTTTACTCACAACGCGCCAACGTTTATCGGCGGACATTGGCCGACAAGCCTCAATAATAACCTCATCACCAACTTTATAAGTTTTATCAATAACGTGAGCTTTATACTTACGGCTTTGTTGATATTGCTTTTTATACTTAGGATGCATTTTTACCGTAATCACTTTTACTACCACGGTATTAATCATCTTGTCGCTAAACACAACACCAATCAAACGACGGCGATGAATAACTTTAGCTTGCTCATTTTTCTTTACAGATTTCATATAAAAAAATTATTTATTCTTTATGATCTTCCTGACTACTTTTAGTATCAACTGCTTTAGCTGTTGTTGTTTCTTGTTGTTTTAAAACAGTTAAAATTCTAGCAATAGTAAGTTTTGTTTGGCGAAATTGATGCATATTTTTTAACTGATTATTAGCAATACTAAAACGTAATTCACGCACTTTCTGTCTTAGTTCGCTTAAATTCTTATGCAAATCGCTTGAGTTCAGTTTTTTAATCTCTTGAAAATCCATAAAATTATTTTAACTCTTTACTAACAAATTTACTTTTAACTGACAATTTATGTCTGGCTAAATCAATAGCTCTACGAGCACTAGCTTCATCAACACCGCGCATTTCAAACATAACGGTGCCAGGTTTTACAACTGCTACATAATGATCAACAGCACCCTTACCTTTACCCATAGGCATTTCATTACCTTTAAAAGTAATTGGCTTGTCTGGAAAAATACGAATAAAAACATCACCGCCACGTTGAATATAACCAACAATAGCGCGACGGGCTGATTCGATCTGACGGGCGGAAACCCAACCAGCTTCTAAACTTTTTAAGCCAAATTGGCCATAAGCTAAAGTATTATTGCGGGTTGCTTTACCTTTTATCTGGTCACCACGATGCCATTTTCTATGTTTTAATTTCTTGGGTGCTAACATATTATTAATAAATCAATTTATCCTATTTTTTAGTGGTTTTCTTAACTGGTTTATGGGCAGCTTCACCAGTATTTTTAGTCAAAGATGCTAAAGAAACAGCTTTGTCTTTATTAAACAATTTAACAGTTTTTTGTGAAACTTTGATTTCTTCTTTTGGTTTAACTGTTTTATCAAAATACTCACCTTTATAAATCCAAACTTTAATACCGATTACACCATAGATGGTATTAGCAACGCCACGACTATAATCAATATTAGCGCGCAAGGTCTGCAAAGGAATAGAACCTTCTGATAATTTTTCTGAACGAGCAATTTCAGCGCCATTTAAACGACCAGCTACTTTAATACGAACACCTTTAGCGCCAGCTTTCATGACTTTTTCAATATTCTGCTTCATGGTACGACGATAAGGCATACGCTTCTCAATATCTTCTTTGATATTTTGAACAATGACATTAGCTGACAAATTAGCAGATTGAACTTCGGTAACATTAATTTGTAATTTAATGCCTTTCCCTAAAATTTTACGAACAACCTTGGCTTTTAATTCTTCAATACCAGCACCGCCTCTACCAATAATTACGCCTGGTTTAGCAGCAATAATATTAATTATAATTTCGCCACGATTTCTTTCTATTTCAACACGATCAACGCCAGCATCTTTTAATTCGACTTGTAAAAATTTACGAATCAACATGTCTTGCTGTAAAAATTTGGCATAATCTTTACCAGCAAACCAGCGTGAACGCCAACGTTCGCTTAAACCGAGACGAAATACTCTTGGATTTACTTTCTTTCCCATATAATTAACCTTTTTTTACTCTAACGCCCTTGGCTTTATTATCAATGTTTTGAGCTTTAGTTTTCTTTAATTTGCCAATTGTTTCTTTTAGACCTTTAGCTTTATCAGCAACACCTGCTTCTTTGGCAGCTGCTTTATTTTCTACTTTAGTCAAATCTACGGTTTCAACGGCAACTTTTTCTTTAGCTAAAGCTTTGGCACTAGCACCCGGCTTTAGACCTAAAACCAAAGTAACGTGACAATAATGTGTACTAAAAGGATGAGCCCGACCAAAAGCAGCTGGACGCCAACGTTTTAAATCACGGCCTTTGTTAACCTGAATGCTTTTTACTATTAGATCTTCTTCTTTTACTTCATAGCGATCTTTAGCATTGGCAATAGCTGAACGTAAAAGTTTGATAAGCACTGGAGATGATTTTTTGAAAATCACTGCCAAACGCTCTTGCGCTTTTACAACAGCTAAACCACGAATAGCATTCGCAACCAAGCGCACTTTTTTGGGCGCAAGTTTTGCATTGTTTAATTTTGCTTGTATTTCTATCATATCCTAAAATTATTTAGCTGTTTCTTCTTTGGCTTGAGATTTTGCCATCTTACCACCATGGACCACAAATTTACGGGTTGGAGCAAATTCACCTAAGTGATGACCTACCATATTTTCTACAACATGGACTGGTAAATGATCCTTACCATTATGAACACCAAAGGTAAAACCAACCATCTCAGGAGTAATCACAGAAACTCGTGACCAGGTTTTGATAATTTTGCCTTCAGTTGGACGCCGATTGATAATTTTTTTCAATAGGCGTGGATCAGTGAATGGGCCTTTTTTTAAACTTCTTGACATATATTTACTTATTCTTTATGGTCTTTGATCTTATTATTTCTTTTTGCGACGTTGAACAATAAACTTGTTTGAATATTTATTACCTTTTCTAGTCTTGACACCTAAGGCTGGTTTACCAGTATAAGTCTTAGGATGTTTCAAACCGATTGGGTTATGTCCTTCACCACCACCATGAGGATGGTCTACTGGATTCATTACTTTACCACGAACAGTAGGACGAATACCGCGGTGACGCATACGACCAGCTTTACCCCAACGCACATTGCGCCAATCAATATTGCTTGGCACACCAATGCTGGCACTGCAATCTTCAGACACTAATCTAATTTCACCGCTAGGCATTTTAAGCTGGGCTTTACCGTCAGATAAAGACATTAAGGTCAAACTACTACCAGCTGAACGTGCGAGTCTGCCACCTTTGCCAGGCACCAACTCAACATTATAAATAATAGTACCAGTTGGAATATGCTTTAAAGGTAAACGATTAGCAATTTTAATAGCGATATTTTTCTGAGAAGACAAAACACTATCGCCATTACGCAAAGATTCTGGAGCAATGATATAAGATTTTACACCATCAGCGTAAACTAAACGAGCAATATTAGTGCTACGATTTGGATCATATTCAATAGCTGCTACTTTGGCTGGAATATCATAGCGACTCTGGATAAAATCAACTACTCTAATTAATTTACGACTACCACCACCTTGGTGACGCACTGTAATTTTACCAGTGTTATTACGGCCAGCTCTACGCTTATCAGACAACATCAAAGATTTTAAGGGCTTAACCTTATCTAAATCTCGATTAATCAAAGCACTAGTCTTACGACGAGCAGGAGTAATTGGATTGTATACTTTAATTGGCATAATAAATCTTTAAATACCTTCGTATAATTTAATACTATCGCCTTTTCTTAAGGTAACGATAGCTTTTTTTGAATCAGAACGCTTTCCGTAGCCACGATTAGAACGAACATACTTGCCAGTGCTACGCAAAATATTAACACTAACAGGCACAACATTATATAATTCTTCGATGGCTTTTTTAATTTCTACTTTATTAGCTTTAATACTAACTGCAAATACATATTTATTTAAAGCATTAACCATAGTAGCCTTTTCGGAAATCAAAGGTTTAATTAAAATACGATAAGGACGATCGCTAGCTTTTAGTCTAGTTTCCTTATTTACTTTAGCGACTGCTTTAACCTTAGCTACTTTTTTTACTTTAGTAGTTGCTGTTTTGGCAGCAGTTTCTTTTTTTGAAAAAATACTCATAATTGCTTTAGGAATAATGCTGAACTATTTTGGCCAATAAATTTTGGCTAACCAATAAATATTCGTGTTTTAATAAATCTCTAATATTCAAACTACCGTAATAAATAGTATTAATCTTCTTTAAATTCTTAGCAGCCAATACTATTTTATCTTGAGCATTCTCAGTAATAATTAATACAGATTGTTTTTTGATTGGTAAAGTGGCTAGAGATTTAGCTAATGTTTTAGTTTTGGCAGCATCATCATATTTATCAACTAAAATAAATCTATCACTTGCTACTTTGTCGCTAAAAACCATTTGTAGAGCTTTGGTCTTAGTTTTTTTATTAATCCTGAGACTAAAATTTCTGTCAGCAGTAGGACCAAAAGTCACACCACCACCAACCCACAAAGGAGAACGAGTAGAACCATGACGAGCACGACCAGTACCTTTTTGTTTCCAAGGTTTACGACCGCCACCACGTACTTCAGCTCGACCCTTAGTATGAGCTAAAATCTGTCGGGAGTTTGCGGCTTGAGCAATCACAGCCTGAGAAATAACTGCTGGTACTATTTTTCTAGCGAAAAAAACATTATCTAGTTTTTCTTCACCAATTTCTTTGCCCTGGAAGTTATATAATTTAACTTTAATATCAGCCATATATTTGACTTATTGTTTATCTTCTTGCTTATTTTCTTCGCTGGTACTAGCTTCTAACTTTTCTTCATTTACTGACACTTCTGGAGCTTGAGCTACTTCTTCTACAGCTGCTACTTCCTCGACCTTAGTATCTACTACCTCTTCTTTGACTTCTTTTTTAGATTCTTTTTCTATAAAAACCAAATCACCTTTTGCTTCAATCTCTACTAAATTATTAAAAGCACCAGGAATAGCGCCTTTGATATATAATAAATTTTTTTCTAAATCAACTTCAATAATTTCTAAATTAGCTACTGTAACTTGGTCATTACCCATGCGACCAGCCATACGTGTTCCTTTGAATACGTGCTGTGGACCTTGAGCACCGATGGAACCAGGCATACGTACCTGATCTTTAGTACCGTGAGTAGTGTTGTGGCCTCTAAAATGATGACGTTTAACTACACCTTGAAAACCTCTACCTTTAGAGACAGCAATAATTTTCACTTTATCGCCGACCTTAAAAGAGCTGACATCAAACATTTTGCCACGAGCAAAATTATCCATCTTATCTAATAAAAATTCTCGTAAATAACGAAAATTACCCAAAGCATTCAAATGACCTGCCATTGGTTTATTGATTTGACGTTTTACACAAAAACCAATTTGAGCAGCTTGGTAGCCCTCTTTTTCAATAGTTTTGACTTGAGTAACAGTACAAGGACCAGCCTCAACTACAGTTACTGGCACCATAGTACCATCTGCCAAAAACTTTTGGGTCATGTGCATTTTTCTTCCTAAAATAAACTTGGCCATAATAATTTCTTAATAAAAACGCGATTCTGTACTTAAAACTTTTTTAAGGACAAAATCGCGACTTTAAGCTAGACTTGTTAGCTTAATGTTTGTTTCCTTGATAGTTTTTAACTTAACGCGATTTTTTTCCTTGAAAAATATTTTGTTTTTATAGGCACTTCCCTGTTTCTGCTCTTTAAGCTTAGCTAGGGGTTACACTATTTAAACAAGACACCTTTTATTTTGTCTCTTCTTAAAAAGAATTGACTACATTTTTATTTCTATATCTACACCAGCTGGTAGGTTTAAATTCATAAGAGCATCTACGGTCTGAGGAGTAGGATTGATAATATCAAGCATTCTCTTGTGCACTCGCATTTCATATTGATCACGAGCATCTTTATGCACAAAAGTAGACCTAAGCACTGTAAACTTCTTTTTCTCGGTAGGCAAAGGAATAGGGCCGATAGTTTTGGCACCAGTCCGATCTACTGTTTCCATAATGGTTTTAGTAGACTGGTCAATAATTTTATGATCATAAGCCCTGATCTTGATCCTGATCCTAGACTGAGCTTCTTCTTTAACCTCTTTAACTGGCATGGATTTTTTAAAATAACGATAATTAATTATTTATTCAACCCTTTACCTGGGGGAGATTATCCCCCAAGTAAAAGTTATAAATTTATTTAATGATTTTGGTAACAGTACCAGCGCCAACAGTATGACCACCTTCGCGGATAGCAAAACGTGATTTTTCTTCTAAAGCGACTGGATGAATTAATTTAATAGTTAAATTAATAGTGTCACCAGGCATTACCATTTCAGTACCTTCTGGTAAAATAACTTCACCAGTAACGTCAGTAGTACGGATGTAAAACTGTGGTTTATAGCCTTTGAAAAATGGAGTATGACGACCACCTTCTTCTTTGCTTAAAATATAAACTTTAGCTTCAAAGTCAGTATGAGGTGTAATACTACCAGGTTTAGCTAAAACCTGACCACGTTCAACTTCATCTTTTTTGGTACCGCGTAAAAGCAAACCGGCATTATCACCAGCACGACCTTCTTCTAATTGCTTGTTAAACATTTCAATACCAGTAACCACGGTCTTTTTGGTTTCATGCAAACCAACGATTTCTACTTCTTCGTTTAATTTGATTAAACCACGTTCAATACGACCAGTAACTACTGTACCACGACCTTCAATTGAGAAAATGTCTTCAATTGGTAATAAGAAAGGATGCTCAGTATCACGAACTGGATCTGGAATATAATCATCCAAAGCTTTTAGTAATTCAGTAATTGATTTACCAGCTTCGCCAGCAGGGTCTTCCAAAGCCTTTAAGGCTGAACCACGAATAATAGGAGTTTTATCACCAGGGAATTCATATTTTTTCAATAAATCTCTGATTTCTTCTTCTACTAAATCGACTAGCTCAGGATCATCAACTTGGTCCATTTTATTTAAATAGACTACGATGAAAGGCACACCAACCTGACGGGCAAGCAAAATATGCTCACGAGTTTGAGGCATGGGACCATCGGCAGCTGAAACTACCAAAACGGCACCATCCATCTGGGCGGCACCAGTAATCATATTTTTGACATAGTCAGCGTGACCTGGACAGTCAACGTGGGCATAGTGACGTTTTTCAGTTTCATATTCCACGTGAGCGGTAGCAATAGTAATACCGCGTTCGCGCTCTTCAGGAGCAGCGTCAATTTGGTCAACATTTTTTTGTTGAGCCACACCACCAGTTGCGCTAATCACTTTTAAGATAGCGGCTGTTAAAGTGGTTTTGCCATGATCAACGTGGCCAATAGTACCAACGTTGACATGAGTTTTTTCTCTTTTAAATACTTCTGCCATGATTTATTTTCTCCTTTATAAAACTCTATAAACCAGCGGTTTTATAAAAAATATTGATTATTAATTATATTTAAATTGTTTCTCTAAAACACAAAAGATTATAGCAAAGTTTTTTATTTTTGGCAAGGGCACTACAGCAAAGGCCCTAATTTCTAATATTTTTACTAATATTAGCCAAAAATTAATCAACTGGTTCTAAATAATATTTTTCTTCTTCTTCGGTATCTACTGGTTTATTTTCACTAGCAGCATTATCTTCCTCTACTTTAAACTGATCTAAATTATAGTCGGCTAAATCTGGAACATCATTTTCACTGGCATGCAATAAAGCAATGTCCTTATTAATATTGTCTAAAACTACTTGCTGACCATTGCCCTTTTTTACAGTATTTTTAGCTAATAAATCCCTGTAGTTTTCTAAATTCATAATCACCAATGGATCATAATTTTCTGATAAAATAATCACTCGATCCTTAGTTTGGGCGACTAATTTTAGTACTGCTTCCAGGTTTTGAACATTTAACATAATTTTATGGTAAAGTGTTCATATATTAGTGGAAAAATAGCTCTTTGTCAAATTAATATTTTAAATTTATTTATGGCTACAATACTATTGACAAAATATTAATTATATGATATAATGCTCTATTGCTCTTAAAAAACCAATAAATAAAGGCTTTTTTACAAATACTGTATTGGAGGACTAAGAACAGGTCCTACAACCCTGATTTTATCAGGCTTTACGGCTTGATAATTTCGAGTTTACCACCTGATATAAGCATCAGCTTATATCCTTACCTCCATTACAGTGTTTGTAAAACACTAGCCTTTAAAGGCGGGTTGAATGCTCTAAGATGGCTAAACACCCGCAGTTGCCAGACTGTCATCCACAAAACCTGTGATACAGTTTGGTAAAAAAACAAAACGGGAGCGCTCATGCGCTCCGCTAAACCGAAAAGAAGGGAGATTGTAGTGATTCGACTGTTGCTCTAGGCCAGTGGTCTAAAAAACGCAGTCATCGGCACAATTTTGCTCGCGGTTAAATACGACCGCGCAGCGCCCGCCCAAGAACTGCGTGCGACCAGATCCACCGGGGGCCGATAATACCCGGAAACCATATAAGGTCGCAACCACTCCTGTACTTCAGGACCCATTTGCTGCAAGAGGGTGCAGCAGAAAGGATCGTGATGTTTGGACTGTTCGAACCATAGGCCCAGTAGTCGGGTAGTTCCCGCGACTCTCCGGAGGCCGCATAATATCCGGTAATCCTCACAAACAACTCCCGTCATTCCGGGGCAACGGAATCCTGCTGACTACAGGTAAAAATAGTCAAAGGGAGAAGCATCCGAATAACGCATCAGTGCGGCGGGTCGCGTTCAACGCGACCCGCCGCCAGCCAACAGTTTCTCCCCTTTATCCGAGTCCACTAGGTTATAGCTCTCTAGCTATTAAGATCTAGTGGCTTCAGATGAACAAAAAACTCTATTACATAAATGGGGTTTTTTGTTAACCCAAAATTGTTATAATAAAAAACAGCCCAAACGCTTAAAAGACACTTGGGCTGAATAATTTAATTTATTCGTTATTTTTTTTCTTGATTGCTTCAGCAATATTAGTTGGCACTTCTTGATATTGATAAAATTCCATACTATAACTAGCTCTACCTTGAGTCATTGACCGTAAAGAAGTAGCATAGCCAAACATTTCTGATAACGGTACAAAAGCATGAATTACTTTAGCATTAGCCCTATCTATCATTTCATTTACCTGACCACGTTTGGAGTTAATATCGCCAATAACATCGCCCATATATTGTTCTGGAGTTACCACTTCTACTTTCATAATTGGTTCCAAAATAATTGGCTTAGCTTTATTAAAGGCAGCCTTAAAAGCCATGCTACCTGCAATCTTAAAAGCAGCTTCCGAAGAGTCAACGTCATGGTAAGAGCCATCATAAACAGCTGCCCTAACATCTTCTACTTTATAACCAGCCAAAACGCCATTATCTAAAGTTTCTTTAATACCCTTTTCAATTGGAGCAATAAATTCTCTAGGGATCAAACCACCTTTAATCTCATCAACAAACTCAAAACCAGCACCGCGTTCTAATGGCTCTAATCTTAACCAGCAATGACCATATTGTCCGCGACCACCTGATTGTTTAATATATTTACCCTCACCCTCAGCTGAAGCTTTGATAGTTTCTTTGTAAGCTACTTGTGGAGCACCAACATTGGCCTCTACACCAAATTCGCGACGCATACGATCAACAATAATATCAAGGTGTAGTTCGCCCATACCACCAATAATAGTTTGATTAGTTTCTTCATCTGATCTAACTGTAAAAGTAGGATCTTCTTCAGCTAGTTTTGACAAAGCCATGCCCATTTTTTCTTGGTCAGCTTTGGTTTTTGGCTCAACAGCCACATGAATAACTGGCTCTGGGAAATCCATACTTTCTAAAATAACCGCTCTGTCAACATCAGATAGAGTATTGCCAGTGGTTGTATCTTTTAAACCCACAACCGCTACAATGTCCCCAGCAAAAATTTCAGAAACTTCCTCTCTGTGATTAGCATGCATACGTAAAATACGACCAATGCGTTCTTTCTTTTCTTTATTAGCATTCAAAACATAGGAACCAGAGCTTAAAGTACCAGAGTAAACTCTAATAAAAGTAAGTCGTCCCACATAAGGATCAGTAGCAATTTTAAAAGCTAAAGCGGTAAATGGCTCACCATCTTCAGGTTTAACAGTAATAACATTGGCTTCATTTCTGGGCTCAGTGCCAGTAATTTCAGGTACATCCAAAGGAGATGGCAAATAAGCAGTAACAGCATCTAATAAAAACTGGACGCCTTTATTTTTCAAAGCTGAACCACAAAGAATAGGTACAATCTTATTATTAATAACAGCTTGACGTAAAGCTTTTTTTAAATCAATTAATTCTGGTTCTTTACCAGAAAGATATTGATCCATTAATTTTTCATCATTCTCAACAATAGCTTCAATAAGCTTGGCACGATATTCTTCTACCTTATCTTTCATATCAGCTGGCACTTCACGTTTTTCAAAATTCTTACCATCTTCATCTAAATAATACCAAGCTTCTCTTTCTAAGAGATTGATAATACCTTCAAAAGTTTCAGCCGCACCGATTGGCAACTGCATTGGTAAGGCATGTTTGACTAAACGTTCATGAATAGTATCTAGGTCATAATAAAAATTAGCACCCATGCGATCCATTTTGTTTACAAAAGCAATGCGAGGTACATTATATTTATCAGCTTGGCGCCAAACAGTTTCAGACTGTGGCTCTACACCAGCCACACCATCAAATACTACCACACCACCATCAAGAACACGTAAGGATCTTTCTACTTCTACAGTAAAATCTACGTGACCTGGGGTATCAATAATATTGATATTAGCCTTATCACCACCTAGCCAATCAGGCAATGCCCAAAAACAAGTAGTAGCAGCCGAAGTGATAGTAATGCCACGTTCTTTTTCTTGTTCCATCCAATCCATTTCGGCAGCCCCTTCGTGCACTTCACCAATTTTATGTTTTTTACCAGTATAAAAAAGGATGCGCTCGGAAACCGTAGTTTTACCAGCGTCGATGTGGGCAATAATGCCAATATTTCTGACTTTTTCTAAAGAATGTGTTCTAGGCATAAAAATTTTTTATAACTATATATCCCGCTTGATTTTCAAGCGGGAATTTTTAAAAACTAATTAAATTTTAAGCAAAGTGAGCAAAAGCACGATTAGCTTCAGCCATACGTTGAACGTCTTCACGTTTTTTGATAGCTTCACCTTCATTTTTAGAAGCAGCGATTAATTCTTCGCCCAAAGCTTTGTGCATAGCCATACCTTTACGATGACTGGCGGCCATAATAATCCAACGATGAGTCAAAACCATTTTACGATCTCCGGTTACTACCATTGGTACTTGATAGTTAGCACCACCAATACGCTTACCTTTTACTTCTAAATTAGGAGCAACATTGCGCATAGCTGTATCATAAATTTCAATTGGATCCTGTTTGGTCTTATTAGAAATATATTCAAAAGCACTATAAACAATTTTTTGCGCTATAGTTTTTTTGCCACGACGCATTATTTTGTTAATTAATTTGGCAATATCAACCCTTTGAAATTTTGGATCAGGTGAGATTACTCTTTTAGAAACTGCTTTACCACGCATAATGATATAAACTTATAAATGAATTATTTTTTAGCTGCTTTTTCTTTTTTAGCACCGTAAAGAGAACGGCCTTGTTTACGACCAGATACACCTTGAGTATCATAGACACCTCTAACAATATGATAACGCACACCAGGTAAATCTTTTACCCTGCCACCTCTAATCATTACAATGCTATGTTCTTGTAGATTATGACCTTCGCCAGGAATATAAGCAGTAACTTCCATACCATTTGAAAGACGAACTCTGGCAATCTTACGCAAAGCTGAGTTTGGTTTTTTAGGAGTAGTAGTAGTTACTTTTACACAAACTCCCCGTTTAAAGGGACTGCCTTTGGGCAAATCTCTTTTGGAACGACGTAAAGTATTTAAAACTGAAGTTAAAGCTGGAGATTTACTCTTAGCTTTAGGAGTGTGTCTTGGTTTTTTCAATAATTGGTGAATTGTAGGCATTAAAATTCAAAATAAATTGTTTTTATAAAAATAATTATCGCCCCGAGGGGCTATAAAATGCTTCAATAAAATAGCACAAAAAAAAAGCTAAGTCAAGCCCAAACAAATAAAAAAGGGGTCCGCGGACGAGCACGAACCCCTCGAGGAGCGAGACTGCGGCTCGCGACTATCGTGGGCGTAGTTCCCATCGGACGCGAGGCTCACCTGTTTTGCAGGCGCGCTATCTCAATCTCCTCTAAACGGAGAACTACCCAATTGGGTTAGGCCAGGTGATGCACACCGACCAAAAACGCAGGCCCCGCGGTGGCCAATACGTTTTCATAACCAACATGACAGGGCGCTTGTCTCCGTTTTTCCATTAATATTGGAGGTACGAAAATATAGACAAAAAGCACTCTAACAAAAATATTAAAACTTGTCAAGGCCTAAATTAGGCAATAAAAAAATACCCTCACCTGCTAGTAGCAGGATTGGGTAATATTAGCTAGACAGAATAGACTTCGTCGTCAGCCGCTTCTTTGGCAAGCGTACCGCCATTAGGCTTTTGGCAGATAACTCTACCCATAGCTTCCTGGAAAATAAGTTCACTCTCTTGCCGCAATTCTCTGATACGACGCTTACGCCCGATTTCTTCGCGCTTCGCAGCCAGCAAAATGCCGGCCCTTTTTAGCAAAGCCTTCATCTAACCCTCCTCCTTGAGACAATGTTTATATTGACAGGGGAAAAAAGAACGGATTTGAACAATACTATAAATAAACAATATTGTCAATATAAAAACAATTATAGCTATAAAAATCTAGAAATAAAATTAATAAAAAATTCAAAAATTTTACCAAAAATATTAATTGTCGAAAAATTATCAATCATAATTAAAGCCAACAGTATCCAGGGGCCATTAATTGTTAACTGTTGTTTTAATTTCTCAAAACCAGCTGGCAAAGCCGCAAATAATATTTTAGAGCCATCAAGCGGCGGCAAAGGAATAAGATTAAAAACACCTAAAATTAAATTGGTTAAGATTAAAGAGATCAGAAAAATTGATAATAAATTAGTCGGTAATAAATAAGGGCTAGTTAATTTTAAAATTAAAATAAATAAAATAACGCTAATAAAATTACTAACTGGCCCAGCTATGGAAACCGCCGCTTCCCCCCAGCGCTGCCAACGCATATTATAAGGATTTACTGGCACTGGCTTGCCCCAACCAAAACCAGCTAGTAGCAACATAATACTGCCTAGTAAATCCAAATGTGCCAAAGGATTTAAACTTAATCGCCCCTGATAACGAGCCGTGGGATCACCCTGCCAAGTAGCAACTAAAGCATGACTAAATTCATGAATAGTGATTGCATAAACTAAGGCCATGATCATAGCCACAAAAGCTAAAGAATTGGTTCCTAAAGCAGTAAAAAGCATATATCTTTACAAAAATTAATTTTTATGTTAATATCTGTTAACGTTAATCAATATTATAGCTTAATTATTAGATAAAGTAAAAATATGGCCAAAGTCTGTGAAATCTGCACACGTTCAGCAATTATTGGCAACAGCCGCAGTCATTCTAAAATTGCTAATCGTCGCCGCATGAATATTAACTTACAAAGCAAAAAAATCGGCAATCGTCGTGTTAGTATTTGTACTTCTTGTTTAAGAACTATAAACAAACTACGTCAAACTAAATAAACTAAATCTAAAACCCCCTAACTCCTAAAGCTGTCATGCCGAACTTGTTTCTGCATCTCCAAGTAGCACTCTACAATTGGAGATCCTGAAATAAATTCAGGATGACAATAATAAAAAATAATGGGGGTTTTTTATTTTAAAAAAAATAAGTTCTAAGCATTGCCTTCTAATTTAGCTTTATGGTTTTTTTCTTCACGAATAAACCCAGCTACAGCTACTGATAAAGCTGCTACACCAGTGATCAATGATGCTATATTGCCCTCATTATCCCCTGGGTGAGTAAATATTTTATGAACACTAGAACCAATGGTAGTACTCCCATACATCATTAAAAGTATATTAACGGTACTTTCAATTTTCTTATATCCTTCCCAAATTTTTTTAAGAGCCTGAGTGCGTTCTGGAGTATTATTATCTTGATCTAAATTTTCCAAAGATGCCTGCACACTATCTAAACCAGCAGTAAGCTCCTGAAATTGATTATCAATTTCCCCTTCGAGCTTTTGTTCTTGTTCCACCATTGGTTTTTCTCCTGTATTTGAATCAGGCCACATGTTTTCACCCATCATATTTTTAATTATTATTTAAATTATCAATATCTTGTTTTAAATCACCGACTAAACTATTTATATACTTAAGTAAGACCAATTTTTCTTCGGGATTTAATTCTTCTTTTTTAGCTTTTTCAATTAATTTTTCCGCTTCTTCTTTTACCATAAAATTATACATCTTTAAATAATCAATACTTATATTATATCTAAAAAAACAAATTTAGTAAAAAACAAAAGACGTCTTGGCCGTATCTTACTACAGGCTAGACGCCTTTTGCTAAGTCATCTGACATAGTGCACGTATTAATAATTAGTGTCCTACTTTAGTGACGACTGCGGCTAGTATTTAGATAATAATTAACTCCTTTAAAAAGGTGGGTGACCGCAAGTTAAAGCCACGGCTCTAAACTGATATTAGTCTCCCAAGGAGTTAGTTTGTAGAGTTATAAATATTATCCAAAAAACTCTAGCCTATTTTGAGTATAGCATATTCTAAAATGACTAACAAATTTCAATTAAGCTCCACCGTATAATGCCTTTTTTTGCATAAAATATTGAAGCCGTATAAAAATCCAGCTCCTTAGCTAAGGAGCTGGATTAAAATTATTATTTTACTCTTTACGAGCAATAGTATGTTTAATATAATCGGGACGAAAATCTTGGAGCTCAAAATCGTTAAACCAGACATTTATTTCTTGAACACCTTCTTCAGCATTAGAAGAAGCATGAATTAAATTAAACACGGCAATTTCATTTTTATCAGCATAACCATAAGACACATGCGCATAATCCCCACGAATAGTTCCAGGGGCTGCTTTTTTGGGCTCAGTATCACCAACCATTTTACGTACTACCTCAACAGCTTCAACGCCTTCAATAGCAATAGCAACAATTGGACCAGAGGTAATCATATTAATCATCAGATCCCTTACTTTTTCTCCGCGTCTTTTAGCCAAATCTTCAGTGTAATGTTTGGCAGCTGTATCTTGATCTGACCAAACCATTTTCAAACCAATAATTTTTAAACCAGTACGCTCAAAACGATGCAATATTTCGCCAATCAAACCACGATTAATAGCATCCGGCTTGAGTAGTACTAATGTTCTTTCAATGTGTTGTTGCATAAAATTTAATTTAACTTAGATTAAATTACCCTGCTCTTAAAAATAAGCTAGGGTAAATTTAAAAACAAATTATTTACTTAAATTATTTTTTCAAATTATCAACTGCTTTTTTAACAGCAGTCACAACTTCCGAAGGTGTAATATTTGCCTTGACCAAATAGCCAACTGCTCCTAGCTCGTTGCCGCGCTTAACGTCTTCGTCTTGACCTAAGTTGGTAAGCAACATTACAGGTATATCTTTGGTAGTAGGATCTTCTTTTAAAGATTTGAGCACTGAAAAACCATCCATCTTGGGCATGATAATGTCCAAAAGAATAAAGTTTGGTTTAATAGTTTTAGCAAGCTCCAAGCCTTGGGAGCCATCTAAAGCCTTTATTAAATCATAGCCCTCGTTCTTAAACTTGACCTCATACATATTAGCCAACATTTCCTCATCTTCGATCAAAAGTATTTTAAATTGTGCGTCTGCCATAATTAAAAAAATTAATATTTTTACTGCCTTTATTATAGAATAAAGCCAAAAAAATGGCAAGAAAATAAAAAATGGTTTACTTAATCATACTAATAAGCAGTAAAGTTATCCACAAGCTTAAAACAGTTATTTTAACCACCAATCCTGACCATTGCTCAAAATACTAATGTTGCCTAGTTTACTAGTTTCGTAAATATTACATTTTATCTTAGCTAGGCGCTCTAAAGTTTCTGAATGCGGGTGGCCAAATTTATTATCCTGACTTGCTGAAATAATACAAGCCTTAGGCTCAACCACACTCAAAAATTCCTGGTCAGAAGAATATTTACTACCATGATGGCCGACTTTTAAAACTTCACTCTCTAAATTTATATTCTTTTTTAATAACAACTCTTCTTGTTCAGTTGGCAAATCACCAGTTAACAGAAAATCTGTTTGTCCATAACTTAAACGTAAAACTAAAGATTTATCATTATCTTCTAAATTTTTATCATCACTAGCTGATACTACTTGCCAAGATAGATTATTTGCACACTGCCAAGTTTCCCCTGCTTTTAATATTTTGGGGCTAATACCTTCTTTTGCTAAAGCCTCTTGCCAAGCCCGATAAGCAGGACTCGCTATATCTGGCAAATAAGAAACTAAAATATTTTTTACTTCATACTTTTTTAGAACCTGAATCAAGCCGATATAATGATCATCATCCCAATGAGAAATAACTACATAATCAATGCTTCGTTCCCACCAGGGTAAAAATTTTGAAATTTGAGAAAGTAGTTTATTATTCGGACCGCCATCAACTAATATCACTTCGCCACTAGGAGCTGTAATCAAAGTAGCATCTCCTTGACCAACATCCAAAAAATTTACCTGTAAATATTTTGCCTGATCGCCTAACTGCCACCATAAATAACTTAAGAGCAAAAGTGCTAGACTCAAATAAATTTTAATCTGTTTGTTTGACATAAGGCTTAATAATTATAGTAAGCAAAAACATTAAAAGCAAACTAACAACTAAAAATATTAAAGAAAAATTAGTTTGTATAAAATAGGCATAGGGTAGCCCACCTAAATAATCCACTAAATAAAACATTATCTTGATTAAAAGAAGCAAGGGCCAACTTAAAATATAAGCTAAGCTACCCCCAAAAATCGCCATTAAAATTCCTAAAATTAAAATTGGCGGGAATATTGGTAAAACTAAAAAATTAGCTACAGGCGCTACTATAGAAAAAATGCCAAAATAATACATAACTAGTGGCCAAGTAAAAGTTTGAGCTGCCAGAGTCACGGCTAGCACTTCTCTAATCTTTAAAAAATTGCTAACTTTTGCTAACTTTGCTTGCCACCAATTTGTATAAAATATTAAACCTAGGGTTGCTGAAAAAGACAATTGAAAGCCTAAATCATAAGCTAAAATATAAGGATTAAGTAAAACTAAAATATCTGCTAAAAATAATAAACTATAGCCTGATATTGCTGGCCGTCCTATTAGAGGTCCTAGTAACACTAGCAAAATCATAGCAGTTGAGCGTAAGGCTGGGCTAATAAAATTTAATAAATATAAATAAAGAAATAAACTCAAAACTAAAACCCAAAAGATGTGTTGGCGCTTTAAACCAAGTAGTTGCAAAAAAGTTTGCCAAAACCAAATTATTACCACCATGTGCAAACCAGAAATAGAAATGACGTGTGTAAGGCCTGTATGGCTAAAGCTAGGATTAATTTCAGTTGGCAACTCTCGCCGCGAATCTAAGATAATTGCTTTAGTAAAAGCAGCCGCCGGCTCGGGCAAAGCAATGTTCAAATTATTTAAAAAATGCTGTTTACTTTTAGATACTTGCTGCCACCAAATATTACTAGTATTAAGTTTTTTTAATTTCGGCTGTGGACAAATAGCAAAAATATTATCTTTTGCTAAATATTTATCATAAGCAAAATCCCTGCCCGTAAGTTCACTAGTAAAAGGCTCTGGCTTAAATAGTTTGCAACTAAGCTCTAGATTATCAAATAAAGAATACTCCGGATACAAGGGAGCGTAAACTAAAATCTTGCCTTTAAAATTTTCTAAATCATTTGCTTTAACAACTAACTGCCAGCCATTTATTTTTTGATCTAAATCAACTATTTCACCTCTAAATTGATAGCTATTTCCATAAATAAAATTAGCCTGCACATATCTTTCTGTTTGTTTAAAATCATAAACTCTGATGACTGCTAATAAAAATACTAGCCCTAAACAGAAGTAACGCCATTTAAAAGACAAAATAAAAATAGCCACTAAAGCTACATAAAAATAAAACCAATTTAGCTTAATATTAACTAAATATAAAATACTTAGTAAATTCGCGCTTAAAAAAATACAGCTAAGCAGCAAACCAAATTTGCTTTTAGTCATCCCAAAATCGCTTTATTTATTCTTGCTTATATTTAAGCGCAAAACCTATCTTTTGTCTAGTTGCTAATTAATTGTGGCTCTAAAGGCAAACTGGGCAAAGCATAAGCATTATATTTTTGCCCATTTACTGACCATAGTAAATTATCAGACCACTGATCAGCTTGATAGGCCTGACCATCACTTAATAAGCTAGTCTGGATAAAAGAGCCTTCTTGAAATTTATCGATTTGTAACAATAATTTTATATTAGTGTTAAATTCTGATAAAACAATAGGATCTGACCAGGCAGCCTTGGCAATCAATTTATCTTCTTTTATAACTAAATCTAAATTTTTTACTTTATCATTAACCAAAATTTTAGCAGCCTTGATATCCACTAAATTACTATCCAAGCGCCAAGTCAAACGGTGTAACACTGCTGCTTCTGAATTTAATTTTTTGACAGAAATATTAGCAGCTGTTAGCCAATCTTGATTAATATTTTTATCAATTGCTAAATTACTAAATTGAAGTAGCTGCTCTTTAGAGATAACTTTAGCTAAGGTCAATTTTTCAGATAAATTAATAATTTTACCAGAAACTAAACCGTGACCTTGAACAGACTCTAGCTCTAGCTCGTAATCACCTAATCCTAACTTAGCAGCCAAAACAAAAGGCAAGGCCTGATTAATAGCTAAAGATAAAGGTTTATTTAAATTAAATTCTATTAAATCATCTTGTGCTTGGGCCTTAGCTAGGACTAAACCTTGAGATAATAAAATAAAATCACTAGCTATGTCTTCATTGTTAGAAGTCTTGTATCGAAAAGTTAATTTATCCAAATCAACTCTTTCGCCATCCACTGCTAGACTAAACTCAGCTAAATTATTATTTTGCTTAGCCACAACTGCTAATTCTTTTTTATTTAAACCTTGATATGCCCACAAGCTACCTTGGGGTATAATATTTATTGTGCCACCAGAAATAGGCCAAGCGCCTCTAGCTAAATATTCTTTTCCTTCATAGGACCAAACTAAACTACTAGCATCTGTTAAATTAAAATTTAAAATATCACCAACTTCTAAATTATCACTATTTTTAACTGTCAATCGTAATTCATTTTTACCTAGTGGCAAAACATAGCCATCCAAATCAAAATGTAAAATACCTTGATCATCTATATCTGACAATTGCCCTAACTGCATACCATTATGCGACAATTTTAAATCTTCTAGAAATTCTGCCTTGTATATACCCTGTGCTTGAATATTTAAAGATTTTAAAGCCACTCCAGCTAGCTTAGTTTCTATTTGCATCGAAAAGATAGACAAATTAGTACTACCTAAAACTATATTTTGATCAAGCGCCTCTGTACTTACTAATACTTGTGGCTGATCTACTGGCGCAGCGGCAATATTGGATCCACTTTGTATTGACCAGCTAAGAGTAAAGACGATAATAGCCATTAATAGAAAAGTAAAATAAGCCTGATAATTTATTGGCTTTTTCCGAAAACTAATTTTTGGCATTGGACCTAAATGGTCAAACATAAGGCCTTAATAATTTTTACTACTATTATTATAGCATAAAAAAACAAAAGCTAGAAATTACTTACTAGCTAGTTTTTTTAATTTAGCTTCAATAAAAGGCCATAAGTCTCCCGCTAAGACTCGATTAGGGTCAGTTGACTCTAAATCTGTTCGATGATCTTTGACTAATTTATAAGGATGCAAAACATATGAACGAATTTGATTGCCCCAGGCAGCTTCAGTATACTCACCTTTTAAGGCCTTACGATCTTCTTCTCTTTTTAGTTCCTGCCACTGTTGCAGTTTACTGGCTAAATAGCTTAGAGCTTGATTTTTATTTTGTAATTGCGAACGTTCATTCTGACAAGTAGCAATCAGACCTGTTGGTAAGTGGGTAATACGCACAGCTGAATCAGTGGTATTAACTGATTGACCCCCGTGACCAGAAGCGCGATAAGTCTCAATTTTTAAATCTGCTTCGTTTAAATGCACCTTGTTTAAAGGGATCTCCGGCAAAACTTCTACCATGGCAAAAGAAGTGTGGCGTGCGTGATCAGCATCATAGTCAGAAAGTCTTACTAAGCGGTGCACCCCAGCTTCATTTTTTAAATACCCAAAAGAATAATCACCACTAACTTTAAAAGTAGTACTTTTTAAACCGGCTTCATTGCCAACTGAGCGATTTAAATATTTAATTGCATAACCATTTTGCTCAGCAAAACGTAAATACATGCGTTCCAACATTTCTGCCCAATCCTGAGCATCAACACCACCAGCCCCAGCCATGATTGTAATAATAGCCGGCTCCTGATCATGTGCACCTGATAAAAATAAACTGGTGCTTAAGTGATTATATTTTTTTAATAAGGCTTGATAATTTTCAATAATTTCAGCCTGCATTGAACTAGCCTGTTCATCTTGAGCAAAGTGCAATAATTCATCAAGCGATTTTTTTAAGTTTTGCCAGTTATTAATAAATTGTTCTAAGCCACCCGCCTGACGACTAATGTCCTGTGCTTGGGCTTGCGACCAAAAATCACTAGCCAGCATTTGCTTTTGGTATAAAGCCTGTTGTTTTATTTTTTTATCAAAATCAGCCGATCCTAAAACCTTATCAACTTGACGGCACAACTCTTTAATTTGACTGATTAATTCTTCCACTTTTTTACTGTCTAATTCTTAAATTTTTCTAGAGTTACTTTTAGCTCTTTAGTTTGATTATTTGACCAAACTTTTATATTTACAACATCCCCTGGTTTAAAATTCGAAATAGCTTTAGCTAAATCATAATCTGATGTTAAAGCCTTACCATTAACTTCTGTAATAATATCATTTTCTTTTAATCCCGCCTTATCGGCTGGCGAATTAGAAACTATTGCTGCCTCACCCGCCTTGTTACCAGATACCAGCAAAGCACCATTATCTAAAGTTAATTTTTTTGCTTGTTTAATACTATCATTTATCATTTGATAACGCACACCTAGATAAGGCCTGACAATTTCACCGTTAATTTTAACGCTATCAATAACCTGTTTAGCTGAATTAATCGGAATAGCAAAGCCAATCAATTGCCCTTGACTAGAAACCGCCGTATTAATACCGATTACTTCCCCAAAAATATTCAGCAATGGTCCGCCAGAATTACCAGGATTAATAGCAGCATCGGTTTGAATAACATCTTCTAGTTTTTCAGAACTACCACTACCATTACCAGCTACAATATTTCTACCAATACCAGAAACCACTCCTACTGTAACTGTATTACTAAACTCAGCTAAAGCATTACCAATGGCTATGACTGTCTGTCCATTAACCAATTTATCCGAATCACCTAAATTAACTACTGGCAAATCTTTAGCATCAATTTTTAAAACACCAATATCATTAAAAATATCTGTGCCTACCACTTTAGCCTCATATTCTTTACCGTCATTCAAAACAACTACATACTGGGCCTGCGTATCAGCCACCACATGTTTATTAGTCAAAATCAAGCCATCGCCTGAAATTATAAAGCCACTACCACCACCAACTTTTTGATAATCAGGCTCATTATTTTTAGGAATTTCTGATGGGGCTTGATAAAAAGGCCAATTATTAAAAAAATCCGAAAAAGGATCAGTCTGATAATTACGGCTCACATCTTTTTTGATAACCACGGAAACAACTGAGGGCGACACTTGTTTTGCTACATCAATTACAGCTGACTGCTCTGTGCCTTGCACCACTTCTTTTTTTATAATGTTTTGCGGAGACTTACCATTCTGTAACCAAGCTAAATTACCCATTTGGTTAATTACTAAATAAGAGCCAAATAAACCGCCAAAAATCGTGCTAACAATAATAATTAGCAAAGTATCAAAAGATTTTTTCATATAATTAGTTTTGATTATTTACAAATTTGATTAACCAAGACTGCTCTCTGTTTAGGATCACAGATTAAGGCTTTCTGCTCATCAGTTAAGAGCTGAGCACCTTCTTGGCTGGTATTTAAATGTAATAATTTTAAAGCTGGTTCTAAATAAACGGAATATTGTTTTACTATCGGCGAAAGATAAATCACTCCGAACACAATTGGCACTACAATTATCACCCACTTAATAATTCCTAAAATTGAGTCTATCTTCATCTTACGCTCAATTTTATGTAAACGCCTATCTAGACTTTCTAACAATTGCTGACTATTATTTATTTTTTCTTTAGTAGCATTATCACTAGCATTATTTTCTGCTTCCATATTTTTGTTTACTTATATTAATACGCTTAGAATTAGTATTTTGTTTCAACAGACGATTTAGTTCTGCTTGAAAGGTTTTGACATCCTTAAACGAGCGATATACCGAAGCATAGCGGATATAAGCCACTTGATCAAAAGTTTTTAAACGTTTCATCACAATTTCACCAATAAGCTGCGAACGCACTTCCGAGCCAGCTGCCTTTTGCACATCGCGACCTATTTCTCTGATCAAACGCTGAAAATCTTCTTCCAAATATGGCCTTTTTTCCAGAGAAGTGCGAATACCACGACTTAATTTTTCTCGATTATAATTTTCTCTGCGACCATCACGCTTAATAACAATCAAATCTAAAATTTCTATTTCTTCTAAAGTGGAAAAACGATAATGACACGATTCGCATAAACGCCTACGTCTAATGCTAAAACCCTCGCCACTTAAGCGAGAGTCTACTACCTTGGTATCCAATTTATTACAAACTGGGCAATTCATCCTTTTAAAAATTATTATGTTAATTTTTAAAACTTAGTGTTAACGGTCTCTTAATTTTTTCCTTAAAAAAGCCGGAATATCTAATTCTTCTTCTTCTTTGCTTTTTGGCACTGATTCCACCTCTTCTTCGCGCTCTGGTTGTTTTTCAAAAGCCCGTCGATTAATTTTTTCTTCTGGCGCTTTTGTAAATGCCTCTGATAAAGATCCGACTGGACGATTAGCTTCTACTTTCTGTTCAGCAGATTTTTTAAAACCAGTAGCAATTACGGTTACTTTTACCTCATCATTTAAAGACTCGTCAATTATGGCTCCAAAAATAATTTTTGCCTCTGGATCGCAATGAGCAGTTATTACTTCAGCTGCTTCCGATACTTCAAACATAGTTAAATTAGAACTGCCAGTAATTGTAAATAAAACACCAGTAGCACCATTAATAGAAAGTTCAAGCAGTGGACTATCAATAGCCGCTTTGGCTGCTTCTTTAGCTCTATCTTCGCCTGTAGCTTTACCAATACCCATTAAAGCCGAGCCAGCCTGTCTCATAATAGCCTTAACATCGGCAAAGTCTACATTGACCAAACCAGGCACAGTAATAACCTCCGAAATACCTTGCACGCCTTGCTTTAACACCTCGTCGACAATAGCAAAAGCATCAAGTAAAGAAGTTTTTCGATCAATGATTTGCAATAATCTATCATTAGGAATGGTAATAATTGTATCAACCTTATCAAGCAATCTTTCTAAGCCTCGTTCGGCAATATCGCGACGCTGCACTCCTTCAAAAGTAAAAGGACGAGTAACAACTGCTACTGTCAAAGCTCCTAATTCTCTAGCAATATCAGCAATAACTGGAGCAGCGCCAGTACCAGTGCCACCTCCTAAACCGCAAGTAATAAAAACCATATCAGCCCCTGATAAGGCAGACATAATATCTTGTTCGTTTTCTTCGGCACTTTTTAAGCCTAATTCTGGGTCCATGCCTGCTCCTAAACCGCGAGTAGTATTGCGACCAATGTGAATACGGCTAGCAGCCTGTGAACTATGCAAAGCCTGAGCGTCAGTGTTAACAGTAATAAATTCTACTCCTCTAATCCGAGCAGTTACCATACGGTCAACAGCTGAGCCCCCTGAACCACCAACGCCAACAACTTTGATGTTAGCAAATGTTTCAATAGGCGGTAATACTTCTTTTAAATTTTTCTTCAGCATGAATTTTATCTTAAAATATCAATAATTATAAAATAATTTAGGAAGGCCAAATAGATCTAAAAATATTTTTAGTCTTACCAGCTAAATCTTTAAAAATATCCCCACCTGGTACGTAATGGGTTTTTGATTCAATATTACGATCAGCCCAAATAACTAGGCCTAGAGCTGTAGTATACTCAGGATCATTTAATTTATCAATGGGAAAATCATGATTAACTGGCAAACCTAAAAATACTGGTAAATTAAAAATGCTTTTGGCTAAATCAATAATCAATGGCATCTTAGCACCACCGCCAGTCAAAATAATACCCGCTGGCAATTTACCAGCTCGATCAATTTTTTTAAGCTCGGCATTGACCATATCAAAAATTTCAGTAGCCCTGGCTTCGGCAATAGTAGCAATGTCCTTACGATAAACATAAGTGCCTTTTTTTTCTTCTTCTGAATATTTATGTAAATCTACTTCATCACGTTTAGAAATTCCCTCTGAAATTGCTTGCGCATGATCAATTTTTACTGCTTCGGCAGTACTAACCGAAGTTTTCAAGCCAATTGCCAAATCATTGGTAATATGACCAGCACCAACTGGTAAAACCGCCGTATGCAAAATATTACCTTCTTCAAAAACCGCCAGCGATGTTGTTGATGAGCCAAGATTTACTACTGCTACTCCTAATTCTTTTTGTTTATTAGTAAGCACTGCTTCAGCAGTAGCTAAAATAGAAAAAACAATATAATCAATATCAACACCAGTACGATAAATACATTTAGTTAAATTCTTAACTTGAGCCGACATAGCCATTACTACTTGAGTTTCTACTTCTAAACGAACTCCGGTCATGCCTTGTGGTTCTTTGATATTTTTTTGGTTATCTAAATTATAGCTAATCGGTAAAACATGTAAAACTTCAAAATTAGGCATAATGGTCGTGCTTTCTGCTACTTCTAAAGCCCGCTCAATGTCAGAACCCTCTACAGTCTCATTGGCTTTAGCAACAGCCACCACTCCCCGACTATTTACAGTTTTTATATGTGTACCAGACATGCCTACCACAATCTTATCAATGCGGGTAGCTGTCATTTTTTCACATTTTTCTAGAGATTCAGCAATACAAGAAACAGCATCTTCAATTGAATTGATACTGCCGCGACTAATACCAGTAGCGGGAGTTTCGGCTACGCCAATAACTTTTAAACGCCCGTCCCCCAAGCGCTGTCCCATGACCACCCGAATCGCCTGGCTACCAATATCCAAACTAGTAATGATATCCTTATTTTTCCCCATCCTTGATTGCTATATGATTATTAATTATAACTAAATTAAAGCTTTTTGCCAAATTTTTCCCCTTAGCTAGATTAAAAAAATGATAAAACCAATTAAAACTGCAAAAAATGAAACTAATAACACCATGCCAGCGAGCAAATCTTTTATTTCTTTGGCAAAACTATGAGTCCGAGGCGCTAAAATATCTACTAATCTTTCAATAGCTGAATTAAAAATTTCTAAAGCCAAAATCAAAGCAATAGTAAGCAGTAATGCGATCCATAAACTAGGAGTCAGGCCGCGCCACAGAGCAAAAGCAATCACTAAAAACGCTATCAAAAGATGGCGTTGAAAATTTTTTTCACTACTTAATACTATTCTTAAACCACGCCAAGCGTGCTTAAAACTCTGCCACCAGCTCATATAATCATTTTCTTTAATATCTCCGTTTCCATCTTATTTTGTTTTTTCCATTCTGCCTCGCTCCGTTCGTGATCATAACCTAAAAGATGTAAAATTCCATGAATTGTCAAAATTTGTAATTCTCTTTTTAAATTATGCCCTTTAATTTTAGCCTGCTTTTTAGCTTGCTCAACACAGATTAAAACTTCACCTAATAATAATTTATCCGCTAAAGTGAATGATAAAACATCTGTTACTTTATTTTTGTGTCGATAAACTTTATTTAACTTTTTTATTTCGGCTGGAGTAAGTAAGCTAATGGAAATTTCTTGTTTTATCTTAAATTGTTTTTTTAAAATAACTTCCAATTTTGCTAACCAGCTAAAATCAATGTGCCAATGACGGCTATTTACAATTAATAAATTGGCCATGATTGTTAATTGGAAACTTCCTTAATATTTAAAGCAAAACTCTTTAACATCATGCCAAAAGTTGTACTAAAATTAGCATTAACAACGCTTGCTTGATCATAGCTAATCATAAAAACATAATCATAGTTGACAAATAAAACTTGCTTACCATCACTAGTTTTTACCGCCGAATAATTAGCTAAACGATAATTTTCTACAGTTTTAGTTGGCAATAAAATCTTCTGCCAATCGGCTAGTTCTGAATGTTGAGTGTTATCTGTCACTTTAATAACAATGGTTTCGCCAGTAGCCGAATCTGGCACAAAGTTGATTTGCCGACGACCGTCATCAATACTTTGTACTAACCATTTTTTAGGAACAAAAAGCTGATAACTAAAATTATCATTTTTGTAAACTTTAATTAAGTTGGAATTACTTAAACTCCCACCAGCAATACTGGGATCGTATAAACTTAACAACTCTGCCCCATCTTTATAGCCATCTTTATCACTATCAGCCAATGCTTCATTAGTGTTATATAAAGTTTCTTCTAGAAAAGTCAAAGCATCTTGGTCACTGTCCTGATTATTTTCAGATGGCACTACTACTACATTATTAACATTACTATTAATGTTAGTATTTTGATTAGTGGTAGTAGTATTATTAATTATACTGTTAATAATATCATTAACATTCATATTTACATTACTAGTATTGGTATTGTTCTGATTATTAACAGCGGCATTAATATTTTTATTATTATTTTGATTAGCAACGATAACTGGATTTTTTTTACTCAAAATATACCAAGCTGCTCCTCCTACCACCAGTATCAAAAAAAACAGTAAAGAAAGTAAAACTTTAGTCATGGTTTTAGTTCCGCTCTTTTTAACATCAGGAGCCAAAGCTACAAACTTACCTGGCATAACATGAACATCTTCATCTTTAATAGCTGGTGTAGTAACTACATTTTCGGCTTGTTCTTTTATATTTTTCTCTTTATCATTTACAGTTTTCTTTTTGTCAAACAGCATAATTTATTGACTTACGTTACTATTAACATTAGTATTAAAATTTTGAATTAAGCCAGGTATTGTGCTGGTACTTTCTAGTTTACCAGTGCCTTTGGGATTATAGCCATTGAGCACTTCTTCGCCATCGCTATAACCATCTTTATCAGTATCAGCAACTAAAGGATCAGTAAAATAAACTAATTGTTCTTGACCATCAATTAATTTATCATTATCTGAATCACTCTTTAAGGGATCGGTTTTATATAATTTAACTTCATCCCAATCTGATAAACCATCATTATCACTATCAACTAGTCTAATATTAGTGCCTAGCTTGATTTCTGTTTCATTATCTAATCCATCCGAATCATCGTCTAGATTTACTTGGACATTAGTGTTTTGATTCAAATTGACATTGGTATTTACATTGGCATTACCAATATTAGTGTTTTGATTTCTGTTAAGGTTAGCATTGCTAGTATTAGTGTTTTGGGTCACATTAGTATTTTTACTAATAACACCATTAATTCTATCTTTAAAGATAAAATAAGCAGCTGCTCCAAAAGCTATCAATAAGATAATTACTGATACCATTACAATAATTTTACGATTAACTGGCCCACGGCTATCACCAACTAACATTTGGTCTACTTGAACATTGCTTGCTGACCCATCTGGTGCTGACCAATTATTATTGCCAACTGGCTTAATTTTTCCTGATTGAACCGCGCTAGGCCTAATCAGCCCGTCTGGACTATTATTTGGATCAACTTCCGCAAACATATCAGCTACCGGCGCCTTTGGTGCATTTGGCATTGAATTTACACTCGGCCCAGTGGGGCCATTACCTTGTTTTAAATCTTCAAACATATTTTTTTAAAAATTATATTAGATAAATTATTAATCACAACGCACACCTAATGGCATGGACACCTGACTACTAGAACAGGAATTAGTAACCGCATCAGGATTCAAACGACAACCAACATAAGAATTATATGGATCTACGCAAGCTTGACAACAACCGCTATTATTTACACACTGATTTGCACATGCAGTTCTATTAGCACTATTAATAGCATCCCATTGATTACAAAATGTTTCAGTACAACCAGTACCATCAATAGTAACGGTCAATTCAGTTGAATAATTTGAATAATTATTATCATTATCTTTAGCTCTAACACGAAAATATGGTTGGGTAACTAGAGCTGGTACTGAATAGCTCAGAGCATTAGTAGTTGGACTACCAACAAGAGTCCAGGTCCCAGTTAAATTAGGTTTATATTGAACCTCATAATTAGTCACTGATACATCATCAATAGAAGCTGTCCAATTTAAACTTACTAATCTGCCTATTGGCATGCCAGTAAAATTAGTAGGTACACTAGGTGGTGCTGGTGGCAAAATTGTTACTGCTATTTGATTAGAAATATCCGATCTATTACCAGCAGCATCAAAGGCTTTTACTACATAATAATAAGTCCCCGGCGCTACAGAAGTGTTGCTTCTAGCAGTTGATCCAGTGACATTACAAGACATCGAGGGACAAACAATTAAAGTATAAGGCCCACCACTAGTAGTAGCTCTTAATAAATCATAGCCGCTAACACCAATATTATCACTAACCGCTGTCCAATTTAAATTAACATTACCAAATGAAACAGAAGCTGTAAGATTAGTAGGATTAGTCGGTGGCAAGACATCAACAGCAAAAGCTACTAACGCTGATGACCAAGCAGATTGATTACCACCAGCATCAAAGGCTCGTACTCGAAAAGAATAAGTTGCAACCGTAGGATCCAATGTAAAATCTATTGAGTTGGTAGTTGGATTACCAATATTTGTTCCTGTGCCATCAGATACAAAAGCGTCAGCCTGATATTCTACTTCATAATGATCTATAGCAATATTATCTGTTGAAACTGTCCAACTAAAACGATACTGTGTATCACTCAAATAAGTACTTGTTAAATTTGTAGGAACACTAGGCGCAGTTGTATCAGGAATAGTAGCATTTACTGGACCAACATAAGTAGACTCTAGACCACTACCACTATTTACTGACTTTACTCGATAATAATAAGTAACCGTCGGATTAGCTAAAGGAAAACTATCAGTATAGCTACCAGTAAAGCTAGCAAAATTAATGTCAGCAACCACATCTACGGTTGAAAAACTAAAATTAGTGGACCGCTCCAGTCTAAAATATGATATTGGATCACCTACGGTTGCCGTGCCCCAAGTCAAATAAATACCCCCTGCTTGTGCAAAAGCTTCTAAATTAGCTGGAGCAATTGGCGGAATAGCGGCTGGAACAGGAGTAGCTGAAGCTGTATTTGTCCAAGCCGTTATATTACCAGCTAAATCTCGTGCTCTGACTCGATAAGAATAACTTACGCCATTACTTAAACCGCTTTGATTAAAGGTATTAGAATAAGCTAGATAATTTCCAGTAGTAGGCCCTAATCTTTCTACCTCATAAATAACTGCGCCTCTATCATCAGTGGCTACTGCCCAATCTAAACGAATTTGACCATCGGCTGGAGTAGCTACTAAAGTATTTCCAATTGGAGTTGGCGGCATTGTATCAGGAGGTACTACTGGCGCTGCTTGATTAATAGTCAGTGTCACTGCTATTGGCACACCAGTGGGCGCGCCAGCTCTAACTGAAATTGTACCAGTCCTATCCGGTCCGGTATTGGCAGCTATATTAAAAGAAAGTGTATTACCTACTTGACTTATACCACTAATCCAAGCCGTATTATTAGAAATTGCTTGCCACCAAGTAGCTGAACCGCCAATAGTCACTGGCACACTAATAGTGACTGCCGAGCTGTCCCTATCTAAAGTATAATATGGTAATGACAAAGTTGGCACTGGCACTGGCGCTAATTGATCAATGCTAAGATTGACTGTTATTGGTGACCCAGTTGCTGCTCCGGCCGTAAGTTTAATTGAGCCAGTTCTGGTCACAGAACCAGTATTAGCCGCTATGCTAAAAGAAAGAGTGTTGCCAGATTTACTAACATTGGTAATCCAAGTTGGATCATTTGAAACTGCATCCCACCAAGTGGCTGTACCACCAAGAGTTATAGTTACGCTCCTATTGCTACTATTACTATCACTTGATATGTAATAATATGGCAATGACAAAGTTGGTAAGCCTGCTGCCGGTGGAGCTCCACCAGGCAACATACAATCCATAACACCATCAGCTGGATGACTATCACAGAAAACGCCACCAACCATATTATTAATATTCGTATTCCAAGAACTAGCATCAGCAGCCGTACTCATATAACCACCTGTGGCATTGGCTGCTTGCAAAGCTATAGCTTGATTATCGGCACCTGCCAAAATTACTGGGCTAACAAAAGCTTTTGTAGCCGGATTAGTAGCCGAACTTATAATTCTAGAAATAATATCATCACTAGCAAGTTGTCCAGTAGCCGGAGTACCTGAACAAGTATTTGGTGTATTGCAATTGTTCTCATTAGCTGCTGCTGTTGGTATAGCTACATCACCACCACACCAAGCATACTCATCACTTACTGGTATAACTATGCGTTGATAACCACTTAACCACTGATAATTGTTAATAATTTTTTCAGTAGCATAACCCCAATTCTCTAATCTACCACCCGGTTCTGCATCATTGCAACCATTTAAGCTAGTATGATCATCAGCACTGGTAAAATTTGTTACGCCGCCAGTTATGTGATTATAGGCTGGATCACTAGCATTGTTATCATAAAAACTTAAAAATCTAAATTTATTAAGATTAGTACTATCACTATAAGTGGCAATTTCTGCTACATGTCTATCCCAAAGCGCAGTGCAACCACGCACTAAGCTATTATAAACATTTCTATGCTCACAACTAACTGTATCTGGAGCATCTGTGCTACAAGTGCCATTATCTGTCAGTGCTCTTAAATCATCGCTTGTACCAGGTGTCAAAGTGCGCGGACTACCAGTAGAACCTGGTGCATCATCACCTAAAACGAAAATACTGACTCTAAAAGTAGTTGATGGATCAAAATTATCTAAGAAAGTATCCAAAACTCCACACAAGGCTGCGGCTGCAGTTTGCATGCTACGCGACATATCATAAACAAACGCTAATTCAACTTTACGTGCTGGTGGTGTCATGCCAGCGTCACATTGCTCGCCATAGGCAACATCAATAACACCATCACCACAATATGAACCAACGGAACAACTAGGACAAGTGTAGGGATTACTGGAATTACTATTCCAAGGATCTGGAATAGTGTGAGTTGATGGGTTACCATAATCACAATCTTCGCCAAATTGAGGCTGCAAAATAGAATCACCACACCAGCCACCACTATCAGCTAAACAAACATCACTACAAACATATTGATGATTAATATCATCAGCATCTACTGGTAGTGGCGGAGCATAAGCAGCATAATCACAAGTTTCACCATAATCAGTAGTGCCATTATTACCATCCTGTATAATAGTGTCGCCACAATAACCGCCGGTCCTAGTCATACAAGTATAACTACAAGAGTAAGTATTTTCTGGGCCGCTTTCTGCTGGAGTTGGATGATAAGCAGAATCACAAATTTCACCAGCTGCGAAAGTTCCATTTTGTCCATTTTGAATAGTGCCATCACCACAATAACCGCCGGCTGTAGGTGTACATTTTGTCCACAAAGGATCAGCTGCGTCATTTACTGTACGGCACTGATATTGACTATAACGAGAAGAATTTGGTGGTGTCGGACTAATAGCTAAAGTGGTATCACAAATCTCGTCAAAACCACCTTGTTTAATTGTATCATTACAATAATCTGAACCAAAAGTACAATTTTGTAAACAAGTATAAGGGTTAGTAAGCGATGATTGAGCTGGACTTGGCACCGCATAAGCACCATAATCACATTCTTCATAAGGATCGCCACTTACTGGATTGATATCACTATTAAGATTACCGTCGCCACACTGACCGTCATAAGCTACGCCCGTATCACATACTGCTTCACAATTGTTATTACAACTAACATTACCATTTTCTGTACAATCTAACTCCGATAAACCATTTGCATTATTAGGAGCACTAGCATCGCATTCTTCTACTAATTCAGTCCAAATGCCATCACCGCAAGCTGCAGCTGGAGTTTGCATAGGACCACAAACAGCTTGACAGCTAGTTGGACTACAAGTAGGCGCTATGCCATTGGCACAACTATAATTCACTCCGCCAAAATTAGTATTGCCATTTATATTTTCACAATCTTCATAATTACTTTCTAAAGCATTATTACCACAATAGCCTCCGCATAGAGCAAACATGGTTGCTACATCAGGCTCATACCAAGTACATTCTACGGAATTACCTCCTACAATACTACCAGCTGGATAACAACCTGTTCTTTGTTCGTTCCACCAGGTATGTACTCCATAAGTAGCACTTAAAATTGGATTACATTGATTATCTTGATAACCACCGTCACATTCCTCTTCATACCACGTTCCGCTATTAGCCTCACAATCAGTTTGATTATTATAATTTCTATTTGAACAAACCCAATCTATTCTACCATTACCACAACGAGGGTTGATTAAGTTAGCACTAGCGGCGTTACAATATAAAAGTTCAGTATTAATATTACTATCCATAGGATCTAATAAGGTAGCAAAATTACTAATACTTTCAAAATTAGCCGACAAATCATAACCATCGCCAGTTTCACTTCTTTGATAATGATAAATCAAAGAGCCAATTGGACAAGAAAATTCTAAAGCTTCTTCGTTCCAACAAGTATTTGGATCAAAACCTGGATCACCGCAAGCATTAAATAAATTAATAGGATCCAATGGCAAAGAGCCACTTAAACCAGTAGCCAAAGTCTGTTGCCAAGAAGGCCAAGAACTATTAGATTGGCCGCGCACAAAAGTACCAGCATTAAGCAGTGGATAATAATTAATACAAGTACCACCATTTGGACACTGAGAATTATTAACACAAGCTGTTAAACTATTATTACTACAGGCCTTGTGAGTTTCACCATACTCAATTAATTTACTATTAATATTTAACATGTCTCCCAAACGCACTAAATCACGACGTAATTTTAAGCCTTGAGACTGACAATTATGGTCAGCACAATCAAAATCACTACTACAAACATTGCCTGCATCTACACCGCCGACGCAAATATTATTTTGCTGATCAACATTAGTATTTAATCTAAAATTATCAAGTAGCTGACTAAAAATCTCTACTGTTGTTGGTCTAGCGCCAATATTATAAGCTAAAATATAAATATTAGTATAACGAACATTGCCCGCATCATCTAAATTAAAGGCTGAAATATAAACTGTATTTCCTACTTGCAAAGCTGGATAACCATCAACCTCCAAAGAAGTGCCCCCAATGTCTGGGTTAGGAGCATTTAATTCATACCAATCCTCTACCGATAAATGATTAAGATTGGACATGATTCTCAAGGCAATAATGTCTGTGCCAATACCCTGACCTCTGGCTACTAATGCCTGCCAAGGCTTAGATACTTTTTTAAATAAATGCGACCACCAACTATCTGTTTGATTATATTTACTAGTAGATAAACTACCAAAATTATTACCTGAATCCATGCTGACTGGAGCTGGTACTGAAAAAATATACTCGCGTAATACACTAGCTGGATGATTAGGATTTTCAATCGGATTATTATTTAAAATTGGCAAAGAAGCAATACCGTCATTTTGATCAACATCAGGACAATAGTAAGTAGAAAAATTATAAGCATCATCCTGCCAAGGAAATAAATTCAAACCAGGACCAGGCCAAGGTACTTCACATAAAAATACATCAATACCAATATTAGCGCTAGCCGAACCAACATCGCTACCTTGAGCATTAACAATTAAAGTTTCCCGTCCATTTTCATTAGCAACTTTAAAATGAACATTAGGTGTAGCCCCAGCAGCTGGCGAACCATCATTATTTAATAATAAATTAATACCATCATTATTTAATGACCAATCATAACTAATAGAGCCTGCTAAAGCGATGCCACGCACATCTCTAGCAATAGCCGTATAGCTATGTTGATGACCGGGCGTGGCTGGTTCAACGTCAGTAATGCCACAATTATCCCCGGCACACAAAAACCAATCGCTAGTTGGGATAGTCTGTATATAACTAATACGACATAAGTCAGCTCCCGTTGTAAAATGCCAAGAATAGCTATCATTACCAGGCATATCAGGAATCTGGCCCTCAAAATTATATTGTCCACTATCTAAGGCAATATTATAAATACTAGTAACATTGCCTTGTACCACTACATGATTAATTTTATTAACAATACGTAATAAACTTGTAGGATATAAAATTACCGTTGTCTTATCTGGAATATTATCACTATTACTGTCAAAATGCGTAACGCCATAATTAACATCTACCAAATCCCATAAATTAATATTCCCTGAAATTAAAGCAACGTCTTGTAAATCAGCAACACCGTCACCATTAACATCATAATTATCAGGCTGAGCATACAATTTTACATGAGCCATCACACTAGCTGGATCCATTAACTCAGTAAAATCCATAGTAATAGCGGCATTAGGACAAATGTTAGTCTCACCATCAAGTGGCCTAATATTTTCTACCCGTGGTGGTAAGTGCGGATCAACTGGAGTTGTAATTGATTCCACTACTGTCAAAATACCACTATCAATATGATCAACGCCGGCCTGGCGAGCATTGGCTGAAATATTAGTAGTGCCCACAGCCACACCAGTAGCATTACTCACACTACTATTATTATTTTCAATAGTAGCAATAGTATTATTAGAAGAAGCCCATAACCAAGTACAATTATTAGCAGCCAAACAATCAATTGGCTGACCATGGATATAACAAGCATTAGGATCAGAATAAGCCTGAGCACCATAGGCAATTTGATTACTAATTGCCACAGTAGCATTGCTAGGATTTAAATTAACGCTAGCCACTTCACAAGATGCATCGCCTACACCAAAAACCCAAGTCTTAGTATCATCTAATTGATAACCGTGAATATTTCTAATTGTATCCAAAGCTTGAACACGATAATAATGATTATGAGTAAAAGCAGCGTGAGGCAAAGTTATTCTAAAATTACTATCTTGTGGTAAGGCTATATTATTTACTAAATTTGTAGCCAATGGGCTAGCACAACTAGCGTCATTATTACAATCTTGAATTGAAAAATAAGTATTATTTAAATAGGTCGCAGCAATTTGTGTATTAAAATCTATCCAAACTGTGCCATTGTCACAAGAAGCTGAACAAAGTGGGCCATAATTTTCTACCAATAAGATTGGAGCCAAAACTACTGGCTGTGAAAAACTAGGCGCAATTGCCTGATTAACATTACATTGCAAATTTACATAATTAGGAGATAAAAATTCAGTTGCATAATTTATTGGTAAATCAGAGGTCAAACGAGTATGACCAATATTAGTGCCAATATTTGATGGATCGGTCACATTAGCGGCATCTGGATTAGGTGGATTAGTCAATTGCCAAGTCCAATTATAATTACCACCGCATAAATTACAATTATTCGCAGTTGGTGCTGAATAAAAATCTCGAGAATTACCTAAATAGAAATTAGCAGCTGCTGACTGCGGTGTTACTTGAATACTACTAATTTCACAAGCCAAGTCAGTTGATTTAGTTCTAAAATTCCAACCACCAACAACTTGTAAATCAGGATCATAACTAGTATTCCAGTATTCATTGCCACCTTCAGCTCTAAAGTCACCTACTAAAACCACCTTATACCAAGTATTTTCTGCTAAATTATTAAGCGGATTAATAAGCACGCCTTCTTGATTACTATTTTGACCAATAATATTGGTAGCAATATTTATTTCTACATCACAACTAGTATTCCTGTTATCACATTCATACAACCTAATTTTATGAGCAGCTGGCTCTAAATCAGCATCAACAATATTACGAGTAAAGGTAAAAGAAATATTAGAGTCTACATAATTATCTTGTGAGGAATAACTTAACAATCCATCTGGCCAAGGAGTTGGTGACTGCCAATCAGTATCACAATTATAATTATAATTAATACTAAAAGGTATATTTTGGGTATGCAAAGTAGAGGTATAAGTACAGCTTAAAATTTGATCACAACTTAGAGAACAATAGTTACCAAAATTACCAGGACAACATTGCTCTGAACCCTGACAATCGGAATTTTGAGAACAGCCAGCAATATTAAAATTTAAAGCATTACTATTAAGCCAAGTACCATTATCAGCTTGCGATTGCAAAATTACTTGACCACTCAAGGCATCACCAGGCACTGTCGTATCCCAAGCTTGAGTATCATTAAAGCCTGTCGGATTAACAGTATTAGCTGCTCCATTAAATTGAATTCTAACACTATTATCACTAAAGCCCGAACCATAAAAATCAACTGGCGAAAAATTATTAGGGCCATTATCTGGTACTACGGCACACAAAAAGACTCCGTCTTCTAAACTAGTATTATAATTAATATCATAAGCTTCGCTTACTACTGCATCAGCTCGCTTAACAACTATTTCATAAGGACTGCCATTGCTAATATCTGGCAAATTAGGAGTTTCTACTACTATTTGATTGTTCTGCCAATAAGCATTTTGGCACATTGGATTACTCGGAACAATGCCAACTAGATCTGGATTAGTGGCATTATTTACATCATTAAATAACACTTGGCCAGCTAAATTTCCAAAATTTGTACCAAAAATAGTAATATAAACACCGCTCTTAATACCATTAGGAGAAGTGGTAACAATGCGTGGTTGACCAAAAAAACTATCACTTACCTGAAAAGGCAAAGGATTACTATATTGGTCAGCGTTATTTTTTATTTGAACACCAACTTGACCGTTTTGTAAATTTGGTACTACAGCCGAGGCTTCATTCGGAGAAGTATAAATATAATCATTACCAGTAATATCTGGATCAACTGAAAATAAAATTTTATCAGTGCTGGCAAAATTAATACCAGTTGTATTAACTCTAGTTTCATTTTGGAAGCTACCACCAATAGGATTTAATTGACACAAACCTGGGCGCGAAATTCCATTTTCATCAAAAGATGCATTATTACTCTGCTCAGGTATAGCTGCTCCAGTCATAATATAGACCGAGCCGTCTATAGTGCCTACTGGCACACCAATAATTATATAATTATCATACCAATAATTACCGGCTGGACAAATACCTGGGTAGAGAATTGATGGTACAACTCCTTGAATCGGACCGCTAGCACCATTAAACCAAACCGTACCGGCAACAGTACCAAAGTTTTGCCCTAAAATAGTTACTAAATTTCCAGCTGCACCATTATTAGGACTAATAGCATCTATGCGTGGCGCACTACTGAAATTAGCGCCAGCTGGACAAAACTCATTTGTATTAGGACGGCATTCATTATAATTACTACAGCAACCAGAAGAACAATTACCATCATCACCACCGCAAGTAACCATGAAATAACGAGTATCCCAATTATTGATATCTGCATTATGAGTAATTTTAACATCACTCGCTAAAGCATTATCTGGAATTTGAAAAGTAATCAAAGTATCATCCCAAGTGCCACTAGGAACAGTAATATCGGCCTCGCTACTCCCGACCCAGCCTTTCATACTAATTGTACCTGCACTAGTACCAAAATTAATACCCTCAGCTATCACACTCTCAGGCGTTGGACGAGCTGCACCAAAGCTTGGACGCAAACAAGCAATATTCAAACCAACTGCTCCAGGCGGAGAAACTGTAAATGAATTATTGGTCTCTTGATCAAAGACAGTGGCATTTCGATAAACTCTAACATCATAAACAGCGGCCGTAATATCTGGCACTATTGCTCTAATTTCATAAAAACTATTATCTCCATCTGGCGTAGTATAAATTAAATTCCAAATTGGATTGCCATCGCAACTAACTAAATCTAAAGCTGTTTCATTACCCAAATTATCACGTAATACTGCTCGGCTATTGCCCGCTACATAATTACCAAAGTTCCAACCTGTAATCGTAAAATAATTACCTGGAGCAGCCGCACCGGGATAAACTTGACATACATCTATATCACCATCATTGGCGGGCAAAGGACAAGTAACAGGTCCTGGTCCAGGTGGTACATAGCCTGGCGGAGTAGTTTCAATAGTGCCGGTTTCTTCGGCTATTCTAGCAATAATAAAATTGGTAATAGCATAAGAAGCAAAAATAATTAATAAGCCAATTACGGTACTAGCCATAATCAACTTAGATTTTTGAATCTTTTGTGCATCCCCTCTAGAAGATAGCCACAGCCAACCAGAATACAAAAAAAGTAAAACTGCAATCACACCCAAAAAGCCTAAAATAATATTGACTATACCAACTATAGTATCAGTAATGCTACGCGTACTATAAACAGCCAGATTAGTCAAAGTATTAGTACCAAAAGCACCCTGCGCCCAAGCTGGCAGAGCAAACATCAGTCCCAATAGCAGCCAAAAAATTACTAGGATGGATATTTTTTTCATTTTTATATTTTTATTTATCCTTTTATAAATAAGTTTTAAATACTAATTCCATGAACAAGTACCTGGCGGACAAGGCGTGCCCATAGGTGGATTTGCACCACAACCTGGGGAACCCAAGGGACAATTACAAGGTTGATAACAATTTTGTTGTAAATCCCTAATACCAGACAAGCAAGAAATACTATAATCAGTATTTGCTGCCATAGGATTATGGTAGATCATAATACTATTATTATAGGTAGGTTCATAAGAAGCCAAACCTAACCAATAATTAATATTCCAATCTAATTTAACATTGTCATAATTTACTGAAGCAGCCGATAAAGAACTATCAAAGCTAATCCTAATCGGAGCATAAATATTCCAATCATCACTGCGATCACGATAAGTCATAATTGGACCAGTAGTATCAATATCGTTGTTAGTGTTAAATTGCCAATTATCAAAATTATCATTAACATCATGATCACCGTCATGATTACCATCTAATTGATTACCAACCATATCCCTAACTTCATCAATAATAATACCATCAATAGTCGCTGAAGCTGGTAAACAAAATATATTAAAGCCGCAAGAATTTTGACCACATTGTGAATTAGTTAAAAATTCAACTGTTCGATACTGATTACTTAATTGAAAAACACCATCAATTAGATTGGGATCACTTAATCTGATATTAGCAGCCGCGTCAGATACCGCTGGTATATATAGAGGATTAACACTTTCCGAAAAATTAATCTGCACAATAGTGTTGCGAGCTACAGTACTAGCAATCGGCACAACCGAAACAACATAAGGAGGCACTTCGTCTACCCAAGTACCGACCGAGAAAATCCAATAATAATAGTTACTGCCAGAAAATACTGGCGAACCATTTTCTGTACGTAAATTATTTAATTGCACCCTATAGTCAACTGGCTCATTGGAATCACCTAATAATGGCACTGGATTAAAAACAAAATTTTTGTGAGCTGCATCTGTTCTAAATAAGAGATCATTATTAGCTAAATTACTATCTTCATTGCCAGCTACAAAAACCATAATATTATTACGATCAACTGCACAATCTGTGCTAACCGGATCACAACTATCATTTAATAATATTTGTTCTAAATCAATTGCCTCTCTAAAAGTAACAATGATATTAGTATTGCGCGGTATATTAGTAGCACTCCAAGCTGGATAATGACTTTCCAAAACTCCACCTAACACTCCTCCGCTATAAGAAGGATTATAATTGTTATTACCACCGGGTCCGCCGCCAAAAATACCTTCATAAGCTGAGCGGAAAATAAAATTGACCAAAGCGTAAGATACAAAAATAATACCTAAACCAATGGTAGCGTTGATCATAATCTTTTTAGCTTGATCAATACGATCAGCAGCACCGCGTGAAGTCAACCATAAATAACCAGCATATAAAAATAATAAAACTGTAATCGCACCTAAAAAACCTAAGGCCACATTGACAATGCCGACAATCATGTCAAAGATACTGCGCGTAGTATAAACTGAAAGATTTTCTAAATTACCAGAAGTAAACGCATCTTGCGCCAAGGCCATTTTTGGATACAAAAAAATAACTGCTAGCAAAAATAGGCTCACTACAGTCATTTTTTTAAAAATTAGCATGGGATAATTATTTAATTTTTAATTTATTTTTATTTTTAGGTTTTATAAACCTAGTTTCTTTTTCACCAACATTTGTACCATCTGACCATCAGCCTGAGCCCCAGTTATTGTCATTACTTCTTTCATAACCTGGCCAAAATTATTTAAACCACTAGCTATTACTTCATCAACGATTTTTATAAGCTCTGCCTCTGGCATAGCTGGTGGTAAATATTTAGCAATTATTTTAGCTTCTTCGTTTTCTTTAGCAGCCAGATCTTCACGATTACCAGTTTTAAACTGATTAGCTGAATCTTGTCTTTTTTTTAGTTCACGCTTCAAAACAGCTATTACTTGCAAATCATCAAGCTGGGGCACACGAGCCTCAATTGCTTGATTTTTTAAAGCGCTTTTAAGCATACGCAAACAAGAAACCAGGCTTTCGTTTTTTTCTCGTAAAGCATTTTTTAAATCATTCTCTATTTGTTCACTCAAGGCCATATATAATATTTATGGCTTTGTCTACTAGCAAATTTACTAATAGACAAAAACTAAAAATTATAATTTTTTTGCTCTCTGCAAAGCATTATCATCAAGTTTGCCAATGCGTTTCAAATAATCTAAACGCCCAGCAATTTTTTGCCGACGTAAAGCGCTGGATTTCAATGCCCGTTTAGTTTTTGGTTTATTGAAAAATCTGACTTTTTTTGCTTGGATGATTTTACCACTTTGAATGGTTTTTTTAGTAAAACGACGAATCAAGCTTTCAAAAGATTCATTATCTTTGCGTTTAACTTCCAACACAATTTCACCTCCCCTGTGACTTAAAATATTAAATAAATAAACTGATAAATAACTAGCTTTAAAAAGTAATTATTATCCCTTATATAATGACAGATTTAACTACAAAAGTCAACGTTAGACAAATATAAAAATTATCCACAGCTTTAAGTGTGATATTTAAAAAATCTACCTACTTAATTTTTTTGAGCTTTATTACCCGAGTACCTTCTTGACTTAAACGCTTGCGCACTTCGCTCTTTACTTTACGATAATCTATTACTTCTTGCACGCCACTTTCCATATCTCTAAGTAATACAGTGCCGTCAGTAATTTCTTTTTGTCCTAAAATCAAAGTATATTTTACACCCCTTCTGTTGGCTGCTTCCATTTGATCTTTTAAACCTTTTTTAACAATACTTTCACCTACTTCAAAGCCATCCGCTCTTAGCTCTTCAAATAATTTCAAAGATTTTTTTCGTGCCTCGATCCCAAGTTGAGCTACATATAAATCTAATTGGTGCATTTTTGGTGGTGCAATCTTTTTCTCTTGCAATTTAATAATCACTCGCTCAACCCCGATTGCAAAACCAACCGCTGGTGTCGGACGACCACCTAAAGTCTCAATTAACTCATCATAACGACCGCCACCACCCAAGGCTTGCAATTTACCGGCTTCACTAGTTTCCACTATTTCCCAGGCTGTTTTAGTATAATAATCTAAACCCCTGACAATCTTGGCGTTTAAACTATAGGTAATATCTAACTCATCTAAATACTCTAAAACACCCATAAAGTGCTCTTTACAGCTTTCGCATAAATAATCAACCATTTGCGGAGCAGAATTTGCCAGTTCCTGACACTTGGCATTTTTACAATCAAGTAAACGCAAAGTGTTTTTATTAAAACGATTTTGGCAATCTGAGCACAATTCTTTGCGGTGATTTTGATAATAAGCCTTTAAAGCCTTTAGATACTGGGGCCGGCAATTAGCATCACCAACACTATTTATTTGAACTTCAACTTCTAAGCCTAAACTTTTAAGAAAATTGTGAGAAATAGTAATTAATTGAGCATCAATTACCGGATCAGTTTCACCTATAGCTTCAAAACCAAATTGCCAGAATTGGCGATAACGACCTGCTTGTGGTTTATCATGACGAAATTGCTGACCAAAATAATACAGCTTAACTGGCTGAGGCATATTAAGCATACCATGCTCTATATAGCTACGAACCACGCCAGCAGTATTTTCTGGGCGTAATGATAATTTATCACCGTCAGACATGACAAAAGAATACATTTCTTTGCTAACAATGTCTGTTTCTTCACCAACTGTTCTTTTAAATAAATTGGTAAACTCAACAATGGGGGTATCAATCCTAGAAAAACTATAATGACGAGCAAAATTATCAACTTCTTCGCGTATCCATTGCCAATACATCTGTTCGTCTGGCAAAATATCCTTCATGCCCTTTACTAATTGAATCGGGCTTTTTTTAACTTTTTTCTGAGACATAAATTAATTTAATTATTGGTAAGTTGGTGGATTAAAAGTATTAAATCGATTTAAAGGCCAGCCCCTGACCCAAACTCGACCAATGACATCTTTGCGATTTAATGGTCCAAAATATCTAGAGTCACTGCTATTATTGCGATTATCGCCCATCACAAAGTATTCATCATCAGCTAAAGTAGTTGGACCGTAGTCATCGTGTGAAAAATTTTTAATATAACTTTCTTCAAGTTGCTTATCATTGATAAAAACCCGTCCATTCAAAACTGCTATTTTTTCACCAGGCAAGCCAACCACTCTCTTGATAAAGTAAAAATGTCTATCATTAGGATTTTTCAAAATAATTACTTCTCCTCTTTGTGGATTTTCAAAACGATAAGATATTTCATCGATGATTAAATATTCTTTATCATAAAAATTTGGTTCCATCGAAGCTCCTTCAACATAGAAAGGCTGCACTAAAAAATAACGAATCGGTAAAATAATAGCTAAAGAGATTAAAACAACTTTAACAATCTCAAAAATAAATAAACCAACTTTTTTAGCAAAACTAACAGTACCAGGATCGTCTTCGCTTGATAGTTGTTCTAAATTAAAATTAGGCTCTGGCTCTTGAGAGTTTTTTGTTGGCATAACATTTTTATCAAAATTCCCCATAAAAATTACAAAAAATAAAAGATAATAGACTTATTATACACAAAGCTAAAACTAAAAGCAAATAGCCTTTTAAGCCCTTTTTATCGTCAAAATTGCCATTTTTTAGGTTTGACTTTTAGTCAATAAAATACTATAATCCATCTGCTTTTATCATCATTTTTTAGATTTTATAAAAATTAAGAGAAACCAGTAATGGCTGCCGATTTTAAACAACAAAAAATTAGTGATACTAATCAACATAGCTTAGAATCATATAAAAACCCTAGCGAAGAAAGAACTCCGGCTACGCTAAAAAAAACAAAAAGAAAAAAAATTTCTTGTTGTTTTATTTTTTTAATTATTTTATTTTCAATTGCTGGTTCAATATTATCAGCTGACAACGAAGGATTTTTAGGTGGTGTAAAAAATAGTTATTTAGTAAGACAAATTACCCATATCCTCTACCCTAGCCAAAAAAGTTTACAAGGTGAAGCTGATGATCGTATTAATTTTTTACTCCTCGGCATGGGTGGCGAAGGTCATAGTGGCCCTTATTTAACCGATACTGTTATTATCGCTAGTTTTAAACCATCAACTAAAGAAGCGGCTTTATTTTCCATACCCCGAGACATGGTAGTATTTTATAAAGGCTCTTACACTAAAATCAACAATATTTATACTTACGGCGAGCAAGAAAACGGCCAAGGCGGAGAATTAATGAAAAAAGTAGTAGAAGATAACTTTAATATTCCTATCCACTATTATGGCGCTGTAGATTTTCAAGGTTTTATTGAAATTATTGACTCTATCGGCGGTATTGAAGTTACAGTTGATAAAGCCTTTACTGATTACCAGTTTCCGACAGCTGATTTTAAAACTCAAACCATATCTTTCAAAGCTGGCGAACAAAAAATGGATGGTCTTACTGCCCTACGCTTTGCCCGTTCTCGTCATGGCAATAACGGTGAAGGTTCTGATTTTGGTCGTATCAAGAGACAACAAAAAATTATTTTGGCTGTTAAAGAAAAAATTACTTCTTTTAACACTTGGGTGAACCCTAAAAAAATCACTAGTATTTTTTCTTTAATGAATCAATACAGCCAAACTGACATGGAACCTTGGGAGGCTGTAAAGCTTGCCCATTTAGCCAAAGGCCTAAAAACCCAAGATATTATTACTCAATCAATCGACGATCGGCCAGGCAGCTATCTAAAAAGTGGCATTGCTGAAAGTGGCGCCTACATCTTGCAACCAATCGGCGGTAATTATACTAAGATACAAGAATTGATAAAAAATATCTTTAACTTTACTAAAATACCAGCCGAACAAGCCAATATCCTAATTTTAAATGGCACCAGTGTCGAAGGACTAGCCTTAAAAGCTTTAAACTATTTGCAACAAATGGGCTACAATGCCCTGGGTTATGGCAATGATTCCACTCAAAATAAAGTTAGCACTGTGATTTATAGCTATAACAACGATAAACCTTACACCGAAAAATCTTTAGAAAACATATTTCAAACAAAAGCGGATAATAAACCAAATTCCGACTATGCAGCTACTCTAATTGCTCAAAAACATAATATCAAAGATAAAAATGGCGAACTAGTAAAATTAGATTTTGTTATAGTTTTAGGACTTGACCAACAAATAGATGAAACTAAACTCTTAGTGCCAACCATTGATCCTAGCCTTTTGAGCAGCACTACTGCTAGCACCACAGCCAGTAGCACTGTTTCCAGTACTCCGGCATTTAATGGTATAATAAATGAATAAACTAAAATAATGGCCTCACAATACAAGGTAGCAATAGCTGGACATGTTAATGCTGGTAAGTCTACTCTATTTAATCGCTTAATATCAGCACCCAAAGCAATTGTCTCGCCAATTGCTGGTACTACTCGTGATCGTAATTACGCCAATTGTTATTGGGGTGGTCTTGAATTTCAATTAATAGATACTGGCGGTTTAATCCCTAAACCTAAAGATGAGTTAGAAAAAAATATTAATAAACAAGCAGAAAAGGCCTTAGCCGAAGCTGATTTGATCCTAATGGTCAGCGATACTCACTGCGGTGTTTTACCAGATGACAGAATTTTAGCGCAAGCGATAAAAAAATATAAAAAACCTGTTATTCTGGTAGCTAATAAAGTAGATAACCCTAAACTTAGACAACAAACGGCTGAGTTTTACCAATTAAATTTAGGTGACCCCCAAATAATTTCTGCTCGTAGTGGTGTTGGCACTGGCGATCTACTTGACGAAATTGTAGCTAAACTTAGCAGCCAAAAGAAAAGATTAAAGAAAAAACCTGATGCTAGTCAAAATATTAAGGTGGCTATTATTGGCCAACCTAACGTTGGTAAATCATCTTTAATTAATGCTTTACTTGGCGAAGAAAGATTAATTGTTTCTGACAGCCCTCATACTACTCGCGATGCTCAAGATATTGCAATTAATTATCAAGGCCGACAAATCACCTTTATTGATACTGCGGGCTGGAGACGCCGAGCTAAAAAAACTGGTGATTCTTTTGAAAAACAAAGTATTGCTATGAGCTTAAATAGTTTAAAAAAAGCTGATATCTGCATCCTAGCTACTGACGTTAGTAAATCTTTAAGTTGGCAAGATAAAAATTTATTGCAAGAATTAGTCGATGCTGGCAAAGGTGTAATAATTTTAGCCAATAAATGGGATCTAATTCCTAGTAAAGATACTGATACTATCAATAAATACGTTACTTATTACCAAGACTTTTTTCCTTTTGTTACTTGGGCGCCAATTTTATTTACATCTGCTTTAGAAAAAACCCGTTTAAGTAAAATTTTGCCTTTAATTATAAATATCTGGGAAGAGAAGCATAAAAATATTGATGATAACGCTCTTTCCAAACTGCTCAAGTCTTTAGTTAAAAGACATAAACCATCCCGAGGCAAAGGCACCAAACAACCCTACATCTATAGCCTTAAGCAAGCTGGCACTAATCCTCCTTATTTTCAAATAAAAATAGATTTTAAAAGCGAGCTGCATTATTCTTATTTACGTTTTATAGAAAATGGTTTACGTCGCAAATTTGGCTTTATTGGTGTACCTATTAAAATGAGTATTACTAAAACTAAAAATGTTTTTGATAAAAAATAAACTATGAAATTAATAGTAGGATTAGGAAATCCCGGCCCCGAATATCTTGCCACTCGTCATAATTTTGGCTGGCTATCCCTAAGTAAACTAGCTGATAAACAAAAGCTGAGTTGGAAAAAATCACCCGATAAAAATAGCCAGATTGCTGAATATCTTTGGGGCAGAGAAAAAATAATTTTAAGTCAGCCTTTAACATTTATGAATAAGTCTGGCGAAGCAGTCGCAGCCTTATCCCAGTTCTATAAAATCAGCCCTGAAAATATTATTGTAATTTATGATGATCTAGACTTAACTTTTGGCACTATCCGTCTTTCTCAAAATCGATCTAGTGGCGGACATCAGGGTTTGGAATCCATTATTAAACACTTGAAATCCCAAGATTTTATCAGAATTCGTTTAGGTATTGGCCCTCAAACTGGAAAAGCCGAAGACTTTGTTTTAGCTAAATTTACAGCTGAAGAAAATAAAAAAATACCAGAAATTATCGATACCAGCCATTTAATCCTAGAATTACTTCTCAACAAAGGCTTTAGCGATGCTGCTAATCAATATAACTAAAAAACTCCCACTCTAAGTGGGAGTTTTTATATTATTTATTTTTTTAAATACTCTAAAATTGTGCGCACCCCAAAACCAACTCCGCCCACTGGCGTATAAGCATTCATTGTTTTTTCCGCATAAGCAGGTGCTGCAATATCTAAATGCGCCCAAGCCACATCTTCATTTACAAACTCCTGTAAAAATAAAGCAGCTGTAATTGCTCCACCTAAACGATTACTAGGAATATTACGGATATCAGCTATTAAGCTTGCATTTAGATGCTTATACTCTGGTGCTAAGGGTAATGGCCATATTTTTTCAGCGCTTTGTTTACTTGCTTTTAATAGGTCTTTGCTTAATTCTTCATCATTACTAAATAAACCAGCATAATCAGTGCCCAAGGCCACCATAATAGCTCCAGTCAGAGTTGCTAAATCAATAATTTTTTTAATACCTAATTTTTGAGCATAAGCCAGAGAATCAGCTAAAGTTACTCTGCCTTCCGCATCAGTATTACCAATCTCAATAGTTTTGCCTTGCATATTTTTGACAATATCACCAGGCCTTAGAGCGCTACCAGAAGGCATATTCTCACAAGCAGCAATAATCCCGTGCACTTCACTTTTTATATTTAGCTCTGTCAAACTAGAAAAAACGCCTAAAACCGTAGCTGCTCCTGCCATATCAATCTTCATCTGACCCATATGGTCACCGGTTTTGATATTTAAGCCACCACTATCAAAAGTAACACCTTTGCCAACTAAAGCTAAACGATCTTTTGGTTTAGTTTTTGGCTTATAAACTAAATGAATAAATTTTAAATCTTCCTGAGAACCTTGATCAACGCCCACAAAAGCACCCATTCCAAGCTTAAGTACTGCTTCTTTTTCTAAAATACGCACTCTAATCTGCTTTGATTTTTTGGCAATATCTTTGGCTATATTTGCTAAAAAAGTAGGTGTCATAATATTAGCCGGCTCATTCACCAAATCTCTAGCTAAAATAGTAGCCTTGGCTTGCAATTCTCCAACTTGCCAAGCCGAAATAAATTTATTTTTTTTAGCACTAGCAAGTTCAATAAACAAATTTTCTATCTTTATCTTTATTTGATCTTTTATTGGTTTGCGATATTTATCAAAATCATAACTAGCTAAAAACAAACCTTCTGCTAAACCCAAAGCTAGAGCTTCATAATTTTGATTAGCTAGTAGCCAACTACTAGCTGATATGCCAACATTTTTAGCTTGGTATTTTTTTAAATAACTAATCATTTGCCCGGCTAACACTCGCCAATCTTCTAAATTTAACTTTTGTTTCTGACCAGTGCCTAAAATAACTACCTGACGGTCAGGCTTATGAATAATAAAAATTTGCCCTGCTTTGCCTTGAAAATTTTCTCGTTTACACCTAGCCAAAAGCAGCTTAGACTCTGCACTTTCTAATTGATTAAATATTTTATCTATTTTTAAAGCATCTTCTAAAACTGGAAAAAACACTATTTCCGGTTTAATTTCGGCTAAATTTTTAGTAATAATTAATTGCATATAACTTTTTCTTAATTATTTTTCCACCTTAACATAAAGAATTATTTTAGGCAAACAAAAAACTAATCTCTTCAGATTAGTTTTTATATAAAATTAATTTGTATTTACTCTGATTCCAGGTCCCATAGTAGAGCTTAGATGTAAGCTTTTAATATAACTACCTTTTACGCCTTGGGGCTTAGCTTTTTTTAAAGTGTCCACAAAGGTCTTCAAATTAGCAAGTAACTGCTCCTCAGTATAAGAGGCTTTACCAATCGGCACATGAATATTAGCGGTATTATCATTTTTAAATGATATTTTTCCAGCCTTAAGTTCAGTCACCATTTTCTTAACATCGGTATCAATAGTACCGGTTTTAGGATTAGGCATTAAACCTTTTTGACCCAAGATTCTGGCAATAGCAGCTAAATTTTTCATCATTTCAGGCACGGTTACTGCAATATCAAAATCACATTTATTGTCTTTTTTAATTTGCTCAATTAAACTTTCACCACCAACAACATCTGCACCGGCCTCTTTAGCAATTTTTGCTAAATTATCTGGCACAAAAGCAGCTACTCTTACTTTTTTACCACTACCATGTGGTAAAACTACTGAGCCACGAATTAATTGATCACCCTTAGTAGGATCAATACCTAAATGGGCATGTAATTCTACGGTAGCATCAAATTTTAAAGCAGCAGTTGCTTTTACCAAAGCAATGGCTTCTTCATGGCTATAAATCTTATCAGCCACTTGGGCGCGAACTGCTTTTAATCTCTTACTAACTTTTGACATATATTAAATTATTTGCGAGGTATTAACGCTTAGCTCGAACTAGCAAGCTCCCTCAAAAAAATTAACCTTCAATTTTTACACCCATCTGCCGAGCAGTTCCAGCAATAATCTTTTTAGCTGCTTCAATGTCAGTGGTATTTAAATCAGACATTTTAGCCTGAGCAATCTCAGTAAGCTGGGCATTGGTTAACACTCCTACTTTATCTTGTAATGGTTTAGAAGAACCTTTAGCTAGATTAATCTTTTTCTTAATAAGCTCAGAGGCTGGGGCAGTCTTTAAGATAAAAGTAAAAGTACGATCAGTGTAAATAGTAAGCTCTACTGGCACAACTTCACCAGCTCTATCTTTAGTAGCATCATTAAATTTTACACAAAACTCTTGAATATTAACACCATGAGGTCCTAAAGCAGTACCAACTGGAGGAGCAGGATTTGCTTTGCCGCCGGTAACTTGTAATTTAACTATCTGTTTAATTTCTTTTGCCATAAAATTTTAATTTAAAATAGAATAGAAGCTCTTCTATTATGGGATTAACTATACTTTTTTAATTTGTAAAAAATCTAATTCAACTGGCGTTTCGCGACCAAACATAGAAACCAAGACTTTGGCTTTACCGCGGGCTTCATCGATTTCGGAAACTTTACCTTCATAATCTTTAAATGGTCCATCGGTAATTTTAACCAATTCACCAACCGCAATATCAATTTTAAATTCTGGCTCTTCTTCGCCCATACGAGAAAGTAATGATTTAACCTCATCTTCAGAAACAGGGGTTGGAGTTGTACCAGAACCCACAAAACCAGTAACATTTGGAGTATTACGAACTACATACCAAGAAGCATCAGTCACAATCATATTAACTAAAACATAACCGGGAAAGATTTTTTCTTTAACGGTTTTACGTTTACCATTTTTGATTTTGATCTTAGTTTCAGTTGGAATTAAAACATCGAAAATCTTATCTTCCATATCCATGGATTCAATTCTTTGTTTTAAATTTCTAGAAACATTTTCTTCGTAACCAGAATAGGTGTGCAAGACGTACCAACGTCGACCTTGTTGTGATGTTTGCTTTGGCATATTTTATAAAATAAATATTTTATCTAATAATCAATATTTCTAGTAATCTGCTTAAGCCGTAGTCAACTGCCCCTAGAAATAAGGCAATACCGACTGAAATCAAAATTACCATCAGAGTATGATTAATAGTAGTTTGTCTAGAAGGCCAAACTACTTTAGCTAGCTCTTCTTTAGCTCCTTTAAAATAATTAAACAATTTGTCCATAAGGAAAACTTAAGTTCTTTAAAACAGCTCGGGAAGCTGTTTAATGTGCCATTAGTATATCATAAACAAAAAATTTTAGCAAGAGCGGCCAAATCACGGCTATATTTTAAGTAAAATTAGCTAATATTAGCCATTTTTAAGCCTTTCTGTCATAATACAAGCATCTTTTATATATTTTATGTTGTTTTCCTCGCAAAATTGAAGGGCCGTCTCGCTAACTGAGCCTGGTTGAAACCAAACATCATAAATACCCTTTTGTTTAACATCAAATAAAACTTGCTCTGTAACTTCTGGTTTGGTAACAAAAATAACCCCATCAATTTTTTGAGGAACTTGCAAAATACTTGGATAAGCAGTAATGCCTAATATTTTACCACCCTTGGGGTTAATAGGAATCACACACCATTGGGCTACTTGTAAATCAGCTAACACTTTACAACCATATTTATCTGGATTATTTGAAGCACCAACAACGGCAATTGTATGTCTTGGAGAAAAAGGCATAGATTTAAAAATTAATTTTATTTTCTAATAAAAATTTTCCAATTATTTTTTTCAGCTACTAGCAGCCAATCTTTTTCGCTGACTAAATTAGCTGGCAAATAAAGGGTCCTATCCTTACCGCCATTAGGATAATTATCCGACCATAAAAAAATACTATAAATATTTTCTGCTGCCAAACTCGGCTGGGTATAAAGAAGCATGGCATCAATTGCCTGCATTGGAGCTTGATCAGCCAATTGAGTAAAAGCATCAGCATCTTTAGCCTTAATTAACTTGGTCACAAAATCTAAACGCTGACTATAATTAGCAGCATGGTGGCTAAAATGTGGACTATGAGCTAAATAATAAGATAAAGGCAAATAAACATTAAATCTGGCTTCACCGCTGTATAGCCAAGTACGTTTTTCATAATCGGGAATCTTTTCTTTTATTAATCCAGAAAGCTCTTCGATGGCTTGCGATGGTTTTAAATCAATTTCAATCTGTCTTAATACCACTGGGTCATCTATAAACTTAATCATTGGTAATTGACTAAGCGCTAATAAGCTTAATATTAAAATAAAAATTGATCGCCACCGCTCTATTTTTATGGCTTGATAAAAAGATATTAGGCCATAGCTCAAAGCAATAGCTATAAAAATACCACCAAAAAATAAGAATGGCTTGGCTGCCTGAATAGGATTTTGAAAAAATAAAAATGATAATAAAGAAAGCCCTTGGTAAAAATAGCACGCCAGTATTGCACTTAAACTAATTTTGACTACTTTTTGTTTATAAAATAAAGCAAAGCTGGCAATACTTAAAAAAATAAAGATATTTCTAATTACAGAACTTCCCCAAGGCAAATAAGTAAAAAAGTCGCTAACAACAAAAAATCTAGCTTGCCAATTTTCTATACCATATTTTAAATAAGACCAAAATAATGGTAATAAATAGGGCAAACTAACAAACAACATTAAAGCAGCTACTAAGCATAGTCGTATAAAAGATCTAAGCTTGGCTGTTTGTTTAAAAATCAAAAAAATTAATAATGGCATCATTACTAGCCACCAAAAATAAAATAACAAAAATAACAAGCCCCCACTAATGCCAAACCACCAATAATATTTTTTGGGCCAATGATCCTGATCTAAAACTTGAAATAATAAAATTAACCACAAGCCACAGCCTAAGGCAGCTAAAGTTTCGTAAGGTTTAAAAATAATAGTGTCAAAATCTAACAACAAAAAATAAGCTGTTGGTACCAAAAACCAAAACCAAGCTTGATTTATAACAGTAATTTTATTTTGGTCTGATTTATAAATTTTTTTCCAAAACCAAGCTTGATAAATGTAAGACCCAAAAAACCAAACTACTAAAGTCCAAATCACCCCTATTTTTGCTGCGCCAATTGCATTGTGAACAAAAGGCGCTGCTATTAAACCTGTTAACCAAAAATATAATGGTGGATAAAAATTTGGCAAGTAAGAATAATAAAAATCTGACCACCAGTTAACTGACATGGCTTTGGTCAAATAAGCGGCTATTAATAATTCATCGCCGACTGTCCCCCACCAAAATTGACGCAAAGGATAAGCTAGCACTAGATAAAAAATAATAATAGACAAAGCTGTAGCTATCAAAAAAACAACTGGTTTAAATTTATAACGCCAAGCCAAAAACAAAAAAATTAAATAAGCCAGTAGAACTAGCTTACTAATAGTTAAAATATAAATGGTACTTAATCCAAATTCTGGCATTAGACCAAAAATTAAATATCTAAGTTTTTTACATTTTTAGCGTGAGTCTGAATAAACTTTTTACGTGGAGCAACATCAGCACCCATTAACACTTCAAAAACTTCATCGGCCTTAGCAGCCTCTTCAACACTTACTACTTTTAAAACTCGAGAATTAGGATTCATGGTAGTTTCCCATAACTGAGTTGGATTCATTTCTCCCAAACCTTTGTAACGCTGGATATTAACTTTAGCCACCTTTTTAGATACTGTTGCTGCCTGCTCTTCTTCTGATTTTTCTTCATCATTATCAGCACTATAATCAGTCACCAATAAATCTTCTTCTTTGAGTCCGTATTTTTTCTTGAGCTTATCTAAATCAGCATCATTATAAACATAATTAATTTCTTTGCCTTGCTGAACACGATACAATGGCGGTTGAGCTACGTAAATATGACCTTGCCTTACTAAATCTGGCAAATGGCGATAAAATAAAGTTAAGAGCAATGTCCTAATATGAGCGCCATCAACATCGGCATCAGTCATAATAACAATACGATCATAGCGTAAATCTTCAATGTTAAATTGTTCACCAATATTAGTACCCAAGGCAATAATTAAAGATTTAATTTCGTTGTTAGCTAACATTTTATCTAAACGAGCTCTTTCGACATTCAAAATCTTACCTCGCAAAGGCAAAATAGCTTGAAACTTACGATCTCTACCCTGCTTAGCAGAACCGCCAGCTGAATCACCCTCAACAATAAATAATTCTGAATCTTTTGAATCACGATTAGAACAATCTGCTAGTTTACCAGGCAAAGTTAAACCCTCTAACATACCTTTGCGCAACACTGTTTCGCGAGCCGAACGGGCTGCAATTCTAGCTTGAGCGGCCAGTAAACATTTGCCTAATATTTCTTTGGCATCGCGTGGATTTTCTTCTAAAAAGGAATCTAAAGATTCTGAAAAGATTGACTCTACCACTGGCCTTACTTCAACGTTACCAAGCTTGGCTTTAGTTTGACCTTCGAATTGTGGCTCTGGTAACTTGACACTCACGATAGCTGTCAATCCTTCACGCACATCATCTGAAGTAAGATTATCATCTTTTTCTTTTAGATAACCATTTTTACGAGCGTATTTATTTAAAATCCTGGTTAAGGCTGTTTTAAAACCAACCAAATGGGAACCACCTTCTGGATTATAAATATTATTAGCAAAAGCATACATTACTTCACGGTAATCAGTAGTGTACTGAAAAGCAATTTCCACTTGAATATTTTCTTTATCTTTATTTACATAAAAAACTTTTTCTTGTTTAGCTTCGTTATTAAAATTTAAGTGACGAATATAAGAAGCAATACCGCCTTCAAAATAATAACGATAGCTTTTAATATTTTTTGGATCACGTTCATCAAAAATATTAATCTTTACACCCTTGGTAAGGTAAGCTTGCTGACGTAAATGCTCAACTACTGTTTGCCAGTCAAATTCTAAAACTGTAAAAATAGTCGGATCAGGTTGAAAAATCTGGGTAGTACCAGTTCGATCTGATTTACCAATAGCTTTAACATTGGCTACTGCTTTACCGCGACGATATTCTTGCATCCAAATTTTACCATCACGCTCTACTTCGCTGCGCATATAAACCGACAAAGCATTTACTACTGATACACCGACGCCGTGCAAACCACCTGATACTTTATAACCGCCACCTTCGCCAAATTTGCCACCGGCATGCAAAGTAGTCATAACAGTTTCTAAGGCTGATTTTTTAGTGACTTTATGGGTTTCAACTGGAATACCACGGCCATTATCTCTAACTTTTACCATGCCTTCTAGCAAAAGACTTACTTCAATAGTGTCGGCATGACCACCCATAGCTTCATCAATACCATTATCAACCACCTCCCAAATCAAGTGATGTAAACCAACCGCCGCCGTATTACCGATATACATGCCTGGACGTTTGCGAACAGGATCCAATCCTTCTAAGACAGTAATATTTTCAGCTGTATAGCCGGCTTTTTTAACTGGTTTTTCTTTAACTTGCTTTGACATATAAGAATATTTAAATAAAAATTTAAGCTCTAATTTTAGCTTATTAATTGCTTATATTTTAGCATAAAAACAAGAAAAAAACAACCTAAAATTAGGTTGTTTCTTATCTATTTTTTTTATCTAATATTAGCGTAATTTTGCCTTAAATTTTTTCTCCAAATTAGCTAAAATAGTGGCCATTAATTGGTCCACATCTTCTGTTAGTAAAGTACGGTCATCACTACGAAATTCTAGGTGGAAAGCTAAGGACTTTTGATTTTCTGGCACTTCTTTACCAGTATAAACATCAAAAGGTTCTAGATTACGAATCAGGCTTGAGACCTTATTTATTTCTTGAGCAATGCTCTGCCAAGTAATTTGTTTATCAATAACAATAGCAATATCACGATCAATACTTGGATATTTTGGTAAAAATGTATATGTTTTACTAGAGTTGATATATTTTATCAAAGTTGAAAAATTTAAATCCCAAAAACCAAGATTAACTTTTTGTTTAGCACTAGTAAATAATTCTTTTTTTAATAGACCAAACTGACCTAACTCAATATCCTGAAAAGTTATCCGACCAGCAATGCTGGCATAGGGCAAATTAAGATTTTCCCAATTACAATTTAAGCCCCAATGTTTTAGTAATGATTCTAATAATCCTTTTACTGAAAGATACATTGTTTCGGCATCACATTCACATAACTCTATGCCAGTTAAATGTTTTGGTTGCTGGGGCAAGAAACCCTTATGACTTTGGTCTGTATGATAATTACTATTTTCTTTTTTATCAAAAACTCTTTCTAATTCAAAAATTTTAAAATTATTATGCCAACGATAATTTTCTTCGGCCGCATTAAACAAATTTGGTAATAACGAAGTATTCAAATAAGCTTGATCTGGACTAACCGCATTTTTGACTTTGATATTTTTGGTTAAATCAAAGCCAAGAGTATTGGCCCAAAATTGATTAGTAAATGGATAGGTGCTTACTTCGGTATAGGCCTGTCCCCAAGCTAACCAAGTTTTTATTTCTTTAGCGGCATCATGCGCTATATCAAAAATTGGTTCCTGCAAAGTTAATTGTGGCAATACATAAGGCAATTTATCATAACCATAAATACGTGACACCTCCTCTACAATATCTTCTGGCACAGAAATATCTTTAGTAGCCCTAAATGATGGCACCTGAATATTAAATACTTTTTTCTTATAATCAACCTTAAATTGCAAACGAGTTAAAATATCTTTAATCTCTTTAGCAGGAATTACTGTGCCCATTCTATCAAGCAAAAGGCTTTCTGGCACTGTTAAAGATATTTCTTTAAAAGGATTGTTATTAATATCTATTAAGTTACTGGAAACCTCGGCCTCTGGATTCATAGCTAAAATTAAACGCGCTACCTTATGGAGAGCAAGTAAAGTCAAATTTGGATCTAAAGATTTTTCAAAACGAGCTGAGCTCTCACTACGTAAACCTAAAAATTGAGAAGCGCGACGAATAGTAGAAGCTTTAAAGCAAGCTGATTCTAAAATAATATCCGTAGTGTCTTTAACTATCTCGCTGTTTTGACCGCCCATAATACCAGCAATAGCTAAATATTTTTTACCATCGGCAATCATCAAAGTCTCACCACTAAGCTTTCTTTTAACACCGTCTAGAGTTACAAAATTATCATTTGCTTTGGCTAACTTTACTACTATTTTATGATCTTCAATTTGCTTGGCATCAAAAGCATGTAATGGTTGACCCAGCTCATACATAACAAAATTAGTGGCATCAACTATATTATTAATTGGGCGCAAGCCCACTGCTAGTAATTTTACTTTTAGCCACCAAGGCGATTCAGCTACTTTGACATTACTAAGAGCTAAAGCCGAATAACGATAACAGCTACTTGGATCTTGCACTTCCGCTTTTAGTCCTAATTTATCCTGATAAGCCAAGGGTTCTATTTTATATTCAGCTAATTTAACACGATAAATAGCTGCCAACTCTCGCGCTAAGCCATATTGGCCCCACAAATCAGGACGATGGTTAATTGACTTGTTATCAATATTAATTATCACATCATCCAATGATAAAGCCTGGCTTAATTTTTGACCGGCTTTTATTTTAAAATCCGATAAATCAATAATTTCTTTTTCATTATTAGTTGGAAATAATAAATCTAAACCGACTTCTGAAGCAGCCACAATCATACCCCTACTTTCCACACCCCTAATTTTGGTAGCAGCTAGCCTTACCCAATCGCCTTGGCCGTGCCAACGCACCTTACTACCAATAGTAGCTACCGCTACTAACATGCCGGTACGTAAATTGGAACCACCACAAACTATCTGTTCTTGGGTTTCGCCTAATGATACCTGACATACTTGTAATAAATCAGCTTGCGGATGTTTAGTAATCTGCTTAATCTTGCCAACTACAATTCCTTCTAAATCTTTAGCCTGATCTAAAACTTCCTCAACCTCGACCGTGGACATGGTGAGAGCTAAGGCAATTTCTTTGTGGCTTAAATTATTTGGAATTTTTAGCCAATTTTTTACCCAATTTAAGGAAAGATACATATATTAAAATTGATTTAAAAATCTTAAGTCAGCTGAAGTAAGTAATCTAATATCATTAATTCTATACTTCATCATAACTAGTCTCGTCAAACCTAGGCCAAAAGCAAAGCCTGAATAAGCGTTAGGGTCAATACCAGCGGCTGACAATACCTTGGGGTGAACCATGCCACAAGGCATTAATTCTACCCAGCCCGATTGTTTACAAACCGAACAGCCCTTACCATCACAGATTAAACACTTGATATCCATTTCAAAGCCAGGCTCAACAAAAGGAAAAAACCCAGGACGCAAACGCACTGTTACCTCTGTCTTAAAGACAGCTGATAACAATGACTTCATTACCGCAATTAAATTGCCAATGTTAATATTTTTATCTACCATCAAACCCTCTAATTGATGAAAGGTGTGATCATGCGAAGCATCAGTTGATTCGAAGCGGAATACCCTACCCGGAAAAATACCTCTAAAAGGAGCACCGTATTTTTCTAACATACGTACTTGTAAATTAGAAGTGTGCGTACGCAATAGATTGCCATCATCTAACCAAAAAGTGTCTTGAGTATCACGAGCCGGATGTTCTTCGGGAATATTTAAAGCTGTAAAGTTGTAATACTCTGATTCAAGTTGTGGTCCGTCAAAAACAGTAAATCCCATTTGCAAAAAAGCTTGTTCAATTTCATTTTGAATATTGGTCAAAGGATGCAAATGACCAACTGGCCTTAAATGACCTGGCAAAGTAGGATCAAAATCTAAATTCTCTCCGCTAGCGCCAAATTTTTCTTCTAATTTTACAAAAACATTAGTTAGCTCTTCTTTTAACTGATTAGCAATTTGGCCAATTTTTGGCTTTTCTTCAGCGGCTAAATCTTTTAAATCTTTTAAAGTATCGGCAAGCAGACCCTTGCGTCCTAAATATTTATTTTTAAGATCAAATAAGGTCCTAGAATCTTTAATTGACTCTATTTCTTTCCAAAAATTATTTTTTAATTCACCTAATTTTTTTTCCATAAAATTAATTTATCCTACTTAAGCAAACTCTCTTCTGGGTCACGTCGAAATAATAAAATAACAAATTCCAGCGCAGCCGCCGCCAGTGCCAATAGTATTGTATTCCACCAAGTAAGTAAACGCGCTGATTGTAACCACATGGCTATTACTACCACTAAAGCCATGATTAAACCCTGCCTTAAAGAATTAATAATTGCTAAACGATTTTGCATACGTTCCTTACTAAATAAGCGTCTTAACCAAAAACCTAATAACGATAATAAACCCAAAGACGATAAAAATAAGGTTAAATAAAACAAGGCAAAAACTATCCAATTAGCCTGGCTGGGATCAAAATTAAAGATAATTATAAAAAAACCAAAGCTAGAAAGGCCCATCATTATGCCCATTATTATGCTGTATATTTTGTGATTCATCTGCTGCTAATTTTAACAAAAAACCCTATAAAAATCAACGCTAAGCTCTATATCTCTAATTGTTTTTCCCACCACTTTCTTACTAAGTCTATATGCTTATCTGATTTAGCTTGGCGCAAAAAAATTAACCTTTTTTGATATAATTTATGATGTTTTATTAAATTACCTTGACTTTGTAGAGACCATAAATCATGTCGCAAGGTTTTAGCTTCTTTTTTTCGTAAAAAATCCTCGCCCAAATAACGATTGGCTGAAGTATCAAAATCAATTGGCCAATAAAATTTATTAAAACTACTAGAAAAAATCTTAGGCACCAAAATCTTTAGACGATGACCGTGTGTCTGTTCGTGAATAATATATAAAGCTCCTTGTTTAATTTTTTTTGATTTTAATAAATTTCTACTAAACAATAAATTTTCTAAAGTTGATAATGATTTATTTTCTAGTAAAATTTGCCAATTTTTAGTTATGCTCTTTAGTTGCATTCGTTGCGACCATTTTTTAAAAAATAAATTCATTAATACAGCCTCTTGACGATTATATGGTTTAAAACAATCAGTCTGCCCACCAGAAAAAATAATAATTGGATTATTAATCTTTTTTACTTGCGTAAAATTATAAAGCTGATTAAAAGCAATGTTTAAATAAATATTATAATTATTATCTTGTAAAATATTTTTTGGCACTCCGTAGCCACAAATTAAAAAAATATTATTCATATTTTATAATAATTTAAACTTGATAATTTTAACTTCAGTAGTAGATCCAACTGCTAAATTATAAAATCTAGAAAAAGTTTCATACATTTCCTGTTCCGACGCATAGCTCTCGTGCCCCTCTTTTTCTTTGGCATCTAAACTACCTAATTTAGAAAATAAAACTTCAACCACTTTGGCTCTGGCAAATTCCTGACCCACTGCATTACAAAGACTAAGTTCATCATCAACAATAATATTCTTCTCATCATTAAGTCGCCAAGTGCTAGTTTTTTTACCAGCTAAAATTAAATCTGGCAAAGGCGCTACAAACTTTAAAGTTTTCATACTAGACATTTTTAACAAATGGACAAATTTGTTTATAATCACAAAACTGACAAGCATGCCCAGGCAAAGCCGTAAAATCATCGGCCAAAATCTGCCCAATAATATCAAGCATCCATTCTTTAACTTTTAGCTTTTCTTTATCAGTACCCACAAAAGATACTGGCGTATTATTATTTAAATAATAAAAAGTAAGAGCTTTAACTTGCGTTTGCCAAACTTCTTCAGCAGCCAACTGATAAATTAATAATTGTTTTTTATCATCAAAAGTAATGCTAGCATCTTTAGCTTTACCAGTTTTATAATCAATAACCTCCCAGGCATTATCTACCACATCAACCCGATCAATAAAACCTCTGACCGTAAAATTATCAACTTTAATATTAAAACCTTTTTCTAAAAATAAAGGCACGGAAAAATGAGGTCCATTTTTCTGGTAATACTCTTTTAAAATATCACTCCCCAGCTTACGATATTTTTCTTTTTCTGATGCCGAATTATACCAATCATCTAGCCATTCATTTTCATAAATTTTTAATAAATCATTAAGACTAGGTATTTTAAATTCTGCCTTAACTTTAAATAAATCACCTTGCTGTGCTTTTTTACCCTCCATTATTTGTTGGTAAAATTTTTGCAAAGTATTATGCATAGTTTTACCAAAACTAAACTGGGGACTACCTTTAACCGGAATTTTAACTACGTAAGAGTAAAAATATTGGCGCGGACAAGTTTCATAAGCTTTAAGCTGAGAAAAAGAAAAAGCTTTTGGCTTTTCGTATTTTAAAGCTTGAGGCACAGCTTTGACTATAGCTACTTCATTGATACTGGCAGTTTCTGCTACTTGCTCACTAGGTAAATTAATTTCTTCTAAAAAGCGAGAGGGTTTTTTCTGGCGACTACCACCATAATCTTTAGCCCAAGTCAAAAACACAGCCTGTTTAGCACGCGTTAAAGCCACATAAAATAAACGCCGTTCTTCTTGCAAATGAGCATCGCCTTGGGGCAATTGCTCTTTAATAAACAGTTCTGGCAATTCAATCGGATCACGACGCTCATTACTTGGGAATCGTAGCTGTACCAAATTAGTCACAAAAACATACTTAAATTCTAAACCCTTAGCGCCATGAACAGTCATGATTCTAATCGCATCTGGTCCAGCGTCGTCTGCCATTTCTAGGGCTCCCTGCTCCCCTGAGTCTAACTCCCAATTTAATTGTGTTAAAAATTCACGCACCGAAGCATTGCCAATATGCTGTTCTTCCCAAGCCTTAATTTTACGATAAAACTGATTTAAAAAACCTAGTTGTTCTTGATTGTATTGATTTTGTTCTAAAGTCAAAAGCTGCAAATAACCACTATCTTCTAGCCAAGCATAAATTACTTGCGAGACTGGCTTATTTTTAGTTAATTGAGAGTGCTGATTTAAACTGCTTATAAATTTTTCAATTGTCCGCTGATCGCTAACTGGCAAATCTAAATGCAAACGATAATTTTGTAGTGCAGCAAATAAACTCCAAGCCTTTTTACTAGCTAAATGACTTAAATTAACAATGCTTCTTGATTCCAAAGAAAAAAGAGGTAAACTTAAAATTCTAAATAAAGCCGAAGACTCATGATAATTATCAAGCAGCTTTAAATAGGCAATAATATCTAAAACTATATCTTGATTATAGAGTCCGCGCGAAGCCATAAATTGATGCGGTAAGCCTACTTTACGCATAAAGCTAACAAAGCCCGTAGCGGCATCATTGGCACGTACTAAAATAGCAAAATCTGACCATAATAATTTAGAATCAGCTTTTTTTAAAACTACTATTTTATTTACAATACCTTCAATCTCAGCCGCGCTATCAGTAAATCCTAATACCTGCACTTCGCCTGCAACTTCGCTGTGGCTAATTAATTTTTTATTTAAAATACCACTAGATTTCTTCTTTGATTTTTTTAATTGATATTCTAAACGATCCGGATTGTTTAATTGAATAAAATCATAAGCTACATCTAGTATTTTTTGTCCGGAACGATAATTATCAGTTAAAAATATTTGGGTTAAAGGATGTTTTTTATCCTTACTATAATCTTTTTGAAAACTTAAAATATTAGCAATAGCCGCTCCCCGAAATTTATAAATCGCCTGATCATCATCACCTACTACCATCAGATTATTTTTAGGGGCTGCTAAAATTTTAATAAGCTCATACTGCGCCCAATTGGTATCTTGAAATTCATCAACTAAGATATATTTAAATTGCTGACGAAAATGCCTTAATACTAAAGGACGTTTTTTAAATAAACGTAAAGTGTAATTAATCAAATCACCAAAGTCCAGCGCATTATTATCCAGCAAAATTTGTTGATAGCTATGATAAGCATTAGCAATCTCTTTGATGCGCAATGCTTCTTGCGCTACTTCTTCTTGATCCATGGCTAAATCCTGATCAAGCTGCAAATTGTCAGCATATTCTAAATAATCTTCGGGATAGATCACTTCATCTTTACAACGCGAAAAATGACTCAAGAGCGCATGAATAAATTTAGTTGGGTTGCCTAAAGGACGATAATAATCCAAATCAAATTTTTCTAAATTTTCTCTAACCAAAAGCCAAGCTGAAGTTTTGTCTAGTACCCTAAAATCATTTGGCACACCAATATCTAAAGCATATTCTTTTAAAACCTTTTCGCAAAAACCATGAAAGGTATTAATCCACAAATCAGCATAACCTAAGGGCAATAGCGTATCTACCCGCTCTAACATTTCTCCAGCTGCTTTTTCGGTAAAAGTAACAGCTAAAATCTCTTCTGGTTTGGCTTTTTTTTGTTCAATTAGATAAGCAATCCTTTGACTAATAACCGTCGTTTTACCCGTACCAGCACCAGCAATCAAGATAACTGGGCCAGCATCGTGCATTACTGCCTGTTTTTGAGCTTCATTTAATTTATTTAAATCCATATCAATATTTTAACTAATATTAAATTAAAAAGCAAAAAAAATACCAGTCCCATTATCAGGACTGGCAAAGATGCAGTAGACTATCAAATTTGTTTTAGAAAACTCTTTCCACAAAACATTCAGTAATAGGATTAGTGATACGTTTGGACATATCATGGGGCTTGATCAAAAGCGACTTGATCACTAGGCCACTATCTGCAGCCATAATCAAATTTTCCCTTTCTCTGGGCGCAAGATCTTCATCCAAAAGATAATGAGTAATGGTCAAATTGACCTGATCATTCAAAAAGCGAATTGCTCGCTCAATATGTTTCTTTTGCAAATCCTCTTCTTGAGACAGATCCAAATTAAAACGCTCATAAGCACCACAACACAAATGATTACCCAAAATAATGAGTCTCACACCATGTTTAGCCACGGATACGCCAACAAAATTTTGCACAAACTCATGTGCCGACAAACGCGACATACGCAAAGTCTTGGCGCCACCAGGTTGTGGCATCATATCAACAATTTCTCCCTCCATCTTTTTTACTGCCTCTTCAAAAAGAGGAAAATAAGCACCATCAATGCAAGGCACGCCACAAGCGTGATACAGCCCATTTACCAAGGCTACAACCTCCTGTTGAGAAACCAGTCTTACTGCGGGGTTTAAAAAACAAGAGCTAAAAGTTAGCCCACATAATAATATTATTAATAAATAAGAATACTATTATCTAGACTCCTAATATTATAAATATATTTAAAAGAAGGAAAAAAATTTTAACATGCTTTAAACAAAAAGTCAATATTATTTAAAACAAAAAACACCCAGCTCTTCGCGAAGAGCTGGGTGTCTTAATCAATATTTTATTCAACTACAATATAATCCAAACCCTGTGGTACAAATTTTGAATAAGACATAATAATTTCTAGATCAGCTGGTAATTCTTTGACCAACATTTCTTTAACAGTTTGCAAATCCTTAATGTATGTCTGCTCTTCTAGAGATGCATCATTGAAATTCTTACTGCCTCCGTAAGCACCACAATCCCAATGCCATAAAAGCAAAAGTTTTTTTACATTATGTAGGTTTTTAGAAACAGCTACAATACTTGCAATAAAAGACATTTTAAAACCATTGTTTTTCAAAACATCCTTAGCACTACCTGGCCAAGCATATAAATCAAAATTTTTGTAGCCTAAACCCTTTTCCACGAATTCTTGGTCAGAAACTCTAAAACGAAAATCAACACACTTGATTACTGCCAAAGGACATTCGTGCTCCTTTAATAGATCATTTGGTACAATATAGCCCATAAAATAAGCTTAAATTTATCTTAATTTGCGGACTCCATTTTAGCACTAATTGGGCTTTTAGTCAATCGTTAAGAAACTATTCCTCACGATTAAGATTGATGTTAGCGCCTCTATTTTTTTTATACTTTTTAGCTACCCTAATACGCGCTAATTCTTTTTCTAAAGAGGCGCTAAAGAAAGCAAATTGCTCAGCATCAACCATCTTAGTATTTAACAATTCCTGGGCCCTAAGTCTAGCTGCCTCAGCTCTAGTTTCGTCGATTTCCTCAGCTCGTTCGGCGGTGTCTGCTAAAATAATAACCTGATCAGGCAAAACCTCAATAAAGCCACCGGAGACTGCCATTAAATCTTCGCTGTGGCTATTTTTTTTGATGATAATTTCACCAGGAGCAAGACGACTTACTAAAGGTAAATGATGAGGCAAAATAGTAATTTGTCCTGTCACAGTTGATACCGAAAGCTGGCTAACTGTATCTTGATACAGCACCTTTTCGGGGGTAACAATTTTTAATTTTATATCTGCCATGGTAATAGTTATTTTCCAGCTGCTACATCATCAATGCTGCCCTTCATATAAAAATCTTGCTCTGGCCTATCATCATGCTTGCCATCTAAAATTTCTCTAAAACCACGAATAGTCTCTTTGAGCGGTACATAAGCACCAGGACGACCAGTAAAAGTTTCACCTACGAAAAATGGTTGGGATAAAAACTTTTGAATCTTACGAGCTCTTGAAACAGTGATTTTATCTTCTTCTGATAATTCATCCATGCCTAAAATGGCAATAATATCTTGCAAATCTTTATAGCGTTGTAAAACTTTTTGCACACCTCTGGCTACTTCATAATGATCACGGCCCACAATCTGCGGATCCATAATAACTGAGTTAGAATCAAGCGGATCAACTGCTGGGTAAAGAGCTAATTCTGCCAAACTCCTAGACAATACTACCGAAGCATCTAAATGCCCGAAAGTAGTAGCAGGGGCTGGATCAGTCAAATCGTCAGCCGGTACATAAACAGCTTGTACTGAAGTAATAGAACCTTTTTTAGTAGAAGTAATTCTTTCTTGTAATTCACCCATTTCAGTAGCAAGTGTAGGTTGATAACCGACAGCTGAAGGCATACGACCAAGTAAGGCTGATACTTCTGAACCAGCTTGAGTAAAACGGAAAATATTATCAATAAAAAGCAAAACGTCCTTATGCTCTTGATCACGGAAATATTCAGCCATAGTAAGAGCAGTAAGACCGACACGTTGTCTAGCTCCCGGTGGTTCGTTCATCTGACCAAAAACCATGGTCGTATTTTTTAAAACTCCGGAATTTTTCATTTCATGATATAAATCATTTCCTTCTCGAGTTCTTTCTCCTACGCCAGCAAAAACGGAAAAGCCACCATGCTCTGCTGCAATATTTCTAATCAACTCTTGAATAACAACTGTTTTACCGACACCAGCGCCACCAAACAAACCAATTTTACCACCTTTAGTAAAGGGACAAATTAAATCAATTACTTTAATACCAGTTTCAAAAATTTCTGTTTTAGTTGACTGCTCAACAAAACTAGGAGCACTGCGATGAATCGGCCAATTTTCAGTAGTCTTGACTTCACCTTTATTGTCAATAGCTTTACCTAAAACATTAAACATCCTGCCCAAAGTAGCTTGGCCCACTGGCACAGAAATAGACTCGCCCGTAGATTTTACTTCTAAGCCGCGATTTAAACCATCAGTAGAATCCATTGCCACTGCTCTAACCATATTATCACCTAAATGCTTTTGCACCTCTAAAACAACCTGAGCTGTTTTTTTCTCTTTAGCTGATTTTGAAATCTCTACCAATAAAGCTTCATTAAGCGCTGGTAATTTATCAGCAAAATAAACATCTACGACTGGCCCAATAATTTGTTTAATAATTCCTGTTTGCTTCATATAATTTATAATATAAGTTAAATTTAAACTAATTTTGTAAAGCAGCTGCCCCGGCTGCAATTTCGGCTAACTCCGAAGTAATACCGGCTTGACGAGCTTGATTATAAGCTAAAACCAAATAATCAATCATATCAGAAGCAGCATCAGAGGCATTACGCATGGCTAACATCCTAGCACTGTGTTCTGAGGCTTCACTTTCAAGTACTGCTTGATAAATCTGTACTTCAATTAAACGTGGTAAAAAAGAAAGTAAAATATCCTGAACATTTGGTTCAAATAAAAACTCCGAAAAACTTTCTACTGCTACACTATCAAGCTCATAAGATTGACTATGGCTGATATGCGCCAATCTTTCATCAATAGCCGGTACAATTGGCAATAATTGTTTAACGTGTGGTACTTGCTGCAAAGAAGAAACAAAATCAGTATAGGCTAAAAAAACTCGATCGTATTTTTTGGCTAAAAATTCCTTAACTACTAAATGAGAGATGGGACTTATTTCGGTAATACTTTGAGTAATATCAGTTTTAGAAAAATCAGCTACCACTGATAGTTTTTTACGAACAGCTTCAGTACGAACTCTACTACCAAAAGAAATTATTTCTGTTTCAATTTTTTCTGGATGGTGCAAAGCAATAGATTGTACTACTTTATTTACTAACTGGGCATTAAAACTACCACACAAACCTCTATTAGTGCCAATCAAAATAATACCAACCTTTTTCACTTCTTTACGATCTTGGAAAAAAGGATGATGACCTTGGTCAACTTTTTTAATCAAATGCAAAACAGTCTGCCAGGCCAAATCTGAATAGCTCCTGGTTGCCAAAACCTTTGTAACTGCACGTCTCATTTTAGCAGCAGCTACCAGCTCCATGGCTTTGGTAATCTTGCGGGTAGAACGCACTGAACGCAAACGTCTTTGAATGTCGCGACTAGCTTGAGCCATAACTTTCTATTTCTTGCTTACTTGATTAGCTTCTACTAAATCACTAATAATTTGTTTTAATTTATCTTCCATTGCTTCATCTAGCTGTCCTTCTGTTTCAATTTTTTTGAGTAAATCTGAATTTTGTAATTCTAAATTCTGGTATAATTTCTGCTCCAAGTCAGCAATATTCTCAACTGGCACTGTATCTAAATAACCATTAATTACTGCATAAAGTATGGCCACTTGTTTGCCTTGAGATAATGGTGAATACTGGCTTTGCTTTAAAATTTCTACCACTCGCGCTCCCCGATTTAATTGTTGCTTGGTGGCCTCGTCTAAATCTGAACCAAATTGGGCAAAAGCTTCCAATTCTCTAAATTGAGCTAAATCAAGCTTTAAACGGCCAGCTACTTTTTTCATTGCTTTAATCTGAGCAGCTGAACCAACACGGGAAACCGATAAGCCAGAATTTAAAGCTGGCCTGATACCTTTATAAAACAAATCTGTTTCTAAAAATATTTGTCCATCAGTAATAGAGATAACATTAGTTGGAATATAGGCAGAAATATCACCAGCTTGAGTTTCAATAATCGGCAAAGCAGTAAGTGATCCGCCGCCAAATTCTGGGCTAAGTTTTGCTGCCCTTTCTAACAAACGAGAATGTAAATAAAAGACATCGCCTGGATAAGCTTCACGTCCTGGTGGCCGACGTAATAATAAAGAGATCTGTCTGTAAGCCACAGCGTGTTTTGACAAATCATCATAAACTACTAGCACATCTTTACCTTGATCCATAAAATATTCACCCATAGCTACCCCTGCATAAGGAGCAATGTAGGATGAAGCTGCTGGAGCTGAAACGCCAGCCAAAACTACCGTAGTGTATTCCATAGCACCAGTTTCTTCAAGCTTAGCTACAATCTTAGCAATTCTAGATTCTTTTTGCCCAATAGCTACATAAATACAAATTACATCTTTACCTTTTTGATTGATAATAGCATCAATAGCAATAGCTGTTTTACCAGTCTGTCTATCGCCAATGATAAGTTCACGTTGACCTTTTCCAATCGGAATAATAGCATCAATTACTTTAATACCAGTTTGCAAAGGCTGAGTTACTGATTGACGAGTAATAACACCTGGTGCAATTTTTTCTACTGGATAAAAATTTTTAGTTTTAATTGGGCCCTTGCCATCTAAAGGATTACCTAAAGGATCAACAACTCTACCAATGACCGCTTCGCCCACTGGCACTTCTAATACTCTTTTAGTTCCTTTTACCTTATCGCCAGCTTGCAAAAGCTGATAATCACCCAAAACAATAGCACCAATAACATTTTCTTCTAGATTTAGAGCTAAACCTAAAACTTTAGTGCCATCCTTGCTGGTGAATTCCAACATTTCACTGGACATACAATCTGACAAGCCAGAGACGCGAGCAATACCATCGCCTACTTCAATAACTTCGCCAACAGTTTCAATGGCACTACTTAAATCCAAGTCGGCTAATTTTTTTTCTAAACTTTTTACTAAATAATCGTGTGACATAATATTTAATGAAATATTAATTAATCATGGCTTCGTTTAATTTATTTATTTTGTTGCGAATTGATAGGTCAATAAGTTTATCTTGATGGCGCAACACTACTCCACCAATTAAGCTATTATCTATTTTTTGTTCCAACTCTGCTTCTTGATCACTTAACTGTTTAGCAAGCTTGGCTACTAACTTCAGCTCAGCGTCTTTTAAAAGATAAGTACTATTGACCTTAATTTTAGCTTTGCCTTGCTTACTTAATTGCAAATCTTTTACTGATTGAATAATTTCGGCTAAATCACCTAAACGTCCCTGTGCCCTTAATAATTTTAATAAATTATCAGTAATATGATCAAGCTGTTTCGGAGTTTTATTTTGAGAAACATTAAATAAAGCTTGAGCTAAATATTTTATTTGCTCTTTATTTTTCATGTTTTAATTCTTTAGCTATTGCTTGCAAATATTTTTTATCAATTTCTTGACTGACGCCCTTAGTTAAAATCTTTTCTAAAGCTTCTACTAATAATTTAGATAAGTCCTGACGCGCTTCATCTACCAACATATCTTTTTCGGCTTCAATCTGCTCTTTAGCCTTAGCAATTAAAATAGCCACTTCTTGCCTTGTCTTTTCAGTAGCAGCTTTGCGACTAGCTTCGGCTTGGGTACTGGCTTTTTCTAAAATCAACATCGCCTCTTGCTTGGCTCTACTTATTTGTTCTTTAGCTTCTTGCTCGACTTTATGTAAACGTTCAGAAGCATTTTTTGCATCATCTAAACCTTGAGCGATTTCTTTATTTCTTGCTTCCATGGTTTTACTAAGAGGCTTTAAAGCAAAACGCCAAAGTACCAATAGTACAATAATAAAGTTGACTAGTTGGGCTAGCATTAATTTCCAATCTACTCCAAATAATTGCAATATTTCCATAATAAATTACTTAGTTCTGCCGCGGCTCGCCTCGCGCATGCGGGGCGAGCCGCCTAAATTAATAGGCAGTCAAAATAATCTATTTGATCGAAAAAGCAATAATCAAAGCGTAAATAGCAATAGCTTCGGCAAAAGCTGATACCAATAACATTGGTACTAAAATTTTACCAGCTGCTTCTGGATTACGGCCAATTGATTCCATGGCTTTGGCGCCAATTTTGCCAATAGCAAGAGCTGGAGAAAAACCTCCGACAGCAATAGCAATGGCTTTGGCGATTAATGTTAATTCCATATTTTTATCCTTTCTTTATTTCGGTCGACTGTTGTTTGGTTTTTTAAAGTCGCCTACTTTAAACTAATTAATATTATTAATAAATTAATGTTCAGCACTATGCTCAGTAGAAGCAATGGTAAAATATACTACTGTTAAAACTGAAAAAATTAAAGCTTGAATTACTCCCACCATTAATTCTAAAAACATAAAAGGCAAAGGCACGCCCCAAGCGATCATGGCCGCAATAGAAGCCAGTAATACCTCGCCCGCAAAAACATTACCAAAAAGACGAAAAGATAGGGAAGCAATTTTAGCAATTTCTGAAATAATTTCAATCAAACCCACAAAAAAATTAATCGGGTTAACTAAAACAATAGTCGGCTCATGCTTAATCTTTTTAGGAATTTCTAAGATGGCTTTAATATTCACAAACTTATTAAAATAATTCCAACCGCCTACTGCCATCACCCCAAAAATATTAGCAGATACCACGGCTAGCAAACCTAAGGCTAAAGTAGTATTTAAATCGGCTGTCCCGCCTCTCAGTAGCGGCAAATGATTATAAGTAATAGAGCCTACGCCCGGCAAAAGCCCCAGCCAATTATTAATAAGTACAAACAAAAAAATAGAAAAAGCAATTGGAAAAACTTTTTTACTTTTTTGCCTATCATTAGTGACCATATCAATCATATTAAAAGCACCCTCCATGACTGTTTCCATAAAACTCTGAAATTTTCCTGGTAGCTTAGAATTTTTAGCCCTAATCACTAAAGATAAAGCAATAATAATCAAAACCGCAAGCCAAGAGCTGAGCAAAGAATTAGTAATGGGAAATTTCTGAAAATAAAAAAGCGGCTCAGCAAAAAGAGTATGCTCATGCTCTGCCTGAGCTTCATGACTATTCCCTAGTCCCTCTTCCTTCACTAAACCGTGTTCAGCCTCAGCTGAAACATTGTTATTAATATTTTCTAATGTATTACTATTTTGACTCATTGTCTTTTTTCTTTTCTTTGTCAGTATCTAGCATCTTTAAATACTTCATGCCAATTAAACTCAAACCAACACAGGAAATAATAAAGGCTAAAGCAGTTAAACCAAAAAAATACAAATTACCAGTACTTTGCTTTTCATCTAGATAACGACCTAGATAAAGAGCTCCTACTACTGGAATAGCTATCCAACCAGTACTTTCAGCAAACATTCTCAAACCTACGTTCAACCAAAAATTTTTATCTTTATCTGTCTGGGGCTGATTGTTATTTTCCATTCACTTTAAAAAAATAATAAAAAGTGCGGCTATATTTTAGCTTTTTTTGCAGATAAAGTCAAGATTTGTTAAAAAATAAAAACCGGCTTTTTGTGTATTTGGCCGATTTTTTACTATTTTTTAATACTATTCTAGCCTCGGTCGATCAATTTCTTCTAGCTCAAGTTCTCCGCCTTTACCTGAAACCTTCAAAATATCTTTATCTAATTTTTTAAATTCCTTGCTAGAAAAATTATAAGTATTTACCGCTGTACTTAATTGATTGCCTAGTTTCTTATGATACTCCTCATAGGCTGCCATATGCTTTTGTAATTTTTCTACATTGGCACGAATTTCTTTGGCTGATTCCTCTATCTGCAAAGCCTTGAGTCCTTGTAAGACAGTCTGTAAATAAGCAGCAAAGGTAGTAGGAGATACTATTACTACTTTTTTCTCATTAAAAGCATAATCAATCAAATTACGAGTATTTACTTTAACGGCTCCAACTTCGTTAATCAATAAATCATAATAAATACCTTCAGCAGGAATATACATAAAAGCAAAATCTAAAGTATGTTCTTGGGGCCGAATATATTTAGCAGTTTCATCAATCCTCTTTTTTAAATCATTCTTAAATTCTTTTTCCAAAGCTTCTTTTTTATCTTTGTCAGTTTCATTAATAATACGACGATAATTTTCTAAAGAAAATTTAGCATCCACTGGCAATAACTTATCTTTAATTTTTACTACTGCATCCACCGCTTCGTTATTTTTAAAACGATATTGCATTTGATAGCTCTGCGGCGGTAAAATATTACTTAAAATAAGTTCTAAACTAGCTTCACCCAGAGAACCGCGTTGTTTAGAATTTGTTAATACTTTTTCTAAATTCTGCAACTGATCAGTAAAACCTACTACTTGTTTATTAGTTTCTTCTAATTTCAAAAGTTTTTCCGTCATGTCTTTAGAAATACGAGAAGTTTCCATAAATTGATCCTGCAACATTTTGGCGGACTGATGGGTAGTGGAATCTATTTTCTCCCCTAACTGCTTGGTTAAATCGGAAATCTGCGACTGCAAAAGCAATAACGATTTATCATCGCTTGGTTTACGATTTTGCATTAACAAATAAATTATTATAGCTAAGCCTACTAATAATATGATAAATACTAACAAAGAAAAGGTCTGCATTTTATTTTAGGTTAAATAATTTAAGCGCGTTATTACCCGTGATAGTTATTATTTCTGCTGTAGTTTGACTTTTTATTTTAGCAATTTTTTCAGCCACATACTGCACATAAATTGGCTCATTTCTTTTACCTCGATATGGTTCGGGAGACAGATAGGGCGCATCAGTTTCGATTAAGATTTTATCAATTGGCATCCATTTTATAATTTCCTCCAAAACACCAGTTTTGTCAAAGGTGACAATTCCCGTAAAACCTAAATAAAATCCAAGATCTACAAACATTTTAGCTTCTGCTAAATTACCACCATAACAATGCACTACGCCTCTAGTATAAGCAAAATCTTTTAGCGTTTGATAAATATCTTGATAAGCTTCTGGCTCATCTTTACCATTGCGTCCATGCACGATAACTGCCAAATTATTTTTTTTAGCTAGCTCTAAGTGATTTAAAAAAACTTGCTTTTGTAAAGATTTTATTTCCGATACAGACTTTGCCCCCTTGGCAAAACTCATGTCTAAATGAAAATAATCAAGACCCGTTTCTCCCATGGCTACTACCTTAGCTTGATTGGCATCAATTAATTTTTGATAATCAGTCACAATAAATTCTTCATCAAATACATGAATGGGGTGTAAGCCTATCGAGGCATACATTTGCTTAGCGTCAGCAATTTGCACTGCCTTTTCACTAGTGTCATAAGCTGCCCCAACATTAACCACGCTCATGCCGGCTTGTCGGCAACGCTCAATCACTTGCTCTCGGTCTTCATCAAAAGCTTTAAAATTAAGATGACTATGGGAATCAAATAACATTTAAAATTATTATAAAATTGATTTTAAATTTTTTACTGCTTCTGGTAAAAATGGTCTAACTACAACTGAAACATTTTTAACTACTGGTGCAGCGCTAGACTGTACTAAAGACTTATTAATAGTTTCGCTAATCGGGAAAAGTGAAATTAAATAAACCATAGACGCTACTGCAAATACACCGCCGATCAAACCAACTACCGCACCTAATAATTTATTAACTAAATCAATAAAAGGAATAATATGAAAAATAGTATTAATTAATTTTACTAATAAACTAACCACTAAATTAACACCAATAAAAATTAAGATAAAAGCTAAGATGTTAGCTAAATTAACATTATCAATATTAACCAACTTGGCCAAATTTGCTCCTAATACTGACATAAATTGACCACCCAAGACTATGCCGCCAATAATACCAAAAAATCCACCAATAGCACCAATTAAGCCTGTGCGAAATCCCTGCCAGACAAAAATTAATAAAATTACCAATAAAATTACATCAAATAAATTCATAATTTTTTATTTAAAATTAAATATTTAGTCGCTTAAATAATGGTTCAACTGGTTTAACTACCTTAGAAGCTAAAATAATTTGCTCAATTCTAGAAGCTGTTTGCGGTAAAAATGGCTTAATAGCTAAAGCAACGCTATAAAGGTCACTGGCTAAATTCTGCAAAATATTTTTAACTTCTTCTGTTTTGCCCGCTTTATACAAAGCCCAAGGTTGTTGCTTATCAATAATTTCATTAGCAGTCTGCACCACTGACCAAATAGCCAGCAGTGCTTCCCGTAGTTTTAATTGTTCTAAAGATTGCCCCACTTGCTCAGGTAAGTCACTAGTAAGCGGCTTATCAATAACGCCACCTAAATATTGTTCGATCATATTAGTAACCCGATTTACTAAATTACCTAAACCATTCACTAAGTCCGCATTATATTTAATAACAAAGTCGCTTTGTTTAATATCTGACTCCGAGCCAAAAGAAAATGGTGATACTAATAAATATTTAGTCGCTTCAGCGCCAAATTTAGCTACTAATTCATTAGGGTCAATTACATTGCCGATTGTTTTACTCATCTTTTGACCATTGATGGTAAAATAACCATGGATAGCTAGACGCTTAGGTAGTGGTAAATCTAAAGCTAGTAATATTGCCGGCCAATATAGAGCGTGAAATTTTAAAATATCTAAACCCAAAACCTGAATATCGGCTGGCCAGAATTTTTCAAAATCAGCACCTTTAGGATAATTTAAAGCAGTAATATAATTTGACAATGCATCAATCCAAACGTAAACTTTTTGATTTTTATCCCAAGGCAAATTAATACCCCAAGAAACACTTTTAGCTGAGCGAGAAATAGAAAAATCTGGCAAGTGTTGTTTGTCAATTAAACCCAAAACTTCATTTTTACGGACTTTTGGATAAATTTCTAACTCTTCAGCCTCAATAGCCTTTTTAATTCTTGGCAAAAAATCACTTAGTTTAAAAAACCAATTTTTTTCCGTAAGTGGTTGGGGGGCAATTTTATGATCTGGACACAAACCAGCTACTAATTCGCTTTCTAAAATAAATTTTTCACAAGCAACACAATACAAACCATGATAATCTGCTTCGTATAAAACACCTTTATCTTTTAGTTTATTTAAAATATCAACAACTATTGCTTCGTGTTCTTTATCCGTAGTGCGAATAAAATGATTATAGTGAATATCTAAATTTTCCCAAGCTGTTTTAAACTGAGTGCTAACCTTATCGCAAAAATCTGGCACTGCTAAATTTTGTTTTTTAGCTGCCTCTGCAACCTTCATACCATGCTCATCTGTGCCAGTCAAAAAATATGTCTGTGCATCACCCAATTTTAAACGATAATACCGGGCCATGATATCAGCCACTACTGTAGTATAAGCATGACCAATATGGGGCTTATCATTTATATAATAGATAGGTGTGCTAATGTAAAATTTTTCTTTATCTTTTTTCATATTACTTACTAACGATACTACTCTTGGCTACAATACCGTACAATTTGTTTAATTTACTAGTTAAATCTTTAATCTGTTTATTAGTAGCAGCAATAGCTACTACTATTAAACCAGTACAATGATCAATACACATTGGCTGAACATTGACACCTAATCTGGCTAAGATCAAATGCCCATTATCAGTTAAGATTTGCTGAACATCAGCCGCATGCGTCTGCCTATCCTCTATTAAAATAGTGATAGTACCTAATTGTTTTTCCCGCATACGGGATCTCGCTACACGATGATTGCTTGGCATATTATTGTTGTAAATGATTTTCAAAAGCTTCCCGTAAAATAGCACCAAAAGTTTTAGCATCACCAGCCAGCTCGCCACCTTTTATTAATTGCTCTTGATCCAAAATATGCATAGCAGCTGTGAGTAAAAATGGTATTCTATTTTGTCTATTTTCTGGCAATTCTGCTTTTACTTTAGTAATAAAATCAGCTACTGAACAACCAAAAACTTCTTCTAAAATTTTTTCATGATCGGATTTTTCTGGAACTTGATTTTGTTCAAAAAAATTATTTTCATTCATAAAATTATTTTATTTGCTTATACTTGTTTTTTATCAACAATAATTACAAACTCCCCTTTTAATTGCTGCGGTTTATCTTTTAAGATCTTCAAAATACTTTCCGCTGTGCCACGATAAACTGTTTCAAATTGTTTGGTCAGCTCTCTGCCGACAATTAATTGTTTTTTACAATCGGATAATTGTTCTAAAGCTTTTTCAATTCGGTGCACTGATTCAAAAAATATAGCTGGTTGATCTAAATTTTTTATTTCATTGATTAAAGTTTGCCTACCTTTTTTGTGTGGTAAAAAACCATAAAAACTAAAATTATCCATGGCCACGCCAGCTACTGATATAATAGCTGCCAAAGCCGAAGGCCCAGGAATAGGAATAATCTCAACACTTGGTAGTTCACTTAAAATTAATTCAATTAACTTTCCACCTGGATCAGAAATACCTGGCGTACCAGCATCAGAAACCAAAGCCAAATCTTTTTCAGAAACTAATAACTTTTTAATTGCTTGCCAATCAGTGTCTTTGCTGTGTTGTTGCCAAGTTAATAATTTTTTATCTAGCTGATAAAAGTTTAATAATTTAGTAGTTACTCTTTTATCTTCAGCTAAAACAAAATCAACTTCTTTTAAAATACGTAAAGCTCGTAAAGTCAAATCTTCTAAATTGCCTATTGGCGTAGCAATGATATAAAGTTTCGCCATTATAAATTACTATCTTTATTTTTAGCCATTAAAATTTCTAAATATACTGCCAGAGCTGTAGCTACCGGCACAGCCAGTAGTGCCCCCATAACGCCGGCTAGTTTACCGCCTGCTAAAATCACTAAAATAACAACTAAAGGATTTAAGCCAGTGCTTCTACCCATCACTTTAGGGACAATCAATTGGTTTTCTAATTGTTGAATGACTAAATAAACTATTGCTACCCAAAAAGCCTTGATTGGGCTATCAGCAAAAGCAAAAAAGATACCAGGAATAGCAGCTAACCATGGTCCCAAAAAAGGAATGATTTCAAAAATACCAGCTAGTAGTGCCAGCAATAAGGCATATTTTACATGCAAAATACTTAGACCAATATAAACAGCTGTAAATATAATAGCTGAAAGTAAAAGCTGACCTCTAAACCAATAGCCGATTCGTAGTTGCATTTTATCAACCAATTGTTTGATATAAACTCTATTTTTAACTGGAGTTAAAGCTTCAATAAATTTTTTATTAGCGTCTTCTTCAACGGTCAAGTAAAAAGTAATAACTAAAATTGCAAAAAAACTAACAATACCGCCAAATAAAGAGCTAACAAAACCAAATAAACTGGAGCTAGCTTGACTTAACCATTTAGTAACTTCGGCTAAATTTGGCCCTGTTAAAGTACTAACATTATCACCAGGCAAACGATTTAAATCTTTTAACCAGTGATTAATTTTGTAATACAAATCTGGAAAAGCTCGCGACATGTCTTTGATCTGCTCAACAATCGGACCAGTCAGTAAATAAATTACTCCCCCCACCACTAAAATAAAGACAATATAAACCAAAACTAAACCTAAGGCTCTAGGTATCCTAAACCTAGTTAAATAATCTACCCAAGGGTCAAAAGCAGCTGATAAAATAATGGCTACAAAAAATAAAGCCAGAACGTCTTTGACTAAAAATACCAAAACTAATAATAATACTATCCCTAAGAAACGCCAGATAGTGTCATTAGTGATGGCCAATTGATTGTTATTTGGCATAATTTTAATTAATTATTATTTTAAAATTTTTAAAAATTTATTATCAGAGTCAAAAGGTCCAATAACTGCTAAATTGCTCTGCGGCCAAGCAATAATATCTTTAGCTAATTTATTTACCTGACTTAAACTCACAGACTCCAGTTCTTTCAAGGTAACATTTAAATCTTTAATTGGCTGACGCCATAATTCTTGAGCTGATAAAAAGCTTAAATAACTATGGGAACTTTCTAAGCGTAAAATTAAACGACCTCGAATATTATCTTTGGCTTGACGTAATTCTGCTTGAGTTACTCCTTCGATTTGCACTCGATTTAATTCTTCTTTTATAGCTTCCAAGGCTTCATAAATTTTATCCTTATTTAAGCCAGCATGCACGGCCATTAAACTAATATCTTCATAAGCATTAACCTCGGTGCGAATAAAATAACACAAACCAGAACGTTCTCTAATTTTTATAAACAACCTTGAACTCATAGTGCCACCTAAAATATTAGCTAGTAGCTGCAAAGCTAAAAATCTTTTGTCAGTACCCGGCATGGTCCTAAAGCCAAGCATTAATTGCACTTGCTCTACTTCGCGATTAACCAAGGCCAAGGCTGCTTTTGTTTGTTTAGGAATTCTAACTGGCTTAATTGTAGTACGAGCTTGTTTTTTGCTAATTGGAAATAACTTATCTAAAAGACGTAAAAATTTTGCTTGATCAAAATTACCAGCTACACCAAAAACAGCATTGCCATGATAATAATATTTTTGATAATAATTCCACAGAGACTGTCTTGATACTCCTTTAATAATCTCCCTAGTGCCAGCAATAGATCGCCCTAAAACCGAAGCTTGATATAATAAATTTTCAAACACATCATCAATATACATTAAGGGGTTATCTTCATACATATTAATCTCCTCAATAATCACACCTCTTTCTCGATTTATTTCTTCAATATCCAATTTAGAATTATGCAGCATGTCAGACAGCGTATCCATAGCCATAGGTAAATGGCCGTGATCAGCCATAACATAATAACCAGTGTGTTCCTTACCAGTAAAAGCATTATACTCTGCGCCTACGCTATCAAGTTCTCTGGCAATATCAGCTGTATGCGGACGTTTGACCGTGCCTTTAAACATTAGATGCTCAATAAAATGAGAAACACCACTTAAATGAGCTGGCTCTTGTCGAGAACCAACTTTATATAATACTTCAAAAGTAGTAGCCTGCGTATCTTTTTTAGGGACCAACAAAACTACACTCCCGTCTTTTCTTACCAAACGTTTAAACATATATTATAAAATAACTAAAAATTAAATTTATTTTCTAAATAAGCTGCCAGTTCAACAATAGCTATCCTTTCTTGTTGCATAGTATCGCGATCACGAACAGTAACCTTTTTATCCTCTAAACTTTCAAAATCAACTGTTACGCAATAAGGTGTACCAATTTCATCTTGCCGACGATAACGTTTACCAATGCTGCCAGTCTCATCATAAACACTGTTCCATTTTTTCTTGAGATCCAACAAAATACTGCGTGATAATTCTGATAAATTTTCTTTTTTGGATAATGGCAAAACCGCGACTTTTACTGGTGCCAACCTATAAGGCAAACGCAAAACTACTTCTGCCTCTTTAATTGATTCAGTAGTAGTACTACGACCACCTTGCACTTCATCATAAGCCGCGCATAAAACTGCCAGCACTGTTCGATCTAAGCCCAAAGAAGGTTCAATGACGTGGGGAATAAATTTTCCCTTAGTGATTGGGTCAGTATAAGACAAATCTGCTCCTGAAAATTGCTGATGCTGTTTTAAATCATAATCAGTGCGATAGGCTAAGCCATATAGTTCTTTTTGTCCAAAAGGAAATTTATATTCAAAATCAATAGTACGTTTAGAATAAAAAGCCCGATCTTTAGCAGAGATTTCATGCTCCACTAAGTCATCTTGGGACAAACCTAAAAATAGACACCAATTCTTCATTACTTTTTGCCACTCACTAAAATGTTGTTCCCAATTTTCCGCTTTGATAAAATATTCTATTTCTAATTGATCAAACTCACGAGTCCTAAAAATAAAATTTTCAGTAGTGATTTCATTACGAAAAGATTTACCAACTTGAGCAATGCCAAAAGGTAATTTAAGACGCATGCTTTCTAAAACATTCTTAAAATTCACAAAAATGCCGCCAGCCGTCTCGGGACGTAAATAAGCAATATTAGCGCTATCTTCCACTGGCCCTAAAAAAGTTTTTAGCATTAAGTTAAATTGTCGAGAGGCAGTAAGCTCACCACCACAATCAGGACATTTTAAATCCTTAGGAGCACGCGGCTTTGATTTATCATAAGCTGGCTGTGAACCTTTATCTTCTAATAAATGGTCTTGACGAAAACGATGATGACAATTTTTACAGTCTACCAAAGGATCAGAAAAATTTTCTAAATGACCAGAGGCCTCCCAAACCTTAGGATTCATAATAATAGCAGCATCAAGACCGACCATGTCTGATCGATTAGTCACAAACATCTGCCACCAAGCTTGTTTGATGTTATTTTTTAGCTCCACACCTAAAGGACCGTAGTCATAAGCGGCGCTTAAACCACCATAAATTTCGGAAGAAGGATAGATAAATCCTCGTTGTTTAGCTAAATTTACGATTTTATCAAATTTATTTTCTGCTGCCATAATAGCTTTAAAACTGATTAACTAATAACGAAATTATAACTAATTAACCGCCATTTATCAAGAATTGACTAAATGACGGTCTTATGTTTTAAAAATATTTATTACTTTAATAGCCTTGTACTTTTTTAACAGTAATCTTGCCACCTACATCATACATAATAATATCGCGCCGACCAACTTTACCAGTCAATAAAAAGTTAGCCAAAGCATCATCTACCCTTTCCTGAATTACACGGCGTAAAGGCCGAGCACCAAAAACTGGATCAAAACCAATTGTAGCTAATTCTCTTTGGGCTTCTTCAGTAATCTCAAAGAAAATACCTTTAGATTCTAAACGCTGTTTAACTTGTTTGATCATTAAACCAGTAATCTTAAATATTTCTTCAGTGTTTAAAGGTTTAAAAACAATGACACCATCAAAACGATTGATAAATTCTGGGCTAAAAATCGGCCGAATTTCATTTTTAATTAAATCATCTTTAAAACTATCAACAGTTTTGCCTTCATTAATACGATCTTGAATATAAGAAGTGCCAGCGTTTGAAGTGGCAACCACAATTAAATTAGTAAAATCAACCGTGCGACCCAAAGCATCAGTTAAGCGACCATCGTCCATAACTTGCAAAAATATATTTAAAATATCCTTGTGAGCTTTTTCAATTTCATCTAAAAGCAACAAAGCAAAAGGCTTGTGGCGCACCATTTCTGTAAGCAGCCCTGGCACACCATTTTCTAAAGCGCCAATCAAACGAGGCAAAGAACTCTGCGTCTGATATTCTGACATATCAAGACGGATCATATTTTTTTCGTCACCAAAATAAACTTGAGCTACGGTTTTTGCTAGTTCTGTTTTACCGACACCAGTTGGCCCCAAAAATAATAAGTTAACAATTGGTCTTTTCTTATCCCTAAGTTCTGCCCGAGCCCGACGTAAGGCTGAAGACACATACTTAACCGCTTCGTCCTGACCAATGATGCGCTGATGAATTTCTGCTTCGATATTTAATAATTTAGCTGACTCTTGAGTAGTAACTTGAGTTAATGGTATGTTTGTTTTTTTACTCACAAGCTTAGCTACATCTTCAGCGCTAATTAATTTATTAGGACGACGCGTTTGCGCTATCATAATACCAACCTCGTCTAAAAGCTCAATTGCTTTTTGTGGTAAGGCACTATCAGGCATATAGCGATTAGACAATTCATAAATCTTTTCTAAAGCCTCATAAGTAAAATAAACATTATTTTTATTTTCTACTTGACCAACGTGCGCCTCCATTATTTTGATTGTCTGATTTTTATCTGGCTCGCCTACTATAATCTTTTTAAAAGAATTGCCTAGCTCGGTATTTTCAATTGTTTCAACATAATGTTTTTGGGTGGTAGTAGCCAGCACTATGATCTTATTTTGCCTAATTTCGCTAGCCAAAACTTCTGACAAATCAATACCTTTATTGCTCTGCGAAGATACGCCTATTAAATTATGAATATTATCAATAAATAAAATAATATTCCCCGAAATAGCCACTTCCTGCAAAATAGCAAGTAGCCTTTCTTCCATTTGACCAGCGCCAGATGCACCAGAAACTAAGGATGGCACTGAAATAGATACCAATCTTTTATCTTGAAATAAGCTTGGCACTTCTTCAGCTGTCATTAAATTAGCCAGGCCTTCAATAATATTGGTCTTACCAACTCCTGGTGGACCTACCAAAATAACACTAGAAATACCGCTCTCGGCTGTTTCCAAAATAGCACCAATTTCTTTATCTCTAGCCACACAAATACCCAAACGACCAGCTCGAGATTGCATGGTCAAATCTTCAGAAAAAGCATCTAAAATTGGCGTAGCAATAGCGGTCCAAGCCCGATTAACATTACCCTTTGGCTTATAACGAGCACGGCTTCGAAAAAGTTGATAATTTTTATACAATTCCTTATTGATAGTAAGCCAGGCAATAACATTATCAATCTTATCTTCATCAACATTAAAATCATAAAAAAAGTTACGAATTTCTGAACTAGAAACAACTAGGCCATATAATAAATCTACTTCAATAATCCTCTGATCACGCCGACTCAACATGTGTAAATAAGCATTAAGTAAGGCATCTTTTAAATCTGCGTGTAAAACTTCATTATCACCATCAATTTTAACAAGCTTAGTAATATTATCATTAATCACTTGCTGCAAATTTTCAGACCCTAGACCAAGCCGCGCCAAAACTAATTTAATGTCTTTATCGTTAAGTAATTCATATAAGACTTGCCAAACGCCAACTGGAAAAACTTTTTTATACTGAGCATACAGCCAAGCTTTGTCCAAAACTAAAATGGTTTCTTTATTTAAACTGCTGGCTAAATTATGTTTTATAAAAACATCACTACTTTTTAATTTTTTCTGTCTAGCTTCTTCTCTTAAGAGTGGATATTTCAAACGATAATATAGATACATATCTAAAGCCACTAAAATAAACAACCAAAAACTATCAACTTGCGGCTTTGAAAAAAAATCAACTAAACGCATTGGATCAAACTGTACTTGGTTTAGAATCAAGTACAATAAAATCATAGTAAAAACGCTAGCGCCAATTAAAAAAATATTTATTATTAAATTAACAGTTTCTTTAAGCTCGCGTACAAAAATATGTAAATAATCAATCGGGTGGTCCCAATAATAAAAATTATTATTAGTAAAATAAAAACGTCTGTAGCCAAAACAAGCTGGGCAAGATTTATTATTTACTTGACCCAAGCCCTGACAATTTTCACATGCTTGTAATCTTATTTCTGCCATATACCAACTGCATTATAAAGTAAGCCAACTACTACTAAAGCTGGCAAAGCCGCCCAAAATATTACAATCGTAAAATATAAAATAAATTGTGCCAAAAACAAAATAGATTTATAAGCCACAATCAGCAAACGCATAAAAAAACTAATAATCCTACCCGCCCGATCAGATTGACCAAACATAGGCTGAAACATGTTTCTAAATAATAAGCCTAAGCCCAAGTTTCTTTGAGCTTCTCTCAAGTTAGCAAAAAAATTAAGCAAGATACTTTTAAGACCTACACTATACCACCACAAAGGGAAATACAAAATCTCCGCTACTAAATCTAGAAATAATGCCTTAAAAGCTTTGATCAAAATATTGTTTGACATTACTTAAATTATAACATTTTTAGTAAAATAAAAAAAGTTAAGCTAATATTAACTTTTTAAATATTAAATTTTATATAAAGTTTTACAGCGGACAAGTCTTAACACATGAACCACAGCCTACATTGCAGTAATTAGCTGAGGCACAACCAACAGCGTTCTCATAAGGATTACTAGGAATCCCGCTACCACAATGACTATCACCGACATAATCACAGGCTTCAGTTAAAGTTATGCTGCCAGAACAAGAAGCATTGCAATAACTACCATTTTCTTTTATAGCATTACCACAGGTTTGAGTTTCCGTAACAGCATTACCATCGTCACAGGTCTCATTGCCAGCCCAAACATAGCTATCACCACAAGTCGGAGTCAAACAAGTATTAAGACAATCATCCGTATTAACTAAATTGCCATCATCACACTGCTCGCCAGCTTCGGCTATACCATTACCACAGACGGGCACAGCGCAATCGCCACAATCTATTGTACAAGTACTACAAGACTCCGTATTGCCACAATAGCCATCACCACATTGTTGTTTATTGCCAATAGTAGCGGCTAACTCATAACTATCACAAGCTTCAATATTATAACTATTGCCATTTTTAACTAAATAATAACCAGTGTCGTTACTTGACTCTATTAAATCAGGATCAACTGGTAAATTAGGCATAACTGAAGAAATGGCCGTAGAAATATCAGCTTTTGCTATACTAGTGCCCGTTGCCGTACAAGTATAAGTACCTACCGTATCACCTCCAGCTTTTACAAGCATATAAGGAGTAGCATCATTTAAGTCACTTAAGGCAGCTGCCAAACTACCGCTATCAGTAGCCACTAATTTAATTGCCTTTTCAATAGATTCAACATCATATTTGCGCTGCAGATCAGCAGCTTCACCTAGACGCTTAGCTGGCTTAGCAGAAACATAAAAATAGCTAGCCATTGCTACTACGATAGCTACCACAATAATAACCTCTAGTAAGCTAAAGGCTAATCTAGGCTTAAACATACAAAATATCTAAGATAATAAAATTAAATATTTAAGGCTCTGGTACCTGTGGTATATTGCAACTTACGGTAGTTTCTGAACAATCATCCTTACAAAAATCGCCAACACCAACATCTGAAATAGTGTATTCACCACCATTATAATCACAATCGTGAGTCCATTGATAATAATCACAAACTTCATTAAGGTTTATAATAGCTAAACAATCATGCCTACAATAAGCACCGACTTGCACTACTCCGTCGCTACACTGTTCTTTAATATTATTACCATCATCGCAAACCTCTGCACCTTCTACAACACCGTTACCGCAAGTGGATGTTTCGGCTGGTAAAGTAGCTTTAGCTACTACCGAAATTTCCAAATCAGCATCATAAGAATTACAAGCGCCAACCTTAACGGCATTACTAGCTGTTCTGGTAATATAATAACCAGTATTAGTTGTCGAAGTCTTTTCCGGGTCAACTGGTAAAGTATTTAAATATTTCAAAAAATTAGCATCACTCACTACTAAACACTCTCTCGAATGACCAGCACATTCGGCTGTACCAGCCGCACTACATAATACTAAAATTTCACCCTGGCTAATATTAGTGCTATTAAGATCAGAAGGAATACTACCATTATCAAGTCCATAAATCTCTATAGCCTTTGCAATGCTCTGCACCTCTTGTAATCTTTCCGCATCTTTTGCCTTACCAACTCTTGCCAAAGGATCTTCATTTAAGAAGATAGCGGCCATCAAAATAGCAGCCACAGCCACAACTATAATTAGCTCAATTAAATTGAAGCCTAATACATTTTTATGCCAAACACATTTTTTACGCATAGTACAACGAGGACATTTATTTATTTTTTTAGTAAGCATAGTATTTTTACTAATTACCTATATAATAACATATTTTGCTCTTTTTGGTAAATTAGCAAATAGTGTTATATTTTTTTACTATTAATGCCAATTCTAATCTCCTTCATCAAATCTAGATAAAAAGCCAAATTATTTAGAGTTGCCAGACGCAGAGCTAATGGTTCTTGAGATTTAAATAAGTGATGCAAATAGCCCCGAGAATATTGTTTTAAATTAGTATGATTAATCGGCGTCAAATCATTAGTAAATTTAGCATTAGTGATATTGATAGTTTCGTAAAAATTTTTTTTGCTTAAATCTTTCTGCTTCCATAAATACAATCTGCCATGCCGCGCTTCACGAGTCGGAATAACGCAATCAAACATATCAATGCCTTTTTTAACTGCTTCTAAAATATTTTCTGGATAACCAACCCCCATTAAATACCGGGGTTTATTAACAGGCAATAATGGTACAGTATAATCTAAAACTTGATACATTGTTTCATTACTTTCGCCAACTGCCAGTCCGCCTACTGCAAAACCATCGAAAGCTATCTGGGTCAGTTCTTGAGCTGAACGTTCCCGTAAAATCTTATCGTCGCCACCTTGGACAATACCAAATAATAATTGTTTTTTTACTTTTTTATTTTTTTTCTCTAAACTTTTTTTATAGTAATAAGCCTTAAGCGCCCAATCACTGGTACGCTCTAGAGCTTGCATTATTTTTTCTTTAGTACTAGGTAAACCAACGCACTCGTCTAAGACCATCATAATATCGCTACCTAAAGCAACTTGGATATCAATTACTTTTTTGGGATTTAAAATATGCTTTGAGCCATCAAGATAAGAAGTAAAAGTAATATTCTCACCTTTAATCTCTCTCATTTTGGACAAGCTAAAAACTTGATAACCGCCCGAGTCAGTCAAAATCGGCAAAGAACAGTCCATAAATTCATGTAAACCCCCAAATTTTTTAAAAATTTTTAGACCGGGCCGTAAATAATTATGATAAGTATTAGATAAAATAATTTCCGCACCCAAATCTTTTACTTCATTTACAGTCAAACTTTTAATTGCTGCTTTGGTGGCAATGGGCATAAAAAAAGGAGTGTTGATACTGCCGTGAGCCGTAGTAAGCACCCCGATTCTTGCTTGAGATTTATTTGAACTTTTAATTAACTTAAACATAATTATCTAACAATACCAATTGGCTCTGAGCTATTTGAAACTACATCAGAAGTTTTTAATAATTTTGATCTAATTTTTACTTCTTCCAAGCCAGAAGCTGTAACAATAGTAGAATTTAGTAATGACATAGCCTGACCCTGGTCTTCTGCGCTTGGCTTAATCTCAATCAAAAAAGAAACAGCCGTCGGCAAAATTACTTTATCAAATTTAGGCAAATCCCAAACTAGATTTCTAGTATCAGAATCAAAGCTCAGCTCGCCCTCCTGTACATCAGTTACTTCTACAAAAGAAACATTGGGTGGCAAAGTACTTTCTACTTTAACTGTGTCAAAATCACCAGTCTGTTCACTTAAAGACCAAACTACTAGATAACGAGTTTCTACACCTACTTGTGGTGGCACCAAGCCGCTGCCCACGCGCCGACCTGCTAAATCCCAATAAATACCATTATTAAAAGTAATGCTCTCGCCCACTGTTAAAGTCACTGGTTCGCCAACTTGCTCCCAGGCAGGCAAGCCCTCAATATTTATTTTAATAATATTATCTAACATACGATCAGCTTGCGGATTAGCAACCACCTTTACCAGCCAAGTAAAATTTTTAGTCTGCCCCTTGCTCCAAGTAGACAACTCTTTATCTACTTGTTTATCCCAAACTAATTTAGAACCATCATGTTGGGCAATAGTATCTAGACTTGACCAATCTAAAACCAAACCATCAAGCAGAGCAGAAATTACCACATCATTAATATCCGTATCACTATTATTAACTACCTCCAGCTCATAGCGTAAAGTATCCCCCCAATTAACAGTCTGATTATCTGGACGATTATTTATTTTTAAATTAACGGTAAATTGTGGATTAATAATGGCAATATTTTTTTCTGACCTACTTAAACGACGAAATTTATCATTGACTTTACTACCTAATTCCGCTACAAATTTTTGCTCAGGCTTAGCATCAGAACTAAAGCTACCTTTAATTGTCACTACTTTCTCTTCGTTGGGCTGTAGTTCCACTGGCCAATAATCACCTTCTTTATTTTGACTGACTTCTTTTATTTCCAAATCAGCTGGATATAAAATATCTAAAGATAAGCCGGTGATTATTTCATTAGTTAAATTTTTATATTTAACCTGAAATTCTTGTTCCGTATTAATCAAAGTCTTATCTGGCCCCTCAAGGCTTAAAGATAATTTGCTATCCTTAATTTTAGTACTAAGCTCTTGCCCTAAATTAAAATCAGAAGAAAAATTATCAGGCTGATAATACATAATAAAATTAGCTAGCAGTTCCTCATCCTTATTACCAACTAATTGTCCCTTGATTTCAAATTCCATTTCTTGACCTGGGTTTAAATCTTTTAGATCCCAAGTAGTGGCATTAATATCGCTAGGCTCAATAGTACTTTCATCAAAATAAAAACCAGCCGGCCATTTAACGCTTAATTCCATTTTCTTTAATGGCACTAAATCCAAATTCTTGTATTTAATTTTATAAACAGCCTGATCGCCAGAAATAATCTCACTAGGACCTGTTACTATTAACTCTAAACTATCATTAATTTTGATTGCTGGACGCTGATTCCAATAATAAAAACCACCAACAGCCGCAATAAATAATAAAAATAAAAACCACAAACAACCAGCACGGTTCCGCTTTGGCTTAACTAGCGATCTATATTCACTAGGAACTGGCCGCTTAATTTCTTTTTCCTGAATTTTACTTCTGCGACTAGTATTTACTTTTACTCCATCTAAATTTTTGCCCATATTTACCCTGTTAAATAAATTTAATTTAATATATTGGAAGATTTATAAATTAATATTTAAATTATAAACTAAAATGATTTTAATAGCCACAAATTAAATTTAAAATTTAAACTATGTTTAAATTTTATTTAACAGGGTGAATATTTTATATATATTATACGTAAGCTAGTAGTTTAAAACTTTGCGGTGAACTTTCAAAAACAGTTTGATAATAAATTTGTGATATCTGTCCCCACTCTTTATTTAAACTAAGTGATAAATCAGAATCTAGGAGTTCCCGCCAATCTTGCTGTAAAATATTTTTTAGCCAAACAACTAAATCTTGACTAATTGGCCAAACCTGACCCTGACCATGTTCCTGACATATTATACCACGACCAGGCATATAATAGTTAGTCTGCTCTGGACGTGCTTTACCACAAACCAAACACTTATCTAATTGCTGAGCATAACCCAAGAGGCCGAGATATTTCCATAAAAAAGTACGTACTAATAAATTTTTTTTAGTAAGCGATAATTCGGTTTCATTCAATAAATTTAAAATATTATCTACTAATAAAAATTCCTTAAATTTATGCCCTAAGCTATGATCATGCAAAAGCATTTCAACCACTGCCGAAGCTAAAGTCAAAAGCTTTAAATCTGTCCGCAAATTATTAAAATCTTTTAAGATAGTAACTCCTGCTAAATGATCACGCTTGCCTCTGCCAATCATTACTCTAACTTTAGCAAAAGGCAACATATGTCCCGCTAGTTTATTACCTGGTTTGGCAGCCGAACGCAAAATTACCGATACGATTCCTTCTTGGGGCAAATATAAATCATAAAATCGATCTGCCCGTGACATAGGCCGACTACGCAAAACAAAAGCCTCAGTCTTAAAAGCCATTATTTAATTCCTAAAATAATTTTCTCCCCCTCAATTTCTAGCTCACTTTGATGAGTGGGTTTTTCATTCATTAATACTAAATCTCCAGCCGAAGTTCCTTTGATTAACTCTGCCTGATATTTTTCTACCAAAGTTTTAAGATATTGAGAATCAGTTTGATAAACTTCTACTGGTTTATCTTGAGGTTGCAAGCCAGCAGCTTTACGCAAAGCATTAATCGTACGGATAATTTCTCTAATTACTCCCTTATCTTTTAATTCGGGTGTAATATTGGTGTCTAAAGCAATCGCCAAACCCTGTTCATCTATTTGCCAACCAGTCGCTTTATTCAATTTAGTTACCAACTCAACTTGCTCCACATTAATTTCGTCCTCTAAAATACCCAGATAATCCTCGGTTAATTTGGTAGTTTCACTTAACTGAATTTGCAAGGTAGCCAACTGTTGTCGGACTTTAATACCAGCACCAGCGCGCAAAGCATGCGATCTTTCGACTACTTGTCTGACTAAAAGCATCTGATCCAAAACTTGATGATCAATAAAATCATTGTTAGCCACTGGCCAATCTTCCAAATGCACAGATTCCTTTAAGCTACCACAATTTTTATTTAACTGCTGATAAATATCCTCACTAATAAAAGGAACAAAAGGAGCCATTAATCTAACCAAATCAAATAATACTTTACCTAAAGTGCCAATAAATTCTTGACTAGCACCAGACTCCTTATCTTTAAAGGCATCACGCGAACGCCTAATATACCAAACCGAAAGATCATCGATAAATTCTTCAATCTTTCTGGTAGCGCTGATAATGTCATATTGCTCTAATTTATCAGTCACTTCCTTGATTAATATATTAGTTTTGGAAATTATCCATTTATTCAAAACATGACTTAAAGAATTTACATCTTTGATTACTAAAACTTCTTTGGCTTCCTGGGCAAACATCTGATAAAATCTAAAAACATTAAGCAAGGTCATAAATGTTTTAGTGGTTTCTTTTAGCGCTTGCTCATCAAAACGTTTTGGTTCACCTGGTTGATTGATAGTATAAAAATGCCAACGCAAACTATCTGCTCCGTATTTATCAATCATCAACCAAGGATCAACTACATTACCTTTTGATTTAGACATTTTCTGGCCATTTTTATCCAAAATATGCCCTAAGCAAATCACATTTTTATAAGGTGCCGGTTTATCCAAAAGTGTAGCCACAGCTAGTAAGGTATAAAACCAACCCCTAGTCTGATCAACTGCTTCCGAAATAAAATCAGCTGGATAGGCCTGACCATTGTCAATTAATTCCTTATTTTCAAAAGGATAATGCACTTGAGCAAAAGGCATAGCTCCCGAATCAAACCAACAATCCATGACTTCTAAAACCCGCTTCATCTCCCCACCACAGTCACAGCTTAATTTAATTTCATCAATAAAAGGTCGATGTAAATCAAAATCTTTAGCTAACTTTAATTCTTCACGCGAACCAATTACTTTAATATTATCGCATTTAGCACACTGCCAAATTGGCATAGGCGTACCCCAATATCTTTCTCGAGAAATTGCCCAATCTTTTACGTCTTTTAGCCATTCACCAAAACGACCATCTTTAATGTGTTCTGGTACCCAATTAATTTGTTGATTGCTTGCCAATAATTGTTTGGCCAAAGCACTCATCTTAAAATACCAAGAATTTTTTGCATAGTATAATAAGGGAGTACTGCAACGCCAACAAAAAGGATAGTCATGCTCATAAGGCACAACATTAAATAATAAATCTCTGCTCCGCAAATCTTGAATAATTTCTGGTTCTACACTTTTAACAAATTTACCTTGCCACTGAGGCACCAATTCATTAAAGGTACCATTTAGATTTACGGAATGCACTTTAGGTAGTCCGATTTTTTCTCCTAAATTATAATCATCAACTCCATACATCACGGCCGTATGCACAATACCAGTACCATCTTCGGTAGACACAAAATCAGCCGCATAAACTTTAAAAGCGTTTTGAAAATTCTGATCTGTTTCTTTAATCACTCCTGGGAAAAGCGGCTCATATTCTAAACCTACTAAATCTTTACCTTTAAATTTTTCTACTATAAAATCTTCTATTTTTGCATTTTTAAATTTATCCTTTAACAGAGGAAGTCTTTCTTTAGCTAAAATGTAATATACAACTTTATTATCTAAACTAGGTGGATTTGTATTAGATAATGCTTCAATGTTTTGACCTTCAATAAAATGATCTTTAACTTTTACATAATCAATATTTTCACCGACTGCCAAAGCCACATTGCCTGGCAAGGTCCAGGGAGTAGTAGTCCAAGCTAAAATAAATTCATCTGCCTTATTTTTTATTTTAAATTTAATATAAACTGAATCTTCTTTAACATTTTTATAGCCTTGTGCTACTTCATGAGAAGATAAGGCGGTTTCACAACGCGGACATTGTGGTACTACCTTGTAGCCCTTATACAAATAACCTTTAGCGTGAATCTGTTTGATGATCCACCACAAAGATTCGATATAATCATTGTTATAAGTAATATAAGGATTTTTTAAATCAATCCAATAAGCAATGCGATTAGTGAGTCTCTCCCATTCCTCCTGATACTGCCAAACACTTGCTTTACATTGCTCATTAAATTCTTTAATACCATAAGTTTCTAAATCAAGTTTATTTTTTAAACCTAATTTTTTTTCTACTTCTAGTTCCACTGGCAAACCATGCGTATCCCAACCAGCTTTACGCTCTACTTTATACCCTTGCATGGTTTTAAACCTGGGAATAGCGTCCTTAAATGATCTAGCTAAAATGTGATGAATGCCTGGCCTACCATTAGCTGTCGGTGGTCCTTCATAAAAAACAAAATTGCCCCGACTATTATCTTTAGTCAATGTCTTTTGAAAAATATCTTGATCTTGCCAAAATTTAAGAATTGCCTGTTCTTTTTCTGAAAAATTTACCATAATATATAATATTTATTAAGTGTTGCTTATTTTAACCCAAAAAGACGAGTTTGACAACTTAAAAAAATAAAGAATAAACTTGCTGCCACCAGCTCTTTTTTTGTTTTTTCTTGCCCCTGGCTACATAAACTTTGGGCTGGCAATTAGTGGGTAGAGAAAAAATTTTGTCTAATTTTTTACGCATAAATTTTATAAAATATATATCTATAAACCTCTTAAAGCTCCCGAAGCATGGTAGGAAGCTTTAAGAGGCATTTATAGCAACTTTTTGATCTCACCAATGGTGAGACGTTTTTTGCTTTGTAGCCATTCAATTTTACGTAGACGGGCTAAGGCTTTATCAGGATTATAAAGACGATAACCACCTTTACTTACACTATCGGCCTTGAGTAATCCTTCTTGAGTATAAAAATGAATAGTAGAAGGCAAAACAGAAAAACGACGAGCTAGCTCGCCAATTTTTACTAGATTATTTTTATCCCCTACTTTGACCATAAAAGCAATATAATTATAAAACATAAACTATAAAGTGTAAAGTGCTACTTTATACTTTATGGTTGTGGATAAATAAAAAACCCAGCCTTTAATACAAGCTGGGCTAGTTGTTAAAAATTAATTTAAGATTTTTTCTTCTTGACTATACTAAAATCTTGATTATCATGACGCTCTATTAAACCAACAAAGTAATGATCCATGATAAACTTGATACTTATATAAACAACCAAAAATAACAAACATAAACCCAAGAGCCAAGCAATCAATTGGTTAAAATAGCTAACTCTTGATAATTCATTTATTTCTTTTTGTGGAATACCCAAAAGCATATAAATCTTGTGATCATTAGGCAAGCCCTTTAAATTGGTAAAGATAAACAACTTGTCAATTCCATCTAGCTCCGAACTCTCCAAAGATCCCTCTCCACCTAAGTTAACCACATTTTTAAAGATAGTTGTTTGTGCTAAGGAGTGCCCGATTAATTTTTCTTCAGACCAAAAACCACCTAAAATATTACCACTCTTATCTAGTATTAATAAAGAACGGTTGCTAGGTAAATTAAAGTTGGCCACACTTTTATTGATCCATTCCAAATCTAGAGAAGCTACCAAAACATGTGTGGGAGAGAACGTGTAATAATTGTTGAGCATCGTGAATCGACTGCTCGTGTTGTTTGGATAAAATTTGGATAACACTCAAGAAATTTTCACTAGCACGATATTGTATATTTTGACGTAAACGAAAATCAAAAAATAGAGATAATAATAAAATTGGTAAAATTATAAAAAAAATATGCAAGATTAATTTTACCTTGGTAGTAGTAAAAACTAATTTAGTATTGAGATTGTCCTTTTTCACTGTAAAAAATAAATAAAGGGCAACTAAAAATTATTGCCCTTTGCTTTTAATTATTTCTTTATAGATTTCTGAACTAGTGCCAATCTCTTCTATAGCCACTACTCGATCGTGACTGATTTGCAACAAACCAGTAGGTTGATGCACTTCTTGGCCACGGCGGACTAAAACTGGCACTTCCACTACCTGCGGTTCATCGCCTTCTTTTTCGGCTGGGATAGTTTTTTGCTCAGTCTGCAAATAATAAACATCATCTAAATAAATATAGTTTGCATCTTCTTTGGCAACTTTAGCATAGTAATACTGATTATTGTCTAGATAAACTACCTTATAAGGCAAAATCTTTGCTACTTTAGATTGTTTTTCCATTGACCACCACATCATTCCCAATAAAAGTAAAACGATAAAAACTAAAATATAGGCCAATAGATTGTAAGATTTTTTAGCTGATTTAGATGAAACTTTTTGAGAAACAAATTGATCAAAGTCCATTAAATCTGCGGAATTTTTAGGAGCAGCTTTGACAGCGGCTGTAGTTTTAGCACGAGGCATAATTTTAAAAATTTTATAAATAATAATAATTTAATTGTTTTAATAATAGCAATTTTAAACCTAAAAGTAAAATGTTCAAATTTTACAAATAAATTCATTTGTATTATTATTTGATTATTAAATAAAAAACAGGCATCCTTTAATAATTAATCTTAAAAGGATGAACAAGAAAAACGATTATTTTTTATTTTTCTTTTACAAACTAAAAGGCCTAGGTTTAAAAACTATTTACCACTACTTACAAATTTTTGGCAGTGCTGAAAAATTTTATTTAGCTGTACTAGAAAATAATAAACTCCTAGACAAAAAAACTATTGTTATTATTCAGGAAAAACAGCAAGACAAAAATTTTATTAAAAATACAAAAATAGAATGGTCCCAGATCAACGTTGATTACTGTACTATTTTAGACTCTGATTATCCGCGACTTCTAAAAAATATTTATGACCCACCGCTATTTTTATTTTACCAAGGTAATAAAAAATTGTTAACCAGTAATTATCTACTGACTATTGTTGGCTCACGTACTTTTTGCTCCTATCACCAAATTTTAAGTCAAAAAATTATTAGCCAACTGCAAGGCACTCCTCTAGTTTTAGTAAGTGGTTTAGCTCTAGGTATTGATACCCAGGTACATAAATCTGCTTTGGAAAATAATCTAGCCACCATTGCTGTCTTAGGATCTGGCTTTGCTCCACAGGTACTTTACCCAAAAAGTAATTTTGAATTAACAAAAAAAATCATTGCCCAAAATGGACTAATATTAAGCGAGTACCCGCCAGACACTGAAGCTGCTACTTATCAATTTCCTAAACGTAATCGTATCCTAGCAGGCCTTAGCCCTTTAACTATTATTATTTCTGGAGCCAAAAAATCCGGTACCTTAATCACTGCTCAACTTGCCTTAGATGCTGGCCGTGAAGTCTACGCTCTGCCTGGTAATATTAATCAGATTTTAAGCCAAGGTCCAAATCAATTAATTGCCCAAGGTGCACAAATACTACTAGATGCTAATGATATTTTAAGTTTCTATAAGCTAAATAATAATAAAAACCCAAATCCTAACTTAAACCCTATTGAACAAAAAATTATTAAAATATTAGAAATTGAAGCCTTACCTAAAGAAATTATTGCCCAAAAACTACAATTTAGCCTAGCTGATTTACAAACGATTATCTCTAATTTAGAGCTAAAAGGCTTAGTTAAAATAAACATATTTAATCAAGTAGAGCTTAGCTAGCCTTGCCAAAAAAAACAATTTATTGTATAGTCAGCACTAATTTAACAAAAAATATCATAATATGTCTGATTTAATTATAGTTGAGTCCCCCACTAAAGCTAAAACTATTAGCGGTTTTTTGGGCAAGGGTTACAAAATAGAATCTAGTTTTGGTCATGTCCGCGATTTACCTAAGAGCAAACTAGGCGTTGATGTTGAAAATAATTTTGAGCCAACTTACGCTGTGCCGATGAAAGCTAAAAAAGTTGTTACCAAGCTAAAAACTTTAGCTGCTAAAGCTGATAATGTCTACTTCGCGACTGACGAAGACCGCGAAGGAGAAGCTATTTCTTGGCACTTACAATACTTACTAAAAGTACCAGCCAAAAAACAAAAAAGAATTGCCTTTCATGAAATTACCAAAAAAGCAATTTTAGCGGCGCTTGAACACCCACGGGATTTGGATATTAATTTAGTTGACGCTCAGCAAGCACGTCGTATTTTAGATCGTTTAGTTGGTTATAAACTTTCACCTTTGCTTTGGAAAAAAGTGGCCAAAGGCTTATCAGCTGGTCGCGTTCAATCAGCTGCTTTACGCTTGATAGTTGATCGTGAAAATGAACGTAATAATTTTAAAGTACAAGAATACTGGACAGTAGAAGGCTTAGTTAAAAAAGACCAAGCTGATGCTTTTAAAGCTACTGTTTGGCAAAAGGATCATAAAACTTTAGATAAATTTGATTTAGACAAAAACCAAGCTGACCAGGCAGTCGCTGACATTAAAAATGCTCAACTAATAATCGCTGAAGTTGGTGCTAAAGAAATGAGTAAAAATGCCCCTGCTCCTTTTACTACCTCTACTTTACAACAAGAAGCTAACCGTCGCTTTGGTTACTCTGCTCGCCAAACTATGATGTTAGCTCAACAACTGTATGAAGGTATTGCTTTAGGCAGTGCTGGCCATGTTGGTTTAATTACTTACATGCGTACTGATTCACATAATCTTTCCCCTGAATTTACAGCTAGTGCTGAAGACTATATTAAAGATAATTTTGGTGCTGATTTTGTGACCAAGGGCGGTAGAATACATACTAAAAAAGCCAAACTAGCTCAAGAAGCGCATGAGGCTATTCGCCCTACTGATCTAAATAACACTCCTGAATCTATTAAAGATCATTTAGATAGTAAACAATTAAAAGTCTATACTTTGATTTGGCAAAGAGCTCTTGCTTCCCAAATGACCAATGCTATTATTGAAACTACTACTATTATAATAGAAGCTCAAGACACTCCTTGGACTTTAAAAACAACTGGTTCAGTAATCAAATTCTCTGGTTGGCAAAAAGTTTATCAAACCAAATCTGAAGAACAAATTTTACCAAAACTAGAAACTGGTGATAAACTACAATTAGAATCAATAGATGCTTTACAGCATTTTACTACGCCACCCGCTCGCTATTCTGAAGCTGGCCTAGTACATGCTATGGAAACAAAAGGCATTGGTCGTCCTTCTACTTATGCCCCTACTATTGCTACTTTAGTTAACCGTAAATATATTGAAAAAATTGATAAGCGCTTAACGCCTACTGAAATTGGCATTATTGTAAATAATTTATTAGTTGAACATTTTCCAGATATTGTTGATTATAATTTTACTGCCCAAATGGAAGATGATTTGGACGCCGTCGCCAATGGTGAAAAAAAATGGCAACCAATTATTAAAGAATTTTATATGCCTTTTGCTAAAAATTTAAAAGAAAAAGAACAAATTTTAGACAAAAAAGAAATTACTGAAACTGCTACTGATGAAGTTTGCGAAAAATGTAAATCACCCATGGTGATTAAGCTTGGTCGCTTTGGTAAATTTTTAGCTTGCTCTAATTATCCAGAATGTAAAAATACTAAACAGATTGGCGATGATGGCAAAGCCGAAGCGCCAGAAGAAACAAAAGAAGTCTGCCCTAATTGTTCTAGTCCAATGATTTTCAAACATGGTCGTTTTGGCAAATTCTTAGCTTGCTCCAATTATCCTACTTGTAAAACTACTAAACGTGTGAATCAAGGCACAGGCGTCAAATGCCCAAAGTGTGGCGAAGGTGAAATGTCTGCTCGCAAAGGCCGCGGTGGTAAATTCTTTTACTCTTGTGATCAGTATCCAAAATGTGAACACATTGTTTGGTCAAAACCCACTGGTGAACTTTGTCCTAATTGTAAACAACTTTTAATCTTAGGACCAAAGGATAGTATCAAGTGTGAAGCCTGCGATTATACTAAATAAAAAATTAAAGCCCGCCGTGTTTAACGCGGCTGGCTTTTTTATTTTTTAAAAAAAGAAAAAGAGGCTGGTCTCGCTTCACTCAGGATCGAGTGAATTGAGACCAGCCTCACATCAAGCAGCGGCGTTGTTGCCGTTACTTCTTGCCGGTCTGGAGAGCGCTGGTCAGCAGGGCGATGACGACGAGGGTAAACAGCTTCTTCATTTCTTTCCTCCTGGGAATCGGGTTTAGAGCTACGTCCGTGTGTTAATAGCCGTAGCAGCTAAATTACATAATAATTGATATATTCTAGCTGCTAAGGCTATAAATCGGCTAATTTATAATGTGCTAATTTAATAAATAATTATAGCATATAATATATATTTTGTCAATACTAATACTGCTCCATTTGAACTTTTAGCCCAAAAATACTATAGTATAATATATGGCTGAAAATTTAACTACATTTGAAGATTTAAAAGAAATATTAGAAGCCAACCACCATGGTGCTGATTTGGGTCCAGTTATTAAAGCTTTTCATTTTGCCTCCGAAGCGCACCGTGGCCAAAAACGCCGCACTGGCGAAGATTATATTTATCATGCTCTAGCTACTGCCTATAATCTAGCTAAAATGAAAATGGATATCCCCACTATTACGGCTGGACTTTTACATGATGTGCCAGAGGATACTGACTTTACTTATGATGATATTAAAAATAATTTTGGTAATGAAGTTTATTACCTAGTAAAAGGCGTTACTAAACTTGGCACTTTAAAATACCGCGGCTTAGAAAGATATGCCGAAAATTTACGCAAGATGTTTTTGTTTATGTCCAAAGACTTGCGGGTAATTATTATCAAATTAGCTGACCGTCTCCATAATATGGAAACTTTAGAAGGAGTGCGGCCAGAAAAACGTTTGCGTATTGCCCACGAAACTTTAGACATTTTTGCGCCCATTGCCAATCGTTTGGGCATGTTTCGTATTAAAGTTCAATTAGAAGATCTGGCCTTCCCTTATGTTTATCCCTCTGAATATACTTGGGTAAATGAGCTGGTTCAAGATCGTTTAAAAAGTGAAGCTAAATATATTGAAAAAATAAAAAAAATTGCTCAAAAAGATTTAGCTAAAAATGATGTACCTTTTATCTCAATTAAGGGCCGAGTAAAAAGTTTATACAGCTTGTATCAAAAACTTTTAGAAAAAGGTCGTGACATTAATAAAATTTATGACTTGATTGCCTTACGTATTGTCGTGCCTGAAGTAGCTGATTGTTATTTAGCCCTGGGTGTGATTCATAAACGCTGGACCCCTTTAAAAGGTAGGGTTAAAGACTATATTGCTCAACCAAAACCAAATGGCTATCAATCACTCCATACCTCTGTCTTTACCGAATTTGGTAAAGTGGCTGAATTTCAAATCCGCAGCTTGAGCATGGATGAAGAAGCTGAATATGGTGTCGCTGCTCACTCACGCTACAAAGAAATTGGTATTTTAGGAAAGCGTAAAAATCCACCCAAGTGGCTTAAAAATTTAATTGAAATCCAAAAAACTATTACTGATAACGCTGAGTTTATCAAACACATTAAAACTGACTTCTTCTTAAATCAGATTTTTGTTTTTACGCCCAAGGGTGATGTTATTGAATTGCCAGAAAATTCTACCCCTCTAGATTTTGCTTATCATATCCACACTGATATCGGCAATCAATGCATCGGTGCTAAAGTAAACGACCATATTGTTTCCTTAGACACAGCTTTAAAATCTGGCGATCTAATTGAAATTATTACCAATAAATCTCGTAAATATCCTAACCCAGATTGGCTAAATATTGTTGCTACCAATCTTGCTAAAAATAAAATCCGCAGCCAATTAAAAAATAAAAATTAATCTAACTATCTAAAAACCGCCCGCCTCGCCCTGCATAAGCAGTGGCGGGCGGGCGGTTTTTTATTTATCTTATTTTTGCAAACGATCTAACAAATGTTTTAATTCTTCATGAGAATAAAAATCTATTTGGATCTGTCCTCTTTCTCCGCGTTTGTTGATATGCACTTTAGCTCCTAAATTTTTAGTTAATTTATCCTCATAAGATATTAAAATCGGATCTTGTTTTTTTATTAGCTTATCCCGCAAAACTGTCCGATGCGCCAAATCATCTAACTGCTTAACCGTCAGATCTGATTTTAAAATCTTTTTAAAAATATTGATTTGTTCTTGTTTAGTAGGGTAGCTTAAAATTACCTTAGCATGCGAAAAAGTAATTTTACCTTCACTCAAGGCTTCTTTAATAGCGATCGGCAAATTTAATAAACGCAAAATGTTAGAAATTGTCGATAAACTTTTGCCAACTTGTTTAGCTATATCTTCTTGAGACAATCCAAATTCTTCAATTAATCTTTTATAACTATTGGCTTCTTCTAAAACATTAAGATCATGACGCTGAATATTTTCAATAATTGAAAGCTCTAATTTTTCACGGTCACTAGCTTCTTTTACTATTACCGGAACTTCTGTTAATCCTAAAATCTGGGCTGCCTTTAAACGACGCTCGCCTGCTATCAACTGGTAACCCCCTGCTTCTTTTGTAACTACTAGTGGTTGGATGATGCCGTGTTTTTTAATAGACTCAGCTAGTTCTGCCAATTTATCGTGATCAAAATTAGTACGCGGCTGCCAAGGATTAGCTTTAACTTTATCTAAGGCTAAATAAATTATTTTTTTATTATCCAAATCTAATGTTTCTTCATCATCAGAAAAAACTTTAGCTGAAAAAAAATCACGCGAGGCTTGAACATTTTTACTTTTATTGGGTATTAACGACCCTAAACCTTTACCTAAGGCTGGCATATTTGTTTTTGTTTACCCTGTTAAATAAATTTATTTAAAAATACAGGGGGATATTTTATTTAATATATTTCTATTTATGTAGGCTATTAATATTACTATAAATTTAATTTTTAAACTGGGGTTTAAAAATTATTTAACAGGGTGAATTATTATTCAAAAGGATTCCACATAATCTCTTGTGCTAAACGCTTATAGGCTTTTGACCCTTGGGATTCTGGATCATAATCTCTAATTGTTTTACCGTGTGATGGCGCTTCGGCCATACGCACATTGCGCGGTATCACTGAACGGAAAATACGGGCTGGAAAAAATTTATATAATTCTTGAAAAACTGCATTAGATAAACGATTACGACTATCATACATAGTCATAACTGCCCCTAAAATTTTTAAATCTGGTTGTAAATGCTCTTTAATCAAATTGATAGTATTTAGAAGTTGAGACAAACCTTCTAGAGCATAATATTCACACTGCACTGGAATCAATACTTCTCGGGCCGCTACTAAACCATTGATAGTCAAAAGACCCAAAGATGGCGGATTATCAATCAAAATATAATCATAAAGATCGGCTACTTCTTGTAAATTTTCTTGTAATTTATATTCTCGATTATCAAGCGCTACCAAATCAACTGTGGCTCCAGCTAAATCAGGAGTTGATGGTACAAGATGAAAATTAGCCTGATAAGATTTGACCGCATCGGTCAAACGCATATTCGGATCAATCAAAACTTCGTAAATACCCTTATCAAGCTCTCGGGGACTAAAACCCAAACCAGAAGAAGCATTGCCCTGAGGATCAATATCAACTACCAAAACTCTTTGACCAAACCCCGCTAGCCAAGCTGCTAAATTAATAGTAGTAGTAGTTTTGCCTACCCCACCTTTTTGATTAACTACCGAGATAATACGTGCCATAAAAACTAAAATCAACCTTTACCCTTGTGGAATGCCACAAAGTGGCAGCTGCGCTTATGCGCAGCTATTCCACGGGGTAAATTATACAATTTTTAAGCTAAATATACAAATAAAAATTAATCTCGATAAAAAAATCTACCCACTAACCAACCCATAAGCCAACCAAGTAAAGGACCCGCAATTAAATACTTAGGTGAAAAATTTCCTAACCAAAAATAACAATAAAACCAGGATAAAGCAATACCTATTGCCATGCCTTTGATGCTATAAGATAAGGTAAAATTAAATATCTTTGTTTCATTGCTGACTAGTTTTACTGTTTTATCAACTGGAGCTACTTTATCTTTTTGAATAATATGCAGTGGTGGTTTGTAGGCCATAAAAATTAATCTAATTGTTTTTGATAATCTTGAGCTACTTTTTTAAACTCTTCCATTTTATCATTAGTTACTGCTTTACCAGCTGGTATATCAACTGTCATCGGATTAACCTTGGTACCATTTTGCACTATCTCAAAATGCAGATGCGGTCCAGTCGATAAACCTGTAGAGCCAACCTTACCAATCACCTGTCCTTGCTTTACACTTTGTCCGACTTTAACTAAAATTTTACTTTGATGAGCATAGTTGGTGCTATAAGTTGAATTATGACGAATACTAACTAAATTTCCATAACCAGCACTACTCCAACCCGCAAAAGTTACCTTACCATCACCGACCGCTTTAATGGGCGTGCCTAAAGCTGCCGCATAATCAATTGCCCGATGACCAGTCGAAATATTAAAAGCCGAAATATAACGCTTACCAGTAGTAAAACCAGAACTAATGTAGCGAAAATCTACTGGATTTTTTAAAAACATTTTTTGTAGTGAATTACCGTCGGGTGCAAAATAACCTTCAATCAATTCCCCGTCTTTATCTTTACCTTCCGAAAAATAAAAACCCTCTACTGTATTGCCATCATTAATAAAGCGAGCTGCTAAAATTTTCCCCGGCATTATATACTCGCCATTACGATATCTTTCTTCGTAAATAAATTTATAACTATCACCTTTATAAATACCCATACCAAAATCAATGCTCCACGCAAAAACATCAGCCAAAGCAATCACTGCTCGTTCATCAATATTTTGAGCTAAAGCCGATTCGTATAAAGATGAATCGATCGTACCGCTAACTGTTTTTATCTTAACCTCATAATCAATCTGCTTACGACTAGCCAACCAAGTACTATCTGCTTGCTTATCAATATATAATTCTTCTTCACTATCAATCGGATATACAACTTGCTTAAGCAAAGTATCATCATGATCAAAGATAAACTTTAATTCTCGGCCTACACGAATTTTGCTAAGATCATAAACAGATTCCGCAGCGGTAAATAATGCCTGACTTAAATTTTTATCTAAACCGGCATTTTCTGTAACAATCGAAAAAGTCATATCTGGTTCTACGGTCACTACCACAACTTTATCTAGAGTTTCTGCTTGTGCTTCTGGTTTAGAAATAACTTCTTTATTCAAATTAATTTTTGGTAAAATAAAAAAATAGGCGGCTCCACCCACTACAACTATGCCTAAAATAATAAAAAAAGATTTACTTAAACGCATGAATTATATTGTAGCAAAAATTTTAGCTTTTGGGCAAATTTTTATAGATTTGCTATAATATAAGCATGTTTAGGACAACTGTTAAAATTACCCATATTAGCCTATCGTTACTGACTTTAGGCGGAGTGTTTTTACTACTCTGTTTACCTGTCCAGGCTCCGTCACAAATAACAGATATTTCTAAATTAGAAGCAAAAAAATCTTACCAACCAAGCTATGTGCGCGGTATTTATCTAACTGCTGCCACAGCTGGCAATGACAAATTGCGCCAACAATTAATTACTAAAATGAAAGACAGCCGAATTAATACGGTTGTTATTGATATTAAAGATTATTCTGGTTATATACTATATGATAGTCAAGTGCCTAGTGTCCGTGAATACAAAGCTTTTAAAAAAATAATGAACGTAGCTGATGTTATAAAAGATTTTCACGATATTAATATCTATGTAATAGCCCGGCAAACTGTATTTCAGGATCCAGTGCTTGCACCCCTACGTCCCGACTTAGCTCTAAGTACCAAATCTGGAACGATCTGGAAAGATAAAAATAATTTAGCCTGGCTTGACCCAAAAGAAAAAGGGGTTTGGGAATACAATGTAGCTATTGCCCAGGAAGCTATTAGCCTAGGTTTTGATGAAATTAATTTTGACTATATGCGTTATCCTTCTGACGGTAATATAGCTAACATTAATTATGATCTAGAAAATAACGAAACTAAAAGTCAGGCTTTAGAAAAATTTTATCAATACTTATCTCAACAACTATCTCATCTGAGCCCCATCTCAATCGATATGTTTGGCCTAGTAATGGATAATATAAATACTCAATATGACTTAGGTATTGGCCAACGTTTGATAACTGCTTTTGACAATTTTGATTATATTTGCCCCATGATGTATCCGTCCCATTATGCCAATAATTATTTGGGGTTTAAAAATCCAGCTGATTATCCAGGAGAGGTCATTCGCTATGGTTTAGCTACTACTACGGCCACCTGGCAAAATAAACGAGCAAGTGTCCGTCCTTGGCTACAAGCTTTTTCTATTGGAGCAGTTTATGATAAAAATAAAATTGAAGCTCAAATCAAAGCTACTGAAAATGCCAGCTCTACTACTGGCTGGCTTTTATGGAATGCTCGCAACTATTATCCTGATTTTATTTTTATAAAATAAAAGTTCTGTGCACCTTGGCACAGAACTACCTAACAAGATTCTTATTAAAATAATGATCTTTGTCTTTTATTTTTCCTGGACAACATTTCATTGATTAGGCCCCTGGCAGCCATATGAAAAGACTGCGATCCTCTATAAGTATAGCCATGAGACGTAAGACAAGACTCGTTATCATAACTGAGCATACAATCAACCCTGAATCCTAGATTCAACAATTCTACAAACAAATCCCAAGATTCAAAATCGCCTACTTTTAAGACACAAACGATTTTAGGGCGAACTGGACGCGCATTACTAGACATGAGTACTGCCCCTCCCTTGTTAAGGTAACTTTATAATAAACAAAACTACACCCTAATATAACCACTATTTTCTCTTTAGTCAAGATACATCAAAATTCTATTTCTATGCCAACTGGGCAATGATCAGAGCCTAATACCTCATTTAAAATATAGGCCTGTTTTATTTTAGTTAAAATTCTACTAGAAACACAAAAATAATCTATGCGCCAACCTACATTTCTACTTCTAGCAGCGGCTCGATAGCTCCACCAAGAATACTGTATTTTTTGAGGATTAAGCTCACGAAAAGTATCCTTGAAACCGCTAGCTAAAAATCTATCCATCCAAGCTCTTTCTTGAGGAGTAAAACCAGCCGAGCCAGTATTAGCTTTGGGACGCGCTAAGTCAATTTCTTGATGAGCAACATTATAATCGCCACAAATTATTAATGGTTTTTGTTTATCTAGTCTTTTTAAATAAACTAATAATTTATTATTCCAATCCATTTTCCAAGTCAGGCGCCTTAAATCATCTTGAGCATTGGGAAAATAAATATTTACTAAATAATATTTACCCAAATCTAAAACCTGGACTCTACCTTCTTTATCCCAGGGCAACTTGGCAACTTTGGCTACTTTTAAATTTACTTTGGCTAAAGTAGCCGTGCCACTATAGCCCGGCCGTAGAGCTGAATGCCAAAACTCCTGAAAATCAACCCAATCAAATTTAGCTTGCTCTCGAGCAGAATCCGATATTTTAGTTTCTTGTAAACAAATAATATCTGGTTGATATTTTTTTAAAAAATCACCAAAACCTTTTTTCTGAATTGCTCGAACACCATTTACATTAAAAGATATGATATTTAAAGTAGCCATGTTATTTTTTTATTTTATTTTGTCTATTTTTTAAACTACGTCTAATAATAAAAGTAGCGGGCGTACGAAAAGCTGGTCTACCTTTACGATTACCTGTTTTATGTTGACTGCGCATATTAATTATTATAGCACAAAAAACCCGCCCTCTAAAGCAGAGCGAGTTCATAAAATTCAAGAAGAGGCTACCCGAGAATGAGATTCTTCCAGATGCACCTGGAGACTACCAGCAATATTTAAATGGCACTGCGAACATTCACTACAACAGTGATGATTATGTTGCCTTTTCAAACTAATAGTATCATCTTTATGACAAGAGCAAGTACAAATCCACCAAGTACCAGAATGATGAGTTGTCTGCTCAGGCATGACCCGGACCTCCTTTGTTTAAACGAAGCAAAAGGACAAAGGAAATCCTAGTATAACATAATTTTTAATTTAATCAATATGACAAAATATTAAATATCAGATATAATCATCTTATTATAATTAAATTTAATATGCCTGAAAAATTTGAACAAACAACTACCTCAATAGAGATGCAAGAAACCTTAGATTACATTGCTTTAATGATGCAAGAATGTAATCAAATGGGAAATAACGATTCTGAATTTGATTTACTTAGACAACTAAGTGAAGCTGTTAAAAACGGAAGTATTACGCCAGCTAGTGCTAAAGAGCAAGCCTTTGCCATTAGATATGGAAAAATAGAACGTTAAGGGCTACTTAAAACCTAAAAATTACTAAATAATATAAAGTATTAGTATTGACTTTATATTATTTATATTGTAAAATCATCTGTGTTTATTAGATAAACATATATATCATACAAGAGCCGAAGTGGCGGAACTGGTAGACGCGCTGGACTCAAAATCCAGTGACCGCAAGGTCGTGGAGGTTCAAGTCCTCTCTTCGGTACCATTCTTACCGCCAAAATTTTTACAAGGGCCGTTAGCTCAGTTGGCTAGAGCGCTTCCATGGCATGGAAGAGGTCGCAGGTTCAAGCCCTGTACGGTCCACCATTCGACTCCGTTTCACTTTGTGAAACTTCGCTCATGGTCTTCGACCGCTTAAATTTAATTAGAATAGTGGTCGTCGAATGCCCTGAGCGTAGCCGAAGGGCACAGCAAATGTCCACGGGGTGTGGCGCAGTTGGCTAGCGCGCACGCATGGGGTGCGTGAGGTCGCCCGTTCAAGCCGGGTCACCCCGACCAAGAGTAGTTTTTACAAGGTTTACTGTATTTATAATAAGAGGTTTCCCGCGGAGCGGGACCCCGCCAAAGGCGGTGGCAAGTCCTCTCGCCCCGACCATATGAATTATTAAGCCAAATTTTTTACGACGCGGGATAGAGCAGTTGGCAGCTCGCCAGGCCCATAACCTGGAGGTCGCCGGTTCGAGTCCGGCTCCCGCTACCAAAAACCACTCACTTCGTTCGGGTTTTTGGCACAGCCACTTAGTATTAAACCAAGAGGCTTGGCCACGAACTTGAGCGTAGCGAATAGTTCGTGGCAGGGTAGCTCAGCTTGGTTAGAGCGTGGGACTCATAAGCCCGAGGTCGTGGGTTCGACCCCCACCCCTGCTACCATTCGACTCGTCGTCATTTCATTCCTCCTCGCTCATGGTTTCGGCACTTCACTTTGTTCAGTGCCTCAACCCCTCATCAAGAAAGACGAGGCGAATGTCCTGAGCGAACAGAGTGAGCCGAAGGACATTGTGTATATACAAAAACGACCTCAAAAAATGATATGCAAAAATATTTTTTCTACCTTGCGCGCTGCAAAGACAATACGCTCTATGCCGGCTACACAACTAACATAAAACAAAGGGAAGAAAAACATAATAGTGGTAATGGAGCTAAATACACCAAGCATAGAAAACCAGTAAAAATAGTATATTTTGAAAGATTTACAAATAAGATAGAGGCTATGAGGCGCGAAGCACAAATTAAAAAGTGGAAAAAAAATAAAAAAGAAAATCTTATTAAAAATTTTATTCCGGGGTAGCGCAGTGGTAGCGCAGTTGGCTGTTAACCAATTGGTCGTGGGTTCGAATCCCTCCCCCGGAGCCATTAAAAGAATATCAACCTTAGTTGGTATTTTTTTAATCTTGGCGAAGTGCAGAAAATTATTTTTTACTCCAAATTTTCTGCCGGAGCCATTAAGAAATCATCAACCTTGCTTGGTGGTTTTTTATTTAACTTATTTTTGTTATAATTACAACATGAAATCATGGCATAAATACAAGGCTGAACTAAGTTTAATAATACTAGCTTTTGCTAGTAGCTTATTTTTTGCCTCTCATTATCTCTATGCCTGGGACAGCGCCCAACTAGCTCTAGGCATTCAACATTTTGATCTTAATAGCTACCAACCCCACCCTCCTGGCTATCCTTTATTTTTATTTTTAGGCTGGCTTTTTAGCTTTATTTTTCGTGATATTAATTTTTCTCTTATTTTTATTAATGCCTTAGTAAGCACTTTAAGCGCGCTACTGATTTATAAAATTACAAAAAATCTAAGTTATGACAACAAAATTGCTTTTGCAATTTCCTTAATATTAATTTTTCATCCTATCTTTTGGCACTACCGTAGCGTGGCTTTGACTTATAGCTTTGAAGTGCTGGCTCCTCTACTTGGTTTATATTTTTTACAAAAAATAAATACAGCAAAACAAGGAAAATACTTTTTAATTCACACTGCCTTAACTGCTACTTTAATTGGTTTTAGGCCATCACTAATTATTATTTCCCTACCTTTATTATTTTTTAACTTTCTTTTAATAAAAAGAAAAAAATATTTTGGATTATGGGCAAGTGTTATTTTTGTAATCTTAAGCTTAGCTTGGCTGATTCCTTTGATGGTATTTTCAAATGGTATAAATAATTACCTGACCATCCTAAAAAACCAATACTCTAGCTTAACAAAAACTTTTACTGATCAAAATCTAATTAATTTTTATTATAAAAGTTTTATAGTAACAGCTGGGCCATTTATAATATTACCAATCTTGGCTGGTCCATTTAAAAAAAATAACCGCTTAATCGGCATAACTACCATTGCTCTATTTTGTTTAGTACTAATTTTTTACTTTTTTTCACACCTAGGTGTTGTCGGCTACATGCTATCTTTAATCCCCCTTGTTTTATTATTATCATTAAACTTTTGGCAAAAAATATTTCAACATTATTTCGCTTATCTAATAGTTGCTATTATTATAATTGCTGAAATATATTTTTTTATAATCCCCGTAAGCTTTATCAAAAATAAAGACATTAATAGACTAAGTTATGCCGCTACTTCCGAACATGATAAACGCATTAAAACCTATTTATATATTTCTAAATTACAAAATCCAGCAGACACTTTGATCATTAGCTTGCGTGGTCAATATTATGATGAAGAAAAAAAAGTAAATAGCTATAAATATGATGATGCTCGGATATTATCTAGTTATTTACCACAATATAAAATTTATGACTTAGTTGGTGTCAAAAATCTATATTTTGAAGCTAAAAATTACCGTTATCAGCAAAGAAATAGTAATCAAATTTATTTTGATAATTCTATCAAAAAAATAATTATTTTAGGCGAATATTTACACCCTAGTAGCAAACCTACTGGTATAAACCTAGAGGGGCATTGCTCAGCTCTCTGCATTGAAAATTATTATCAAGCTGATATTAGTGAAATTAATAATTTTAAATTTTACGGATTTAATTTTATTAGATCATAATAAAAAATATTAACTAAAAAACTACTAGACAGGCTAGTAGTTTTTTTGAATTAAATTTAAACAATAATTATCTAGTGCTAAAAAGATGAGAAACTAAATAAGTAAACATTGAAACAAAGATACTAAATACTATGGCGTAGCCAATGTTAAACACTGTGAATCCTGGCACTAAAGCTGCTACTATCACAATTAAAATAGCATTAATTACCCAGGTAAATAGACCTAGTGTTAAAAAATTAATAGGTAGTGTTAAAAATAGCATTAATGGCTTTAACACAGCATTTAAAATACCTAAAATTAATGCGGCGGCTAGGGCTGCCGAAAAACTAACTACTTCAACGCCAGGTAATATAAAAGATACTACCATGATTATCAGCGTTAAAAAAAGCCAATCTCTTAAAAGAGACCAACTCTGACCACGACTCTTATTGCTCGTTTGTTTTTTGTTGGACATATTATTTATTTATTTTTATTTACACTAATATTATAATACTTTTTAAGCACTATGTAAACAAGCTATTTGTCTAGTACTATTAATAATTGACAAAATAAGCTTTTACGTGCTATAGTATGGGGTACCTAAAAATAAACGTCTAACGCAATAGTGGCGTTTTTTTGTCTGGTAAAAAGGTCGTTTTAATAAACCATTAAGAAAAAAACCCTTATGATTTTATTTTTCATTGGGGTCATCGAGATGGTAATAATTTCTACTTGGAATAAAGCCGTTACCGAAACTAAAATTATCTTAAGCGGCCTAGTAACAGTGGTTAACGTATTGATTTGGTATTATGTCTTAGAAACCGTAGTCAATAATATTACCAACGCCCAAGTAATTATCCAATATGCAGCCGGCTGTGCTTTAGGCACAATGCTGACAACTGCTTACTTTAGTTGGCAAAATACTAAAAAAGAAAAGATGCTTGCCGACAAAATCTAATCATTAATGTAAAGGGATGGAAAAAGATCACCCTGGACCACTTGATGACCTTAGGTCAAATTAAAAAACACCCCCTAAAATTTATTGGCGGTGTTTTTTAATTTTATAATTATTTTAGTATCAAAAGTAAAAAGAAGACTGTAAAAGCAAATTGCAATAAGACTCCCGATTTAATGCCTATTTCTTTATTTAATAAATGATGAGTCTGGTGATGAAAATGAGCTAACTTTTTTATTAATTTACTCTTAATCACCGTTGCTAACAACCAAATTCCATCTGGCATCCAGGCCCCTGCTACTGTCCAAAAAGCAACGATTGACCACATGTCAGTCCGAAACCAAACTAAATATAACAAAATAAAAGCTAAACTAACATCAACAAAACCAATTTTTAAAATATAATTTCTTCTTTTTTTCTCATCTTCAATATGATAACCCATTTTTTCATCACCGTGAGGAATAATATCTATAATAAAATGAGAAACTAAGCCATAGGTAAAGCCTAAGTAAGGATTGCCCGTTTTAGTTGACAACCATAAAGCGACCGCTGTATGCGGAGTAATGAACATAAATTTAATTTTTATTAATAATCTCGCAATTTGCGCATATCCTCGTGTTTTTTGATTCGTTCTAAAGCTTTTGCTTCTATCTGACGAATACGTTCACGAGTAACGCCAAACTCTTGACCAACTTCTTCTAGAGTATGTGCTACTCCATCAGTTAGGCCAAAACGCATTTCTAAAATTTTCTGCTCACGTGGTGTCAAATCTTGAATTACTTTACGCACATGATCAGACAATAATTTCATGGCAGCTACCCTGTCTGGACCAATATTTTTTTCATCTTCAATAAAGTCCCCCAAAGTACTATCTTCATCATCATCACCCACTGAGGCTTCTAGCGATACTGTTTCTTGAGAAATTTTTATAATCTGTCTAATTTTATCAATATCCTCTCCCATTTCAGCAGCAATTTCTTCTGGCAATGGATCTCTACCTAATTCTTGGACTAAGCGTCTTTCAATTTGATTAAAACGATTAATGGTTTCTACCATGTGCACTGGAATACGAATAGTACGTGATTGGTCGGCCAGAGCCCTAGTAATTGCCTGCCTAATCCACCAAGTCGCATAAGTAGAAAATTTATAACCTTTGCGATAATCAAATTTTTCTACTGCTCTAAATAAACCAATATTACCTTCTTGGATCAAGTCCAATAAAGTAAGAGAGCGTCCAGTAAATTTTTTAGCAATCGAAACTACTAAACGCAAATTAGATTCAATTAATTTCTTCTTAGCCTCTAGTTCTCCTTTTTCTTTGCGCTTGGCATACATCATCTCTTCTTCTTGCTTTAAGAGTGGTACTTTGCCAATTTCTCGCAAATACATTTGAATACTATCAGCGGCAATATCAGTTAAATCGCCACGACGCTGATCATTGCTAACGCCAGCTTTTGACAAAAACTCTTGGCCTTTATTCTTGGTATCCAAAATATTACCATCGGTAATAATAACCTGGACAGCCATGTCTTCTAGCTTGTCTAAGAAAGTTTCTAAATTAGGTATATAATCCTCTAATTCAGAAAAGACCCGCAAGACCTCTTCTTCAGTAATAAAGCCACGTGAGTTAGCTTTGCGAATCAACATATCTACTAAACTATTGTCTAGCTCTCCCTTGCTACTTGTCTTTACTTTGACAGCTTTAGCTTTAGGACTGTTGATTTTCTTTTGTTTTTTGAGCGCACTTTTGACGCTAGTTTTTTTCGTTGGCTTGCTCGCCAAGCGATGCACTTTTGGTGCTTTACGAGCACTGTGTTTAACAGTACTTTTGTGAGTTTTATTCAATTTTTTCTTGGGCTTAAGCCCGGTTTTCTTTTGCATTAATTCTGCAAATTATTTATTTCTTTATTTAAAATATTGATTTTATGACTAATATTATCAACTAATTCTGTATCTTTTTTTAACTCTGCTTGACGCAATTCATCTATTAAACCTTGACGTTCTTTGCGCCAGATAGTCTGTTTTAGTTGCTTAACTAAATAATTAAAATTATTGTTAAGCTCTAGCTCATTTAATTCACGCCAATCTTTCTCACCGGTAACAGCTAGCCTTACCCAATCATTTTTCTCTAAACCTTCTAAATCTAAACTATTGCCAAAATTATCTAAACTACGTTGCTTAGTATAATAAATTATTACTTTTTTGTAAAGAGGCTGCAGGTCCATAAAAATAAAGTCTGCCTCCAAATCATCAATTAATTTATTTAAATATTCCGTTTTATAAAACACCAAAGATAATAATTGCTCACTCAAAAGCTGCCAAGTATTCTTCTTTTGATCTAAGGAATGTTGCCAAGTTTTTTCTTGCTTATCAATAAAATCTTTGCTAACGGCTAAATCACTTTGCAAAATAGCCAAAGGAATTTGAATCTTTTCTGAAAGTAATTTTAAGTAATGCGCTTGTTCTACTTGGCTTTTCAAAAATTTAATAATTGGCAATAATTTTTGTACGGCTATTTTTTTGTGGTCAGCCCGATTTAAATCAACCCCCGAAAGCACCCTAGATAAATAATAATCCATAACCGGAACAGAATCTTTTATGGCCTGACGCCAAGCTTGAATATCTTTTTTGACCATATCAGCTGGATCAGAATCTTTTGGTAAAATCAAAACTTTAATATTAAAATCAAGACCCCAGCCTAAAGTAATACTCCTAAATACAGCCTGGCTACCGGCTGTATCGCCATCAAAAGCTAAAATAATATTATTGGTATATCTTTTTACTAATTTTAATTGATCAATAGTAAGAGCTGTGCCTGATACGGCCACGGTATTAATAGCTCCTGCTTGCTGACTAGCAATAGCATCCATATTACCCTCGACAATAATCAAGTATTGTTTATGGCGAACCGCTTCTTTGGCTAAATGCCAGCCGTATAAAATTTTACTTTTATCATAAATAGCAGTTTGTGGACTATTGATATATTTGCCACCAAAATCTTCATCTTGATAAACAATGCCAGTCAAAGTTCGCGAAGTAAAAGCAACTACGCGACCACTCGCATCAGCAATTGGAAACATTAAACGCTTACGAAAACGATCAACATAACCGGCACCTGATTTTTTGCGCACTATCAAACCCGCCGCAAAAATTTCTGCTTCTTGATAATTTTTACTTTTTAAAAATAATAATAATTCATCCCAATCTTCGCCTGACAAACCTAAATTCCATTGCTTGATGCTGGCTTCTGTTATTTTACGATTGCTAATATAATCTAAAACTTTTTTGGCAACTGTAGAATTACTAAATAATTTTTGCTGATAAAACTCAGTAGCCAACTGATTCATCTGATACAAACGACTATGGTCTTCTTTAGGAACATCTTTAAAATCTGGTAAAACAATATTAGCTTTTTGCGCTAACAAACGTAAAGCTTCAGGAAAACTTAAACCTTCATATTCTTGGACAAAGCTAATAATATCTCCACCCTTACCACAGCCAAAACAATGCCAAATCTGTTTTTCGCGGGACACCATAAAACTAGGTGTTTTTTCATTATGAAAAGGACAAGGCGCTTTATAATTACCGCCCGTCAAAGTCAAATGCAAATAGCCCCCAATAACATCTACAATATCTAATTTTTCTTTTATTTCTTCACTGGGATTCATACTCATATCTTAGGTGAAATAAGGCTTTTAGTCAAAACTTATGAAAAAAACCGACCAATATGGTCGGTTACAAAAAATCATTATCATAATGAAAGTATGCTCTAAGGTGAGCCCGGCAAAAAAGAATCTTCAAAGCCAAAAATCATGAACATCAACGCCCACATCAAAACGATAAAACCAACATAACCCAGACAGAAAATAAGGCTTAACAGTGCCCCACCAATGGCAACACACGCCTCTCTCAAAGTGCTTAGTAGCCGACTTTTCATTACGGACCTCCTTAAGTGGCAAGGGACAATAGGATACTATCTTAAAAATAGCAAAATAATAGTTTTTGTCAAATAACTATACTTTATTTTCTAAATCAAGCAAATATTTTTTCTTATTCATCCCCCCGGCATAACCAACTAAATCCCCCTTAGCTCCCACTACGCGATGGCAAGGCACAATAATAGCAATGGGATTTTTATTTACTGCCCCACCAATAGCGCGCGCTGCCTGCGCTTTGCCAATAGCATTTGCTAAATCTTGATAAGAAATAACGTAACCATAGGACACACTTAATAATTTTTGCCAAACTAAACTTTGCCAAGCAGAGCCAATTAATTTTATTGGTACAGAAAATTTTTTTCTAGTCCCCTTAAAATACTCTGCTAATTCTCGCTTGGCTTGTTTGGTAATTTTATTAGGCAGAGTATTATCTTTTCGTTTTACAAAATCAACACCTAAAACAAATTGGTCTGTAGCAATAATTGCTAACAGACCAAGTGGTGTGTTTAAATAATCTTGAAAATATTTAGACATTTTATTTTATCATTGGCTGCACTTGCGCACTGTAAACTGTCATGGTAATACAATCATAACCAATTTTATATTTCCATTCTGTACGATATTCATCTTGATTAGAGTCCGTCAAAAAATCCGTACATAAATCATACTGAATATCTGACACTACTTTATATTCTATATTCTTTTTACTAAGAGGGTTGACTAATTGACTTTCCATTAACGAATTATTATCAACTTCTAATAACATTTGTAAATTTTCAGGTAATTTTTTATTAGCAATATAATAATTATCAACTGCTGAATTAATTGTATAAAAATTATCAACAACCTGACGATCAATCCTTCTATTTCTAGCTTCTTTAGGTGATTCAATAACTAAAAAAGCAAAACTTAAAGCAGCAATGATAATAAACAAAGAACCAAATAAATAAGTAATAATCAATTTATCTTTACCCTGAGTAACATTTTCTCTTTTAATATCATAAAAATAAAAGGAAAATACTATAGCGGCAATAGCAATAACAGTCAAAGTCTTAAAAATAAATTTAGTTTTTACTTCCCCATCAAGTAAACTATTAATCACAGCAATCAAATAGCCTAAAACTACTATTGCTGCTATCAATAAGATAAAGTAAGTTAACCATTTACGCACTCCCATTTCTTTATCTAGTTCGCCAGATTTTAGATTTTTAAAAATTAAGCTCTGCATCCAAAAATATAAAGGCGTTGCTACAATCAAGGCAGAAATTGCAAATTTTAATAGATCCATCGAAACCCTTGATTCATAAACATTGGTCACGACATCGGCTACATATTTATTAATAATCTGGAAAATAATAGCCCCCACTGAAAAAGCAACAAAAACTAAAGCCACTAATGATAGTAAGTACCAAAAAGCAAATTTTGGTGAATTGTTTTTTGTCATATATTTATTATTTATTTAATTGATAAAGAATAATGCCTGCTGCCACAGCTGCATTCAAAGACTCGGCTTTACCTTGTCCTTTTATTTTATAACGTAAATCAGTCAAGGCTAATAAACTTTCACTCACACCATGCGCTTCACTGCCAATAATTATAGCTGTCTTTGGTTTTGATTTAAATTGATCTTGGCCATGACTATCGGCAGCGATAATTTGGTAATCGTGTTTTTTTAAATCCTGAACTAGCTTGATTAAGTCTTGATTTTGGTAAAAATTAATATTAAAAATAGAACCCATAGAGCTAGCTACTGTTTTAGAATTATAAATATCAGCACAATTTAAATTTAAAAATATATCCTTCACCCCAAACCAATCAGCACTACGCAAAATTGTACCTACATTGCCGGGATCTTGAATACCATCCAATAAAAGGATCGTATCTGCTTGATAAGAAAACTTTTTAACTGGTAAAAAATCAAAAACTGCTACTGCCCCTTGTGGTGTACTGCTGGGAGAAATTTTTTTTATTTCACTATTACTAACAGTAATATAATTAACATTTTTCCAATATTCGCGATACTTTAAGCCTGCTTCTTCCGTAACATATAAACTCTTAAAATACTTGGATTTAAGATTCTCAGCTATTACTTTGGGATTATCAACTAAAAATTGCCCTGCTAAATCGCGATCTTTTTTAGTTTGCAAACTTTGTAAAAATTTTAATTCTTTAACACTTAACATAAGGTGTTATAAATTGATTACCAAAAAACTATTATAATACCAGTGAATAGCCATAGCTAAAACTAAACCTAAATACCACCATTTTTTCTTTTTCAAGACGCTGCTAAATATTATCAAAGTAGTTAACAAATGCATGGCTAAAGGCCAGACAAAACGTTGCCAATAAATACTAGGATCATTATTATTAATAAAATTTAAAAAATAAAAAATGTTTTCTGATATAGCAAAAGTTAAAGCAAAAATAAAAACTCCCAACCAGCGACAAAAACCACAATTTATGGGCAAAATGAAAAAAAATATTATAATTGCCTTGGCTAACTCCTCTACTAGCCAAGGCCAAGGTAAAATTGTCTTTTCTAGAAATATTAAAAAAAATATTGAAATTAAAGAAACAATTGTTAAAATAACAATTTTAGTAGCATTATCACTATCCTCCACTAAGGTGACCTTTTTTAATTTTAAATTTCTAACTGATTTAGGCACCTAATTATTATTAAAATAATTATATACATCTAATGAAATATCACTAATCAAATCTCTAGCTTTTTCCATTTCTATATTAGCAGTCATGGCACAAATAAAATATGGTTTATCTTTATTATAAATAATGCCACAATCATGCAGAGCATCTGGCCGTTCTCCATACTTATGAGATACTTGTATTTCCCAAGGTAACTTAGCCGATAATAAACCCTCGACCCTAGTGTCAGTCATCATATTCAATAAGACCTGGGAATTTTCTGGTTTAAGATAAGTACTAAAATATAAAGATTTAAATATACGCTCGTACTGACGCGGAGTAACATTTTGATTATCACTAATTTCCGTATATGGATTAGGAATACCCACGTGAGTAAAAACTGAATTTAATTCTTCTGGACTTAAATTACGCTTTAAAATATTTTTAGCGGTATTATCAGAAATCTTTAACATCCATTCTAAAAGCTCACGTACTTTATAGCTATTGCCAATAATATAACGATCTGGCACGCCAGCTTGTTTATCTATATCCTCTTCCCTAACTATTAACTGATCATCTAAATTAATTTCAACAGCTTCAAATCTTTTATAGGTGGCCATAGCAATAGGTACTTTTAATAAACTAGCTGGCACAAAAGTATTATCTTCATTAATACCTAACCAAGAGCCAGAAGTAGAGTCTTGAATATAAATACCAACATTCTTGCTATCACCATATTTCTTAATTTTATTAACAATCTTTTCTTTTAGGGGCACGAAATGCAACAAAATCCTGTCTGGGTCTTGATTACTATCAATTGGCAAAACCTTAATATCATCACTCAACAGATTGTAACCATTAAACAAATTTTTATACTCTAAATCTTTTTTAGAGTAGGCAACCCGTTCTTGTTTCAACTTAAATAATAATAAAATATTAAATAAAAGTGACAAAAACAAAAAGATGTATAATATGTATAAAAATTTTTTATTCATAAAAATTGAATTAATTTCACCCCTCTATCTCCGCAACATACTGCCCATAAACCCAACCCGATTGGTCTTTGGAAAAATTTATTTTATACCAATCATAATCATCGCCAATAACACTCTTTTTCTCTATAGATTCAAATCTATCACCACTATTTACTTGCGTCAAGATTTCTGCAGTTTTACTAGCACTCTTGCGCACATTTAACCAACCCGTGGGCGTAGATTTTATATTAATATATAAAGTAGACTCTTCTGGAACAGTGGTAGTTGCGAGCATACTAGGATTAGAAGTAGTAGCCAGAGCTCCTTCTTCATTGCCAAAAGAAAGATTAACATCATCGGCACTTAAATTAGCCGTAGTTTTATCCTGCCAATCAGGGCTAGAAGTTTCTGTTGTTATTTGATTTTCGCTAACTGGCTTATTATTTAAGCCGGCTACCACTGACCAAAGATTAAATTGCCTAATAGCAAAATATATTAGTAATAGTGCCAATAATACTAATAATGATACTTTATTTTTACCAAATAATTTAGAAAAGGCTTGTTTTACATAAGTCTTAAAATTAGTAGCTACCTTAATCGTTTCTTGATTTTGAGAATCTGCTGCTACTTGCTCTTGCCTAATTTTGCTATTTGTTTTTTTCTTTTTCTTTTTAGCACTAGAGCCTCTTTCTGAATTAATCGCTTTATTGCCCATCAAATGTGACTGCAAGGCCATTTGACCACTAGCAATAGCCATTTGATGTTTCCACATTGAAAACAAAATAGCTACCAATAAACCAAAACCTGTAACGAAAGCAATTATGATACCCCAAACTGAAATAGTCTGAATGCCACCTAAGGCACCTAAAAATCCTTTAGAAGAATCCGCCTGTGCTATTAAAGCTTTTAATTCTTCTAAATCACTTTTTACTGCCGCTAAGCTCTCTTTATTTTCACGATAAGACATAATTTTGTCTTGCGGCGAAGCAATGTTTTCTTCCTGAGTACGAACAATTTTTTCTACTCTAGTATCAATGTCATTTTTTAAAAGTAAAGCTTGCGAAGAATATGCGCCCTTAACTAATTTTTTATAAAATTCATCTGCTTGAGATTTAGCTAATTTTGTCTCGTCTTCAGGAATCTGCCAAATATCCCGCATCTTTATAAATTTCTTGACCGACTCACCGGGCGCTAGCTCTAATTCACCACTAGCATACAAAGTATCTAGCTGAATATCATACTGAATATTAAATCCGCCATCATCCATAATATGCTCTAACTTTGCTTCTTTGGGTAAATAAATTTTAAATGGTACTTTTTGAGGAGTTTGAGCAGGATTAGAAACCATAATATTGAGATCAACCGAACCAGATGTGTACCAAGTATTTACAACTGGTACTGCAACATTATCTAAAACTTGTCGCTGCACTGTACTTACTGCCCTAAAGTCAGCTAATTTATTGCGTACATATTTTAAATCTGTGGTATTTTCTTGAGCAACAGATAAAATATTGCTCAAAGTATTGTTATCTAATCTCCCTAAAGTAGAGTTTATGTTTTGGATAGAGGAAGCAATTGAATTCATGGAGCTAAACATTTCTTCCGGTTTTATTTCATAAACACGAGTAATATTATTAACAGTACTACCACTGCTACTCACTTCAATGTTATCAACTGCTGTTTCCAAAGCTATAATATTGGCATCAATATTATCTAAACGAGATTTAATCAAAGCAATATCAGCCTTGATAGTACTAACATCATCTTTGATGCCTGCAACATCAGTGCCAATAGTATCAATCTTAGTAACTGGCACCGCTAAAGTCTTTAAAATAGTAAAACCGTCACCGTGTAATGGTGGTGTCGTCAAGTCTGGCTCAATCGTCAAAATTTTAGTAGTACCATTATAGTCTTCGATACGTCGTGCTACACCGGCATTATTACCAGTAGTAAAAGTGATCAGGGCATTATTATATAAATCGTTAACCGAAGAACTTAAATTAGTAGCAAAACTAGCTAGTGTGCTGGAGGTTGTATTTTCATTAACAGTTGACCTAATAGAAATTAAATCATCACTTAACAAATCAACTGCATTAGCTACCGCTGTAATGCTAAGATCTAAGTTATCTTCAGTTGATTGCAAATCAGCTAAAGTTGCTAGACTACCGGAATCTAAAGTGCCGTCTGACAAGCGCCTCGTTGCATAATTCCAAACTGCGGCTGCATCCAAGCTAGCACTAGCTGAAGCTGTAGCTGCTAGAATAGTAAAGGTATCTCCATTGCCAGGAGCAAGGCTTAAAACTGGATCAACGGTAATTGTTTTAGTTGCCCCATCATAATTAGTAATCCTTCTCACCTGTCCGGCATTGGCACCCGAGGTGAAGACCAAGACACCATCATTATAAAAATCATCCACTGCACTAGCTAAAGTAGTAATAAATGTCACATTAGAAGCCGAGGCATCATTAACTGCTTTTTCGGCAACAATTAAGCTACTAATAATCTTATCCAAACGAGTTTGATTTTCATTAATCTTGTCAGTTAAATTAGTTTCAGTTAATTGCAAATCAGATAGAGTCGCCAGACTACCAGAATCTAAAGTGCCGGCCGTCAAAGTACGATTAGCATAAGCCCAGATTGCTGTGGCATCTAAAGATGCATTGGCAGTTGAAGCCAAAATAGTAAAATCATCACCATCAGTCGGTGTATTGGATAAAGCTGGAGTAATAGTAAGAGACTTGGTAGCTCCATTATAGCTACTAATACGCCTAACTTGCCCAGCATTAGCACCAGTTGTAAAGACTAAGACTTCATCCTTATAAAAATCACTAGTTGAATTTGTTAAAGTAGTAACAAAAGAAGTAGTAGAAGGGTTGGCATCGCTAATAGATTTTTGGGTAATAATCAAATTATTAATCAAAGTATCCAGTTGAGCTCCTAAAGCTGCTTCGCTAGATTCTAAATCAGACAAAGTAGCCAAACTACCTACATCTAAATTACCACTGGTCAAACGACGATTAGCATAAGTCCAAATGGCTGCTGGGTCTAAAGAAGCATTGGCAGTTGACGCTAAAATCGTAAAAGTATCACTACTATTTGGTTCTATATTTAAAGCTGGATCAACGGTAACTGTTTTAGTTGCTCCATCATAATTAGTAATCCTTCTAACCTGTCCAGCATTGGCACCCGAAGTAAAGACCAAGACACCATCATTATAAAAATCATCATTAGCATTAGTCAAAGTTGTAATAAACTCTGTTGCCGAAGGGTTAGGATCGTTAACAGCTTTTTGAGCAACAATTAAATTACTAATTAAACCATTTAATGTGCTTTGCAAGCTAGCTAAATCAGCCGCGGAAGCTCGAGAAGAAATAGTAGTATCAATATTAGTACCTAACAATACGCCAATACTACCAATAGTATTAATCGAAGTTAATAAAGTATCCCAAACTCTTTGCGCAGTTAAATCACCAGCTGTTAATTCCCTGGTGGAATTAGCCCAAACCGCTGCAGCTAAAGCTGCCAAACCATCATTTTCGATATTAGTAATAGTCCTAGTAGCCGCTGACCACACATCAGCTGCTGTTAGGTTGCTAGTGCCGCGTGAAGAAATAGTAGTATCTAAATTATCAACAATTAATTTACCGATTGAACTAGAATTGGAAAGCAAAGCAGAAGCCACGTCCCAAATCTGAGTAGGATCATCAAGTGTCACCCCACCGGTCAAAGTACGTGTACCATACTCCCAAACTTGTTGGGCCGACAAATTATTCAAAGCTTCAATAGCCTCGTAATTTTTTTTGATTCTGCCAAACAAAGTATCCGCACTAGATAAATCGGCTGGCGAACCAACTAAAGTTTCTAAAGTATCAACATAGCCCTCCATTTGATCAACATAAGCCAATACTGATTGCAAGTCTTGATAAGCGGTAGTTGACTGACCATTATAACCCAATTCTGTTTGCACGGAATTAATCTTATTATAAGCATCGTCTGCTTTATTAAAAATTGTATCAGCTGTTTGCGTTCCCCACTTTTCTTGCAAATATTTACTACGACCAAATAAAGTATTGGCACTTGATAAATCTGTGTGCTCCCCGATTCTAGTTAAGACAGTGTTTAAACTAGTATTAATATCAGCCGCACTATAAATACCCCACTTAGCCAAAATATCATCAACAATACCACTAATATATTGAGTGTCTGTATAAATATCATCTACTTTATTTCTAATATAAGTAACGTCAGCCTGCAAAGCGGCAATTTCAGCACTAGTAGCTAAAGCCCCACCACTAGTCAAAGTAGCACTAGTTAATTTTCGATCAACATATTCCCAAACTGCTTGGGCAATTTCTTCAGCTGAAGCACCACCGCCACTACTACTAATATTGGTATATTGACTCAAAATAACAAATTCATCGTTAAAAGCCGGAGCAAAAGGCAAGGCCGCATCTACAGTAATCGCTTTAGTTGTTCCGTTATAACTAGAAATACGGCGAGAAATACCAGCATTTTGACCACTCATCATTACTACTGTCTGATTTTGATAAAAATTAGATGTAGCCTGTGTTAAATCTGTGACAAAAGAAGTTGTCGAGGCAGCCACATCGCTCACCAAACCTCTTTTTACTGCCAAACGATCATTTAATAATTGTCCAAACGAGCCATCAATATCAGCAAATGAACCAATTTGCGCTCCCCAAATACTAGAAGCTGTTAAACCAGTTGATAACCATGGTGAAACTGGCTGCCCAGCTGAGAAAAAATCTAAAGTACCAGTATCTACTGTACCTGATAAAACCGATACATCATCCAAATAAACATAAGGTCTCCTGAAAAGCTGATAATCACCAGCCGTAGCATTAGTCATGGTTGTACTCTTTAGATGCGGAGCTACTATGCCCTTCAAAAATAATATAGTAGGTGTATTTTTCACTACTTCAAAAATACGACCATAAGTATCTTTAAATAAATAACCAACCCATTGATTTGGTGTCCAAGATTTATCTACATCTTCTACCCATGGCGGTAAATAATTACCTAGCGGATTAAAAATTACTTCACTACTACCTTCATCTTCCACTACGAAAGATGATTGACTAGAAATAGTTAAATCTGCTAAAGCTGATTCATTTGGTGTTCCTGACACTACAAATTGTTGCCATTCGTTAGCTGAATTGGCTGCTGTCCAAGTTAAATTAGCTCCCGTCATGCCAAGGCCCGACAAAGTAACTGTTGGTAAATTACTAGAACCATAATAACTATTAACACGAATATAACCAGTAACAGCCAAGGGTTCATTAGCCACACCAATAACTTTAGCGCTATATTCTAATGGCACATCCGAACTCTGCGGTTCCATACGCCAAGCGTAACCGCCGGCTGTATGCACAGTGGTATCTATAAGTCCAGCGCCAGTAGTGCGCATATTACCAAAAGTACTTTGATTAACTATGTCTTTAGTACTGCTAGAATAATTAATACGAATGTCAGTGCCTGGTATAGTGCTAGCCATATAATGATCACCCAAGCGAGACATATTATTATAATCTTGGGTGCCAAAAAATACTGGACTTAAAATCTGGGTATCAACTCCGGTAAACTGTAACAAAGATTCGGCTTCAAAAGTAGTAGTATTGGGTGGCATACTAATGTCGGCTTCATTCCACATACCACGACCATAAATACTACCATCATCAGTCACTGATACCGAAGAATAAGAAGGATGTGACCTAATACCCGAGCCATATTCAGCCCCAACTGTTACTGCGCCATCAGAAACATGCCCGTCAAGTACATTATCGGACATAGCCACAAAAGCATTACCATGTAATCTAATGCCATTAGTATTAATAGAAAACTTATTATTATTAATATTTACTTTAGCGACACCAACACCAAAATTTAAAGCTCCTGATGTACCAGCACCAGTCACACCATTATTATAAAATTCGGAATTAGCTACGGTATAAAGACGACCAGACACAAATGTCGCCGCACCACCAGCAGCAGCTGGTGGCACAGTCACATAGGCATTACGATGCCCCATAAAAATACTGCCATCAATACCAACATTTTGACTAGTAAAAGCATTATAACCTGTACCAATATTGGCAGCTCCCACGTGAGTAGTCACAAAATAAGCACCAACCATATTCGAACCCTGAGTTTTACTGACCACAGTATAGGCACGATCAAAGTAATTATAAAATACTGATTTGGAAATAGTCTGTGATGGATAAGGCGTCACTGAAGTATAAGGGTTAGTAGTCACGGCAAAATTATTATATTGGTTTTCCATTGATAGATGACTCAAGTTCATATTGGATAAACCTGCCAAACCAACGGCTGATACGCCAAAACCAAGACCCTGATTAACGATATTGGCAGCTACTAAAGTAGCACCTGTATAACTAATCTCTTCATCTGACCAGATATGCGTACTACGTTTGAGATTCAAAACTGGTGAATAGGTAGGCGCAGAGCTAGAGTCACGAGCAGCTTTATGATGATAAGTAAAATTATGCGCCCAACCAGCTAGAGTAGCGGCCGTACCATTTTCTTCGTGACCAGAACCATATTTTATACGTGCTGAAGGCGTATACTTTTCTCCAGTATTATCTACCCACACTCTAGTTCTCTGCGGATAAGTAATAACTCTGATTCTTTCATTACCAGTATCAGCACCATTAGTAAAAATCATATTAGGACTGCCATAGGCATAGTCTGCCCAAACCCAGCCTTCTTGAGGATTCATAGCCGTATCAAAACTAGCTCGATAAATATTAGCACCAGTAGCCGAAGGACAATTAGCAGGAGTAGCACCCCCTGTCCAAACCGTAGTCGGCACATCAAAATTGCCCCAATTACAAGAGCCAGAGGTATCGAGTTCAGCATCAAAAATATTAAACTCATCTATAGCTCCATCAAAAGCACCATTGTATTGCCAATTATTACCTATACGCAATAAACCAGCGTTAGCACCTCTAGTACCCAAAGTAGTACCCTGGTTAGTTTCAAAAGCTACACCATCTAGCCAAGCGCGTTTAAAAGCAGTAGCTGCTTCACGCCAAGCCACACGCAAGTGATACCACTGACCAGCAGTAGCCGAAAAAGTCTGTTGTAACAAAGTACCCTGAGCAGCGCCAGCATAAATAGCTACCTCTAATTTGCCATTAGTATTATGTCTAATAAACAAACGATCCGTATCACCATTGGCTGCGTAATCCAGTAAATACTGCCCAAAAGGACTGGTAGAAGTTGCTGGTGAACCACTATAATTAGTCTTAAACCAAAAATCAATAGTACCGTGTTGTCTAGCTGTAGCTGTACCACTGATACCCTCTATATTATATCTAGTAGCGATAGGACTACCAGTCAGAGTCCAAGTAGGCGGCATCAAAACCGCACTACCCATGCCATTAACACCTGTCCAGGCGCCATTATTACGCAAATAATTATTTTGTAAAAGCAACATCCGATCACCAAACTTGGTCGCTGTTGGTGTACCAGAATTAATACGCAAAGAAACTTTATTATCAGGTGCCGTATAGGTTGTTCCTGGCGTAGCTGTACCAGCCGCACCCGTAGCGCTACCAGTCACAGTATAGTTGGAGGCTGCTGGATTCCATTCGAAATCCCATACTTCGTATTTAGTATTAGTATTATTAGTAGTAATACCAACAGAACTATCCAAGCCTTTGTAGCTTCTAATAGCCGTAGAACTAATATATATTTTATCTCCTATTTCTGGCCTGACTGTGCCATTCCAGCCGCCTTTATGCTTAATAGTAAAATTCAAATAAGAGCTAGTAAAAGGAACACTTGGATAAGCATTACCAATTACACTAGCGCTAGAGCCTGTTAAGCGCCAATAATCAACATCATCAAAATTGTCCGTCCAGCCAGTATCAGAACTAATGCTGTCAAAAATAGCTTTAGTACCAGAGCCAGAAGTCGCAGAGCCTGCATAGACGCCCGCTTTACCACTAGTATAAGTACTATTAGTAGTAGTAAAATCCCACGAGCCAGGTTCACCACTATTACAATCGGTCGTTGCCCAAAATTTGACATTCAAAGTTGTGCCTGAGACCTGTGATTTTAAACAATACCAAGTACTGTCAGAAAATGCTTTGGAAGTAGGCGTTCCAATCACTGTTGGCACACCAGCCAAAGTTGTATAAAAGCCAACTGTATTAGCGGCATTGGTTTTAGTGATTAAAGCAGCATAACCATTACCATCAAGACTTTGGCGCATCAGAAATCCTAGACGACGACTAGTAGCATCAGCTACCATATCCATATACACCAAACCTGACATTGTATAATCAGTGGTGTCTACATTAGTATTTTGAATATTAAGATGAGTTAAGTTAGTCTCATTAATATTTAGTTGACCATTCTGAATATGCCAAACATAGGGAGCTGAGGGCGGCACAATGGCAGCAGCTGAATATTTATGTGTTTCTATCCAGCCGGGTGAATTACCATATTCTAAAGTAAATGTTTCATTAGGGTCATAGCTTAAGCCAGTGGTAATTTGGCTAATTTTTGCTTCTTGACTACCGCTAGACACATTTAAAGCTCCTGAATCTATACGCTCGATTCCGCTCATACCAATTGGAGTATTTTGATTGACTGGAGAAGTAGTCCAAGAAGTAAAGCCAGAAATTCTCACTCTGACCCAATAAGCATTTACACCATTGATGGTAGTTTTAGCTGGCGTACCAGACAAGTCATAAGGTGTCCAGCTCAAAATACGACGCGGAGCATTACCATTTTCTGTAAAAAAATTACTAGGGTCAAAAGATTTCCATTGACCTCCATTGAGCCGCGAAATACTGGCCGATTGAGCAGTAGTATAATCAGCTGTTACTGGCTCTGTAAAAGTAATTACGCCAGCTGCCACGGCACTGATGCGCCGATAAATAGGGCTAGAATCATTATCGTCAATCATGACTACTTGATCCACCCCAAAGTTTGCCTGATTACCAGAGGTGACTGATACTGTATATGAATTTCTGGTAGTATTAGCTGACAATGGTATGGTATGACCAGTACGTGTCTGATATTTATAAGCATCACGCGGTGTAAAAGCAGTCCAACCAGCTCCATTATAAAACTCCCAAGTAAAAATTGCCGAAGCATTCATTAGGGTGCCGAGATTAGCTTCCAATGAATACATCATATTTGTACCCTGATCACCAAAATAAATCGCATCATTAAGTTCAGAGTTTGCCCCATCACCAAACAATGTCCAAGTAGTAGATGTAGCATAATTTACTGAATACAAAGGTGAACCACCGTTATAATCAGCATTATAAACATTAGTAATTGGTACTGTGCCAATTTCTGCAACTTCCATATTAGAAGTTGGCAAAGCATTACGACCTAAACCAGCTAGACCTGTCCAAACTGGAAATTGGCTAGCATCATCATTACCGCCCATTCTTACGGAAGACAAATTATTATCTACTACTTGATTAGTAGCTCCCGCTACCGCAATATTATCTAGTGGCTGCCAATTACCTACTACATTATCTTTGACATCAACCCAAGTATTACCAGCATCGGTTGAATTGTTTCCCAAATAACCAGTATCAATATTACCGTCAATATCAACTGCCAAATCGCTTTTCATGGTACGAAAATTATCGCTGCCTTGACCATAAATATTAACTCTACCAGTTCTATTATTATCCTGCGTACCAGCACCAGTGCCAGTCAAACCAGTCATAGTATAAACGCCCGCTCTTCTATCTGAACCTGTAGGTAATTCGGTTTGTGGTCCCTTAGCAGCAAAAGCACTTTGAGCTGTGGTATAGCCAGTGACAGCTGCAGCTGTCAGAGTCAAGGTGGTAGAATTTTCAATAGCCGCTATAATCCTGGTAATAGCTGGCGAATCATTGTCATCAATAACTATAGTATCGCCTGGCGCAAAACCAGTGGTTGATACTACGGTCAAGGATGTAGAAGCGGCTGAGTCTGAGCCTAAATTTGAAGAAACTGCCGGTGAGACATTATCAAAATAAATATCAGCATGTGTAGAAGCTGGCAATGGATCAGTACTATCCCCAAAGGCTAAAATTGCATCCGAATCCAAAACTATTTTACCAGGAATAGTCAGACGATAATGTTTATTAGTATTATCAGCAATTGTTAATTTTGAACCTGGCGTAATAACAGCTGAAACCCAACCGCCATTAAATGAATAAGCAGCAAAATTACCACGAGTACCAGCGCCATCGCCAATAGCTGCACCATAATTACCAGTATAAGCTAAGGCCGCGTCCCAGGAGCGATCAATACTGACCACGTGCTGCTCTTTAGCCAACCAAGTATAGTCATTAGTTAAATTTGTAGAGTCATAAGGATCAGCATTACTTTTACCATTACCTACTATCACAATATCTCCATCAGCTGGAGCCGTAGTATTAGCATCACCATAAGCGACAAAATAAATATGTCGATTGGATAAAAAAGGATAATTAGTATTTGAAGTAGCCAAAGCTTGACTCTTAGCATAAGCTAAAACTACTGAAGTTGTACGTGCTAATTGAGAATTTAACCCAATCGGATTTTGGGTAAAATTATAAGAAGTAAAACGTAAGACATCACCATCTGAAGGTGTGCCGATATTTGAAATATTAGCTGAGATTTCTGAAATCATAGCTCCTTGAGCTACTGTAAAAGCTGTAGTTAAATTTGCTGCTAAAATAATAGACGGACCACTAGCCGGACAAGCTCCATCCGAAGCATTAGTACTAGCAATACGATGCGTCACAATTGGCGCTGTATCGTTGTCCCAAATTTGAACGCTAGCTGCTGTACCAACTGCTGCCGAAAAACCATCAATACTAGCTACACAAACACGAGTAGATACAGCTGAATCGGCTGTTAAAGTAGTCATTGCTCCTTGGACAATACGATTTTTCCAAATAGCCTGCGCAACTGAGGCATTTTTTTCTGGAGTAAACCCAACTACCGTAGCTGCAGTAGTTATAATAGCTGGACCATCACTACAGCTAGCATGAGAATTAGTAACTGAAGCTACTGTCAAAGAAACAGTGGCAGTATCTGCATCCCATAAATTAATAGTTTGATTAGTAGCAAAACCACTAGTAGAGGCCACACATAAAACAGTGCTAGCAGTAGAAGCAGCTGTTAAAGTAGTAAACGGAACACCATCATTTACCCAAGCAGCACCTGTTCCGCCAGTTGTAGGTGTTGTTAATTTATTAGTCTGAGTACCAGACACAGTTCCAGTCAAAGTCCAATTAGCATTAGCGCTAGAATAAGTAGCTGTCCAATGCTCATTTTGAGTACGCCTTACTGTCGGCAAGCCCACGCCAGCAGCTGAATTGGCAGCCACCATGGCAGCGGCAGTCAAGCCATTATGTGCCGCTAACACTTTTGGCATATTAATTGTGGGCGCATTAGTCAAATCAATGTCATTAGCACCAATAGTCCTAATAGTGCCATTAACCGTTGGAAAATCACCATAAGGAGCGTTGGCTGCCCAAGTACCAAAAACTGGCGTACCAGCACCCATATTGATAATCCTAAAACCATAATGAGCCCCAGCAGTGACTGCCACTTCTGGATCAAAACGAAAATCAAAAGTACCACGACCATATTGTCCAGGGGCTAAATTTTCACCAGATAATCCTTGATTAAACTGTTTAACTGCTCTTCTTAAAACTACAGTATCGCTCGGATAGGTATAGGCACCTTGCGTGCCAGTCACATAATTTGTACAAGAAGTAGTACAAGAAGCTGTGGGAAAACTCAAAAGTTCGACTACTATATCAACATTTGACAATGAAGTAATAGTTAAATTCTCTAAAATTAACTGGACTCCTCTCAAATTACCAGTATCACTAGGCTTAAAACCAATAAATTGAGCAGCCGCATAAGTCGCAGTTGCAGCTACTGATACGTGGCCTAGAGCCAAAGCCCCAGCTGCGCCGTCAGTTGCTGATGGACCAGGATGAATAGGATTAAAAGTCCCAGCTTCTGCATCACCATTGATCCCGTCTCCCGAATAAGCCATGGCCGTATACCAACTACCATTAGTTGACAAAGTAGTGCTGCCAGCTGAAACTTTAACTGCACCAGTAAAAGTAGCTGCGTAAGCTGGCTGTCTGTCTCTAAACAGCCAATTAAACAAAGGAGTTAAAGAAGCCACACCAAAGGTAGAAATCACTAAGAAAAATACCAGCCAAGAGGCAATGGCCCGTCTTAATAAAATTTGTTTTGGTTCACGCAATAAATGCTTAAAATCCGACAAGCCAATAACTGGAGATAAGGCCTGATTTATTTTCTTAGTTTTAGGTAATATTTTCTTTTCGTATTTTTTAGGCAAGAAATGTAAAAATGGCTTAGCAAGCCATAGTAAAAATAATTTATATTCTTTAACTTGTTTATTTGCCCTGACTTTGATTTCTGCCCGATTATCATACAAATAACTAGCTTTGGGTCCAAAAAATCCTAAAAATTTGACAAAGAAAATAGTAAAACCATACCAAATAATTTTCAATATAGTAGCTAGCACTAAATAAATTCCTTTAAATGCGTAGAAAAAAGCTAAAAAAATATTTTTAAAAAGCCAACGTAGTGCTAACTCTAAAACTGGTATCTTGCGACCAATGAATAAAAAGCTAGCTTTAATTAACTTAAGGGTTAAACGTAAAATATTAAGCAAATAAGGTGCAGATTTAAAACGAAGCCAACGTAATAATGGTGGCATTAACTGCCAAGTATTTTTAGTAATAAATACTAGGCTTATAAATAAAATATAACCAATAGCTGTGAGTACTGAACTAACAATTTTAACCAGCCAAACTAGAAAGTAAAAGAATAATTCTACTGTTTTTATAATTCTTTGCTTGGTTTGAACAGAAGGTCTAAAACGCCAAGATGGCAAGGCTTGCTTGTACATAAATATTATTTATTTTTAATTTTTGTCCACTATATTATAACACAAAGTTACCTAAAATCATAACAATAATATGTTAATAAAAAATACCAGCTAAATTCAGCTAGTAAAAAATAATAAAACTAATTTTTTAATAAAAAATTAGTTTAAATCTGACCTAATAAATATTTTTTTCTCAGTTTTTCTGGCAATCTTTCAATGGCATAGCGCAACATTGTCCGTGGCATGACTTTGTAGTATTTATTTAAAAAATCAAGCAATATCTTTTCATCAACTCGCTTACCAACTTCCCGTAGCATCCAGCCAACTGCCTTTTGGATTAAATCATGTTCATCTTGTAATAATATTTTGCTAATTTTAATAGTTTCTTTACTTTGACCATAATAAATAAATTGAAAAGTGGCTAAAATTGCTACTCGCCTCTGCCACAAATTTTTACTTTTTGCTAATTTAGATAAAATACCTTTTGGCTTATCAAATAAATAAGCTCCGACTATCCGTGGCGCCGTCAAATCTATCAAATCCCAATTATTTATAAATTTATAATTTTTTAAATATAAATCAAAGATCTGTTTTTGTTTTTTGCTGTCCCCTTTTTGGTATTGATCTACTAATATAAGTAGGGCACAAAGACGCTCCTCGTGAATTTTAGAATGTAATAATAAAATAACTTCTTTAAGTGGCAAATCTAAATATTGTTTAGCTATTTTTCTGACTGTTGGCACTGGCACACCAATAAAATTATCGCCCTCGCCATACTGTCCTTTGCCTGTCTTAAAAAAACGTAAAGAGCTAATAGCTCTAGTCCGACTAGATGATTTTCTTAAATCATCTTTAAGATTCTTAAGCATAAATTAAAAAATATAAATTAAGATTTTCTATTATTTCTAGGCCAGCTACTCGGCATCTGCTGACGAGCATGACTAGCCACCGAACTAACAATAATAGCATAGCATTTTAGGCCTGACTAGGACTAAAAAACCGCTTTAAGCGGACTCGCTGACAGCTAATTATCATTTAAAAATTATTTTTTAGCTAAATTATACAAATAAAAAAATAACAAAGAAGCTCCAGCTAAAACTAAAGCTGTTTTAGGATCAACCAAAGCTGCTACTATTATCAAAAAAGTGTCTAAAATAACCAAGTGTTCGTCTGTTTTCTCTTGATAATTTACTTTTTTATCTTCTAACATAATATTCACATTATAGACAAATAAGGCTAAGCTAGCAAATAGGCTATGATAATTTAGTTAAATTAATGTTGATACTCTTTGGCGTTATTTTTAATAAAATAATAGACACCAAAACACCAATAACGCCAATAATGCTAAACGCTTTAGCAATATCAAAAATATCTGCTAAAATGCCAGCCAAAATCGGACCAATAATATAAGCAATGTTAAAGGCTAAATCCTCTAAAGCAATAATTTCCTTCTCAACTCTAGGCGTCTCACTAATATAATCAGCATAAGCACCATCAATGGCTGGCAAAGTAAAGCTAAAAAAACAAGCTGATACAAAAATTAAAATCATCACCCACCAATGATTTTGCATCAAAGCAAAAAATGACAAAATGCTAGAACCTAAAAGTAAACTTACAAAAGCTGTTCTTTTTTTACCGAACTTTTTAGTAACAGTGCCAACATACCAACTCAATAATAAACTTGGCAAGGTAAAAGCTGCCAAAAATAATCCACCCCAATGATGCCCTTCTCCAAAAATAGGTGCCAAAGTCCAAAAAAATGCCTCTTGCATAAAAATAAACAAAGTCAAAATTAAAACTGGCAATAAAGTTTTACTAATACGACGCCATAATTTTAATTCTAAATAAAAAGGTTTATTTTTTATTTTTCTAACTTTTAATTCTAATGGCTTACGATTATACAAAACAATGAAACTTACTAAAAAAATAGTGCTAGTTAATAAAAATAGCCACTGATAAGCAAAAACTTTTAAACCAATACCATCTACAATCAAGAGGCCAACTATCAATGGGCCAATCACGCCTGCCAAAGATCTAAATGTTTGAATAATACCAAAATTAAGAGCATGCAGATTAATGCTACTATGACGACCAACATAATCAAAAAGACCAAAACCATAAAAATCATAATAGAGTCCCCAAATAGCCATCGCTAGTAGCCAAATACCAAGGCCATGAGCTTGAGATAAAACTATTGGATGTAAAAATGACAAAGCTAACATCAACAAAAAGAAGCGACGAAAGTCAACGCGCTTCATAAATTTACTTAAAACAAAATCAAATAAACCGCCAATCAAAGAACTACTGCCAATAATTAAACCTAACATTGTTTCTGAATAGCCCTGCTCTTCAATTAAGATTGGAGTGATATAAGTAACTACACTATCAAATAATGCCCAAAATAATATAAATAAACCTAAAATCATGGTCAATTTTAATTGGCCATTTTGATACCTAGGAGCTACTCTTAAGATTCTAGTTAACATAAACACTAATATTATAACAAAAAAAATGCCTTAAGACTAGAAAAATTGACTATTTTACCTTGATCTATTATATTTATAGGGATTTTTTAAAATCAACCTCGAAGGTTAAAAATTAAGTCTTTTGGAAAACTAAGTTGGGAGAGGTCACCCCGTACAATTTTTCCTCATGACATTCGTCTTAATTTACGGGGTAAACATAGTTGGTTTTTTAGGAAGGTTCGCATAGTGGTCGAGTGCACACGCTTGGCCACCGCCTACGGCGGGGTCCCGCCAAAGGCGGGAAAAGCTTAAAATAAAGTATGTGTATTGTTTATATAATTCAAAGTTTAAAAACAAAAAAATACTACATTGGTATTACTTCTGATATTAATCAGAGAATAAAACATCATAATTCTGGGGCTAATAAATCTACTAAAAATAAAGGACCGTGGATATTAGTTTATCAAGAAATATTTCCGAACAAAAACCAAGCATGGTTAAGAGAAAAACAAATAAAAAAATATAAGAGTGGAGAAGCATTTAAAAAATTAGTTAATCCTGGAAGGTTCGCATAGTGGTCGAGTGCACACGCTTGGAAAGCGTGCGAGGTGTCAAAACCTCCGAGGGTTCGAATCCCTCACCTTCCGCCA
>CAZWIT010000001.1:0-211446 GCA_964633905.1 uncultured Gammaproteobacteria bacterium | reverse complement strand
ATAGATTGCGATAACCATCATTATTATGGTCGCAAATAGCTAATTGTGGAGTTTCTGGCTCTATTTCTGTTTCTATAGCAGTTTCTTGAAAGCTATTTACATAACTTTCTTCACTACTTGTTTGATTTTCTTGAGCATTGGCAATTAATACGCTAAAACTAGTCAAAATGACCAACAATAACACTAATAATTGCTTTTTAGCAATTTTTTTCATCATAAATTTTTAATACTTAATAAATATAATTACCTAGAAAGGCTTTATATTATACATAATATCACCAAATTGTCAATATTAAAACTCCACAGGCTATTTAAAAATCCCCTAGTCTGGGGATAAGCTATTTTTTAAAAATAATGGAGCCGTCGCGCGGGCTTGAACCGCGGACCCCCACCTTACCATGGTGGTGCTCTACCAACTGAGCTACGACGGCAGACAAAAAAATCTGATTTTTTATTATTTTAATAAAACATATAAACACTGCACTAAATGCCCTTCGATTCGCTTCGTCGCGTTAACCGCGACTTTTCTCACTCAGGGCATTCGACTTTAAAACATTTATTAATTTACGTAAATGGCCGAAGGCCATGAGCGAAGTTTTACGAAGTAAAACGAAGTCGAATGGTGGGCCGGGAGGGATTCGAACCCCCGAAGGCTGATGCCAACAGATTTACAGTCTGTCCCGGTTGACCACTTCGGTACCGACCCAAATGCTAAACATTTATTTTAAGATACCATCTAAAATAATTATTTTAGATCATCTATCTTTTCACTAAAATCTAATAACTTATTATTCTCTGGATTGACTTCTCTTAATTTAGATAAATATTGCTTAGCCAGCGCTTTGTCTTGGATTATTATACAGAGATTTATCAAAAAGTCAAGAATTTTAGGATTGTTTGGTGCTAAAATTAAAGCTCTTTGACCAGCTGACAAGGCTTGTTCTGGCTTATCTAAATCTAGATAAACCTCTGCTAAAGAAAGAAAATATAAATAATTATCTTCTGATAGTGAAATTGATTTTAAATAATCTTCGGCTGCTTGTTTTAAATTACCGCGTTGTTTAGCAATATCAGCCAAAGAATAATAAATAGACGGATCTGATTCGTGACTTAATTTTAATAAATATTCTAAAGTTTCACGAGCTTGTTCATACTCTTTACGTAAACGATAAATTTCAGCAAGCAGCTTGTAAGCTTCTATATTATGCTCATCTTTACTTAAAACATTTATTAATATATCTTCAGCCTTAGTGTAATCCTCACTATTTATATTTTGTCTAGCTTCAGTCAACATATCTTCAATTACTTGCGATTGATTAACAATGGTGTGCAGCTGTTCTTGACCACGTTGTTTTAAATCACGCTCAATATTTTTTAAATTATGATAGCGCTCTCTAAAAAAACTATTAACTTTATCTTGCCAAGGTTCAAATTGTTCTTTTATTTTTTCTAAAAATTGATTACTAAAACGCTGCAAACGATTTTGCAAAATTAATTTCTTTTGTTTTTGAGCCCGTACTTCTGGCAAACTATTTGCATTGACATTAGCTAAATGTGGAAATTTTTTAAACAATAAACGAACAATCACAGCGATTGCTAAAATTATTATAATAATCAATATGGTATCAAACATAGCCTATGCTTTATTATTACTGCCAAAAACTTTTATTAAACGTAGCACTTCTTTTTCCATATTTTGAGTAGCTGGTTTTAATATTTGACGCGGGTCAATCTTAGTAGAGCTTGACTTTAGGCCTTGTATCAAGCCTTGTTTAAACTTCAATCTTAGATTGGTATCTATATTTACAATACGTACACCATTTAAAATGGCCTGTTTAAAGGCTGCTTCTTTCAAACCAGAACCACCATGCAATACTAAAGGAATTCCGGTATTTTGTCTAATCTTTTTTAACCTAATTTGGTCTACTTTTTCCACTCCCACAAAACGCCCATGTATAGTACCAACCGATACTGCCAAAGTATCTACGCCTGTTTTTTTAACAAATTCATAAGCTAAATCAGGATCAGTCATCAAGTCATCCATCTTAATCTGACCTTTTTTTAATTTAAGCATTCCTTCTGCACCTAAAATTGCCCCTAGTTCGGCTTGTACCCAGATTTTTTTAGCATGAGCAAGATCTGCGATTTGTTTACTTAATTTTACATTCTTCGCAAAATCATATTCAGAAGCGTCAATATGCACTGACTGATAACCAATTTTTATACAATCTTTGATTATTGGAAAATTTTTACCATGATCTAAATGAATAGCAATTGGCACTGACTTACCAATGGTATTTGCCATTATCTTCATTAAATTATAAATAGTCTCTAAATTTGAATATTTAATAGCTGATTCTGAAGTCTGAATAATAACTGGTGACTTAGCTAGAACTGCTGCTCTAATAATAGCTAAACTTATTTCTAAATTAGAAGTATTAAAAGCACCAACTGCATAATTACCCAGCTCTGCTTTATTAATAATTTGCTTTAAGGGTACTAACATATATTATATATTTTTTATTAATTCAATAAAATTTTTAGCTTGTAAACTTGCTCCGCCAACTAAGACGCCCTTGATACTATTAATTGAGCTAAAATCATGAATATTAGCTGGATTAACGCTACCACCATAGATTATTGAAAAAGAATTCTCATGACCACCTTCAAAAATATCTAACAAACTCTGCTCAATAACAGCTACAGCTTGCCAAGCTTCTTTAGGACCAATTGCTTGACCAGTACCAATTACCCAAACTGGTTCATAGGCAATAATAAATTGATCATTAGCTTTAATTTTTATGTCTTTTAAAGCTTGGTGAATTTGATTCATTAAAACTAGATCGGTTTGACCTTCTTTACGTTCATTAAAGGTCTCACCAATACAAATAATTGGAATTAAATCGTTTTCTAAAGCTGCTTTTACTTTTTTATTTACCAACTCATCAGTTTCACCTAACTTTCTCCTTTCAGAATGACCTAAAATTACATACTGGCAACCACTAGCCTTTAATTCCGCTAAAGAAATTTCACCAGTATAAGCACCTGCTTCTTCATAAAAACCATCTTGAGCACCAAGGGCAATATCACTACCTTTAAAAATTTTAGCTACTTCCGTAAAACTTAAAAAATCAGGACAAACTATCACTGTTTTACTCTTATCTAATTTTGACTTACTCAAAATATCTTTTAATTCCATAGCTAAATTAGAACTTTCCGCAACGGTCAGTTGCATCTTCCAATTAGCAATAATAAATTTCTTATCAAGCATAAATTTAAATTAAAACAAACTTTATATTAAGTATATCATAGCATTTTCTGCCAATATATTAAACACTAATTAAAACCAATCATAATTATCCAAAATCCAACCCGCTAACACTTTTAAATCCATAAAACGCTGATCATGAGTCTCAGATCCTAAGACTACTGTAATAATTTTTTGGTTTTTATTGCCTTGAATTTCTGAAACTAAACAATAACCAGCTGCATTAGTAGAGCCGGTCTTGCCAGCTGTGATATTTAAATAACTGCGCAGTAAATTATTAGTATTTATCGCCTTATGCTGCCTATTTGCTTGAGTGGTAAAGCTGTAACTAGAAAGTGAAGTGGCAGCTTTGATATTTGGATCTTTAAAAGCCGCTTGAGCTAAATACAAAACATCACTAGCCGTAGAAACATTAGCATCTTCCAAACCAGTAGTATCTTTAAAGCTGGTGTCTTTTAAACCCAAAGCAGCGGCTTTTTCATTCATTAATTTTATAAAATCTGCCTCGTCTAAATTAGTACTACGAGCTAAAGCTTTGATAGCATTATTATCAGAAGCTACTAGGCCAACGTAGAATAAATCTTTGACACTTACTGTTTCCCCCCTATAAATATTAGCTTTGTTTTCATGAGTTTCATCGCCAGCCTCCATAGTAACTAGTGTTTCCCAACCCGGATTGTGCTGTAAAAAAACCAAAGCAGTCATTAACTTGGTAATACTGGCTATTGATCTTTTTGTATTAGCATTTTTTTGCCATAAAATTAAACCACTCTCCTCGTCCAAAACAGCTGCCGCCTGGGCAGTTATTTTTACACCCCAAGATTTATTATCTTTTTTGTGGGGAATTACTATTTTTTCATCAAGCGTCTTACTTTCTAAAGCAACTCTAACATTACCATCTCCTTCACTCAAGAGCATCGCTAAAGGTAAATTATAAGTAGAAGCAACACTTAGGTTCCAAGACAAAATTAAACTAGTAATCAATGCCCAAATATTCATAAAATATCTTCTTTAGATAAAATTTTATATTTTCCTGGTGCTAAATCTTTTAAGTGAAGTTTACCCTCTTGCAAACGTAATAAATCAAGCACCTGATAATCAAGCGCTGCTAACATTCGACGAACTTGTCTTTTCCAACCTTGGTGAATAACTAGCTCTAATTTATTATCGGCAATTTTTTTAACACTATCTACTTTAGCTAAACCTTCTTGCAATTTAACTCCTTTTTTTAAAGCCTCTAAAAGTCCCGGTTTTATTTTATCATTTAATTCTATTTGATAAACTTTCTGGACAACATGCTTAGGATGAGTAAGTAAATAAGTTAAGTCTCCATCATTAGTCAAAAGCAAAAGCCCACGCGAATCTTTATCTAAACGACCCACTGGCCACACTTTATATTTTTTAGGAACTAAATCAGTAACCATTTGCTGATGATGCGGATCTTTAGAAGAAGATAAATAACCAACTGGTTTATTTAATAAATAATAAACTTTTTCTTCAAATTTAAGTATTTTATCATTAACTGTTATTTTATCAATTTGAGGATCAATTTTTGTGGCTACAACTTTTACTATTTTACCATTAAGCCTTACGCGCCCTTCTAATATTAAAACTTCTGCTTGCCGACGCGAACTAATGCCACAAGCGCTAATAAATTTGGCTAAACGCACTTTATCTTGAGACTCTGGCTTTTTCATACTACTACCTGACTAACCTCGTCTTCTTGTTTATCTAATAATTTAGCAAGATTAGCATCACTATTTAAACTTTCATAATTAGGCAAATCGCTTACGGCCACTATGCCTAAATGCTTGATAAAATCCATAGTCACGCTATATTTTGGAGATAAATCACCTTTTTCTTCTTGTGATTCAATCAAACCCCTGATTAATAAATTACGAATAATAAGACTACAATTAACTCCTCTGATTTGCTCTAATTCTTCTTTACTAATAGGTTGCCGATAAGCAATAATGCTTAAAGTTTCTAAGGAAGCATTAGTAAGCTCGCCACTAAGCTCATCCTTTAAATAGTTTTGTAACCATTTACCAAATTTAGGATTAGATATTAGCTGCGCCTTATTATTATTCAAAGCCAAATGAATACCGCTATCCTCTTGGTTAAATTTAGCCTGTAAAGCAACAATAGCATCCTTAACTATATTTTCTTCAGCCTCTACAATGCCCGCTAATTCTTTTAAGCTTAAGGGTTTATTAGTTACCAGTAATACACTTTCTAGTAATGCCTTGATGTCTTGTAACATAAAAATTATCTTTTAAAAATATTAAAATCCGCAAATAAATCATTTTGCTGTACTGTAATTTCTTTTTGTTTTACTAATTCTAGAATAGCTAAAAAATTTACAATTACTTCCGTTTTATTATTTGATGAACGTAAATGACTAAAAAGCAGTTCTTGTTTTTGATTAATTAAATCTTTAATTTGCTTAATTTTTTCACCAATGGAAATAGCTCGAGCCATGACCACTTTGGGTAGATTAACAATAGTTTCTATCCTAGCTAAGACTGCCTGAAAATAAACGCCCAAGTGCTCTAATTTAAGATTTTTAGGCGGTAAAAAACCAAACTCTAAGTAAGCTTTTAAATCTACATTACGTTGGTAAGCTAAACGACTTTTATCTAACCACATTTTATTAATCAACTTACTAGCCTCATAATATTGTCGATAAATCTTTAATTGCTTAGCCAATGATAAACCATCTTCTTCTTCGTTGACAACTACATTAGGTAAAAGATATTTTGATTTTAAATAGATAAGCTTGGCAGCAATCAATAAAAAGTCAGCCATTTCTTCAGAAGCAATAACTTTGTCATGAATATAGTCTAAATATTGATCAGTAATTTTAGCTAAAGATATCTCGGTAATATTGAGTTTATCTTTTTCTATTAACTGCAATAATAAGTCCAAAGGACCCTCAAATTTTTCTAAAGAAATATGTTGCATAAACAAAAAAGCTACTGCTATTATAGCATTTTAGTAATTTTTTTCCAAATAAAAAGAGCTCTCTTGGCGAGAGCTCCCGAAGAACCGTAAGCTTTGGTGCGGAGATTGGGTTGGGAGGAGAGAGCCACAACCCTATTCTCTTGCGTACGGCCTTCAGCTGACCTTGAGCATAATGTTACGAATGCCCGCAGTCAGCCTCGCCCCTAGACAGGTGGAGGTCCAATTCTACCTGCCAAAGGGACAAGCTTATAGAACAAATATTAATTGCTATTATAAACTAAAATAATAAAACTGTCAATACTATATAAAAACCTGTCAAAAAAAATGACCCGCCATTACCCCATTGGGCTTTTCGACGAGTCATTAAAATTTATTTACCAATCCTAGTAATCAAGTCATTACCAATACGAGTCGTAATACGATATTTGATATCATTGCTATCAAGAAATTCATAACCAATTTGGCCAATACTTACAGCTTGGCCATCGATTGGCTGCTGCCAAGTATTACTATATGGGTTTTCAAAACCTTTTTTATCCAAATAACCATACCTAACCATTTCAATAACAGAATACGGATACATTCCCTTATCCCGATAATAATCGTTTATCTTGATCTGCAAATAATTAATATTATATTCTACTTTTTCACGATTTTGTTTAGCAATTTGATGCGGAATAGCAATAGCTGCCAAAATACCAATAATCACAAGCACCACAATAAAGTCGGACATTGCAAACCTTTTGTTTTCTTCAAACAACACGAGAACACCACCCTTTCTCAACTTGTCCAGGTTTAACAACAAACAGCATGTTTGTTGTTGGTAAAAAATTGTGAAGAACAATATATTTTTATATCAGAAATACACTATTATGTCAATATATGAAATAAAGAAGCCCCATGTGCCATGCATGGGGCTCCATCGGCCTGCTTGCCACATCCTTGGAGGGTCAAGGGTTATGAGCCCGTTAGACACCAACAAAACAAGTCAGGCACGATGCCAATATATGTAAGTACAGTGAAAAATTATGTAGTTTTTATCTTTAATTCTGCTAATTGATCTTTAGAAACTTCTGAAGGAGACTCCATCATTGGATCACGTCCATCAGAAGTAAGTGGAAAAGCTGTTACCTCTCTTAAATTTTTTTCTTTTAACAGCACCATTAGTAAACGATCTAAACCAGGAGCAATTCCGCCGTGTGGCGGTACGCCATATTTAAAAGCTTCAAAATAATGCTTAAATTGTTCTTTTTGTTCTGGTTTAAAACCAATCAAATCCCAAACTTTTTCCTGAATCTTCATATCATGAATGCGCACTGCCCCACCGCCAACTTCAAAACCGTTTAAAACCATATCGTGTTGATAAGATCTTACTTTGCCTGGATCTGTATCAAGTAAAGCAATGTCTTCTTCTTTAGGAGCAGTAAACATATTATGAGCTGGCCCCCAAGTATCACCAGCCCCTACAAATCTATCCTCGTCAGTTTGAGGCATAAATAAAGGAAAATTAATTACCCAAGCAAAAGCAAGTTCATTAGGATCATTTTTGTCTTTACGTAAATCTGGTTTATCAGAATTATATTTTTTCATCACTTCTTCATAATTTAAACGAGGCCAAGGAGTTTGGGTAAAATGCTTTTCCGGAAAAAGCTCTTGTACCATTTTAGTCATCATATCCTCAACTAAATCCAAAATATCTTCTTGTTTAATAAAAGACATTTCCATATCAAGTTGATAAAATTCTCCCGGACTTCGATCAGCACGCGCATCTTCATCACGAAAACAAGGCGCAATTTGGAAATAACGATCAATACCAGCCACCATTAAAAGCTGTTTATATTGTTGTGGAGCTTGTGGTAAAGCAAAAAATTTACCTGGATGCAAGCGCGATGGTACTAAATAATCACGTGCTCCTTCAGGAGTTGATTTGGATAATATTGGAGTTTGTACTGACACAAAATCATGCTGTCTAAGGTAATTTCCTAAGTAAGCCATTACTTTATCACGCATTACTATATTTTTGGTCATACGTTCATGGCGCAAATCTAAATAGCGATATTTTAAACGTAATTCTTCATTAGCTTGTCGCTCTTCGTTATCAATTTCAAATGGTGGAGTTTCAGCTGTAGCTAAAATCTGGATTTGTTTAGCTAAAATCTCTACTTTACCAGTTGGCATTTCAACATTAATTTGTTTAGCTCCCCGTGCTTGCACCAATCCAGTAATTGCTAAAACAAATTCTGGCCTAATATCTTTTAAGATTGCTTGCGAAGCTTCATCAAGTTCCGCTGGCACTGCCACCACTTGCACAATTCCCCAGCGATCACGTAAATCCAAAAAAGCGATCTTGCCCATATTGCGACGAACATTTACCCAACCTTTGAGTAAAACTGTTTCCCCAACTTTATTTGCAGTTTCGATTGTTTTTATTCTATTCATATTTATATTATATAGCTAAAATTAAAACTTAGGCTAGCCCCTAACCAAAGGCCAAAGATCATCTCTAATATTTTCAAACAAAGCTTTGGCTTCTGCCTGATTAGGATCTTTTTTATAAACATTGATCAAATAACCAACTATGCCATAAATTGCATCTTCTAAATTACTATAAGACTCTGGCCAATTTTTGATTTTAAGTAAAGCTTCAATAAATTCTTGTTTAGTTTCCTCGCTAACATCTGCATCTTTTATCAAATCTTGCCAGATCAAAAACTTACTTTCTATTGCGTCTTTAGTCTCTGGTGTTTGTAAAAATTTCTCGTAAGTCATAATTTATTAAATAATGGAGCCACCCGTCGGAATTGAACCGACGACCCACGGTTTACGATACCGTTGCTCTACCAACTGAGCTAGGGTGGCAACAAGGCCAAACTTAAGGCCTTAAACGATAGATCGTCCGTGGAAAAGGAATAGTTTCTCGAACATGATCAAGTCCGCAAACCCAAGCTACAATACGCTCTAAACCAAAGCCAAAACCGCCGTGAGGAACTGAACCATATTTTCGTAAATCTAAATACCATTCAAACTCTTTGACTGGCAATTTATGCTCTTTAATACGCTGCAGCAAAGTTTCATAATCGTCTTCTCTTTGCGAACCACCAATAATCTCACCGTAGCCCTCAGGAGCTAGTAAATCAGCACATTCGGCTAAACTATCATCTTGGGCATTACGTTTCATATAAAAAGCCTTAATCTCAGCCGGATAGTTGGTCACAAATAAAGGATTATCAAATTCTTTAGTTAAAATTGTTTCATCGTCAGCCCCTAAGTCTTCGCCAGCTTTAATATCACTACCTAAGGCCTGTAATTTTTTAACAGCTTCAGCGTGCGTAATACGGTGAAATGGTTTAGTAATATTTTCTAGCATCTTAGTATCTCTTTCTAAAAGAGCTAGTTCTATTTTATTGTTTTCTAAAACCGCTTTGACCATAAAACGGATCAACTCTTCTTGTATCTTTAAATTTTGCGATAAGTCAGTAAAAGCCATTTCTGCATCCATCATCCAAAATTCAGTCAAATGACGTCTGGTCTTGGATTTTTCCGCTCGAAAAACAGGACCAAAATCAAATACTCTGCCATGCGCAAAAATAGCTGCTTCTAAATATAATTGACCACTTTGCGATAAATAAGCAGTTTCATCAAAATACTTGATAGCAAAAAGTTCGGTTGTGCCTTCGCAAGCATTAGGTGTCAAAATTGGCGAATCAATTTTGATAAAATTATTAGCCGCCATAAAATCATAATTGGCTTTAATCAAAGTATTACGTACCCTTTGAATAGCCCACTGCCGACTAGATCTTAACCACAAGTGTCTATTATCCATTAAAAAATCTATGCCGTGATCTTTTTTGGCAATCGGATATTCCTGAGCAATCGAAATAAAATCAAAATCACTGACTTGAATTTCGTATTCTTCTTTTTTAGGATGCTTACTAACCTTACCGCTAATAGCTACTGAAGTTTCTAAAGTAACATCCTTTACTCTTTCCCACTTCTTAGAATCAAGAGTCTCACTATTTAAAATTGCCTGGACAAAACCAGAACCATCACGTAAGAGCCAAAAAGCAATTTTACCAGAAGAACGAAAATTGGCTACCCAAGCCTGGATAGTCACTTCTTTACCAATATTTTTTGCTAAATCTGTTATTAAAACTTTTTCCATAAAATTAAAAAATCATGATTTAATGATACCTAAAAAAACTATATATTTCAAGCCTAAAAATAAACTCATAACCATACCCTTGACAAATTTTTTATTATATGCTAGAATACAAAATCGTAAAAGTTCATCGAATAGACGGGGGTTGCTGGGGCTTAATAAGCTCTGTGGACAACTGCTTGTTGCGATATTCAGGTTAGCGCTAACCTGGACATTGCGGATACCCAAAACAAAGGTATCTCAAGTGACTCGAAGGCCTCGAGTTAACTTGGCTAGCAGCCGCTGGTTCGTAGGGACTGGTCGTTCCGCCACAAGCGTTGAACGCTACCTGCAAACTGCAGCTTACACAGGACTTATCCTGGCAACCTCCACCACTTCTGAGGTCAGACCTCAGAACTAGAGCGTCCTACGGGGTACAGACGCGCTAGCGCAGAACGGGCTCCCCAACTTGTGTAATTTTTTGTGGACTATGACAACATGGTCCCACACAGGTATAAGCCAGCCCGGAAAGCCTTACCATTGGTGAGGCTTTTTCTTTTTGAAAAAAATTTGACCAAGTAAAAAAATCCTGATTAAATTATGATGGTCATTAGTACTTTTTCACTAAGCATAGGAGCAAGAAGATGAGTAATGTTGACGCCTTGGCTCAAGCCCTTGAAAAACTACATTTTCACCCCAATGTAATTCGCCATATTCTTCAACAGCTAGAACAAAACGGTCAAGTTGAGTTAGTTATTGACTACTTACCTTTAGGCGAATACGAAATCCTTTCACAAAATGAACAAAAACTTGCTATTACTATTTTTTTAAAAAAACATGCTCCCTGATCCGCTTAATTTACCCTGCCCAAGCAGTGACCAATTAAGCGGTTTTTTTATATAAAACAACCTTCAAAGCCGAATGACCTTGAAGGTTAAAAAATGTTTGAGTTATCTCACGATTTTAAGAAGGTGTTTTTATCAAAATATCAACTGCTATCAAAAATTTACCGATCCGATCAGCTAACCATTTAGCATTAAACATATAATCATTCGGCAAAGGCCAAATGTCGACAATCTGGTCACCAGCTGACGACCAGTTACGCGCTTCCACTAAGCGCGATAATCTTTGCTGAGTATCTTCATCAACTAAGCACTGCCTGTTCAAATCATTAAACAAAATACAAATGCCATCAATAGCATCACGATAAAAATACAAACGCAAGCCCTGACCGGGTAACATAAGATGGCAAACATGAAAAAAATCAGTCCTGCGCCTAGTATCCATCACAACCTCCTTGTAAGGGTCCAACTCAAACTGGGAAATAACAATAAAGAATAATTATAAACAACAAAATAGCCTTTTGTAAAGGCTATTTAAAAAAATAATAAAATATCAAAATTAAATGCGTTTAATAAACTTTAAAAAAGCATAAGCAAGCAAGCCTCCTAGTAAAGCACTAAATAACTGTGGCCAGCTCATCAATTGCGCTACTTTATTTACAATCGCCGGTGTTTTTATAAATAAATTAGCAATGGCCGAAGTAGTGCTCCAAATAAAAATAAATTTAACAGCGCTTGCTATAGCAATACCTAGCCAAAAATTTTTCTGATAAAAATAAGAAAAACTTACTACTAAAACAACATTCGACAGCATTATAAAAGGCACAATCGGTATCATTACCGGCAATAATAAGCCTGCTAGTAATGCCATCACGCTTGGTATAAAACAAATTGGTAAGCTTTGTTTTAAACCCAACATAACTACAGCAATAAATAACAAGGCATTAATAATTGGCCCAGTTACTTGTTGCAAAGGAAAAAGTGGCGCCACTAAAGCAATGCCTAAAATCGAAACCCAAGTAGCTAAAGAATTAGTTTTAACTTTATCTACAGCTATGGCTCTAATATTATCCATAAAAAATTTATTAATTTTTATTTGACGGGGTAAACCTCTTTTTTCTTAGGACTGTATTTAGTGTGAGCTATCTGGTGAACATTTTTATGATCAGCTAAAAATTCTTGATACAAGGTCTTGACAATCACACTATCTTCAGCGCGACGAATATCTTTACTAGCATCAATATCATACAAAGCCTGCGCCCGTTTTTTTCTAATTTCAGCATTTACTGGCACTGGTTGCCCGCCTCCACCAATACAACCACCCGGACAAGACATTACTTCAATATAATCATATTTATGAGGATCTTTAGCTAGCTCTTCTAAAATCTTTTTGCCATTGGACATTTGGTTAACAACTGCCACTTTAATTGTTCGCTCGCCAATTTTTACCTCTGCCTCTTTAAAACCTTCTAAGCCGCGCACTGCTTTAAATTCAACATTAGCCAATCTTTCTCCAGTTAATTTAAAATAAGCAGTACGCAAAGCTGATTCCATCACGCCGCCAGAAGCACCATAAATCACACCGGCCCCAGTTGGAATACCCAAAGCTGGATCAAGCTCTGCTGGCTTAATATCTTTTAAATCAATGTTATTTTTCTTAAATAACCAAGCCAATTCTCTAGTTGTCATTACATAATCAACTGGCTTGATACCTTTAATTTTAAATTCTGGTCTTTCAATTTCGTATTTTTTGGCCACACAAGGCATAACTGAAACAACAGTAATATTTTTTGGATTAATACCTTGTTTTTGCGCCCAATAAGTTTTGATCAGACCACCCATAATAATTTGTGGTGAACGCACTGTTGTTAAATACGGTACTAATTTAGGTTCAAAAAATTCCATGTATTTTACCCAAGAAGGGCAACAGGCAGTAAACATTGGCAGTTTCCCACCGGTTTTAATCCGCTCAACTAACTCTTCAGCTTCTTCCATAGTAGTCACATCAGCGCCAACACTAACATCAAAAACATGCTTTATGCCTAATTGTTTAATAGCGGCTACTAACTGCCCAGTAACCACTGAACCATATGGCAAATCAAATTCTTCACCAATAGCTGCTCGAATTGAAGGCGCAAATTGAAAAACAACTGTCTTAGTTTTATCACGTAAGGGCAAATCTACGTCTTCAAACTCGCCAATTGCTTCAAAAGCACCAACTGGGCAATGCGTTAAGCACTGTCCACAATAAATGCAATCTTTATCTTTTTTGTCAGACGGACATACTTCCCAAAAATCCCCTCTTTTTTTGTATTCCAAAAATCCGACTTGTTGATTACACATATCAACGCATAAACCACAATCAACACATTTAGAGCTATCAAATTGTAGAGCTGGCCCAAATTGGTGCACTGGAAAACCTTTTTTACGATCGGGAAATTTAGTAATTGGCACCCGGTATTCTTTAGCTAAACTCTTGATTAAACATTTTTGTTTTAAAATACAATCATTACATTCTTCGCAATGTTCAGAAAAAATAAGTTGTAAATTATTTAAACGTGCTAGTCTAATAGACGGTGTATCTGTTTGAATTTCCATGCCGTCTGCTATTTGGGTAGAACAAGCAGTAAACATACCGTTTTTGCCTTTGATCTCCACCACACATAAACGACAGCTAGCTTGAACCTTGATATCTGGATGATAGCAAAGAGTTGGAATATTAATATTATTTATTTTTGCTACTGCTAAAATTGTTTGCCCTTCTTGAGCTAGGCAATCTTTACCATTAATTTTTATATGAAAACTAGTCATAATAATTTACTAACTAAAGTTTTAAAAGGCAAAGCCGCCATCTTACCCAAAGGGCAAAAACTAGTATTTTCTAAAATAAAAATCAACTCAGCCATAGTTTTTTTATCAAGATTGCGTGTTTTAAACATTTCACGCAAACGATAAATACCCTCCCGACAAGGCGTACATTTATCACAATTTTCCGCAATAAAAAAATCAGCCCACTTTACTAAAAGCTGATAAGGATCAGTGTGTTTTTTATCATAAACCACAATCACTCCACCGCCAGGCGTAGGTCGATGCAATTCATGCGCCAGCAAAATCTCACCGCTAGCACCACCGCCAACACTAACAAAAAAATCTCCTTGCGGCCAATTATTACTTTCCAGTAACACTTTGTTTATATCCCAAGCAAGTGGAAATTCATAAACACCAGCATAAGGAATATCACCAGAAATAGAATAAAATCTAGTTTGCTTGTACTCAGCAGTTGCAATTTTAGCTACATAGTAAAAAGTTTCAATATTATTAATTAAAGTCGGCTTTCCCCAAATTCCAACTTGAGCAGTAAAAGGTGGTTTTTGCCTTGGCCTTAATAATGACTTTTCAATTTCCTGGCAAATCATAGTTTCTTCGCCAGACAAATAGCCGCCCTGCTCTTCAAAAATAGTAATTGGTAATTTTCCAATTAATTTAGTTAAACGTTCTTTATGTTGGCGAAAATATTGTTTATTCAAAAAAATAAAGGCTTCTGAATGATCAATTGTTTCTAAAGCAATCTTGATACCAGTAATTAATTGTTCTGGATAGTTAGCTAAAATATAGCCATCTTTCAAAGTACCAGGTTCACCCTCAGAACCATTGGCTACAATGTATTTTTTATCAGATTTAAAATTTTTAACCAATTCCCATTTTTGCCAAGTAGGAAAGGCTGCTCCACCTCTACCCAACAAATTAGCACTTTTTAATTGATTAATAATATCAATACCCATAAAAAATTTTTATGGGTATATTTTACCATATTTTTAAACAAAATAAAAAAGTGGGGAGAAACTTTTAGTCTAGTAAGTGTTAGTCCTTACTTCAACCTTAGTCATGTCCCCACCTTCGGCCCTTATCGTTGGCTACCTCACCGCACGCGGTCAGTCCTGGTAATCCTCACCAGGAACTTCTCCTACGGGGTGCTATACGCTTCAGTCTCTCGCTTACCGAAGAAGCGGTGGCAGAGTGCCACAGGCGACGATGCGTCGCCTCTTGCGGCCGAAAAGCGATATGCTTCTCTAGGCCGCGCTTGCAGGAGGGCTCATTAGAGCCAGGACATATTGAGCAGAAGGCTGCCCTTTATTCCATGGTCCCATAGGGAGCCCTCCGATTTAATGTACTGATATAGGACTATAACAAAAAAATGATAAAATGTCAATATATTAAATCTTAATAACAAAAACCCCGTAACAAGTACGGGGCTTACTTTAGTCTAAATCTGTTAAATCATCCAAACTGTCTTCATACAAAGTCTTCATTTGGCTGCTTAAGACTCCAAATTCTTGAGCATATTCTTGAGCTTGTTCTATGCCAAAACTACTTTCCCATGAGTCATGGTTTAAATCTTCATTAAGCTGAACTATTTCATCCATTAATCTAGACAAGCTATTTTCAATGCCCAGTTTATATTCATTTTTACAGTATGGCAAAATCTCTTCTAAAATCTTACGCCTTGTTTCTGTAATCTCGCGAAAAATTGAATTAATTTTTATACGAACATCATTCATTTCTCTTTGTCTTGCTCGCTCTCGATTCTCTAAATGATCCATCATGGCGTTAATGTTAGCATCTGGATCAGATTTTTCCCAAGCTAATTTAACATCATCTACTTTTGTAGCTTTTACTGATTCTTGTGTTAAAGCAATGCCCTCCTTGGCCCTGGTTCCGGCCCAACTTAATTCTTTGTCAATTTTTTTAGCCGTTGATTGAGCCAAAAGTATAGCAGCCTTAAGCCTTGATAACTCTGCTAAAGTTGCCTTGTCCTCAATATCTTTTTCTTCTCTACCAGCCAGTAATTCCGCATACTGGTCTAATAAGACATCAGCTCCAAATTCTTGATTTTGAGTAGAGCTAGCTGTTTCAAAATTTGACATATTTTTATACTTAAAAATTTATATTATAATTTTAGCATATTTAAATAGCTCAGCCAATTAGCTGAGCTATTTGGTTATTTTATAAAGATAAATCGCTACTTGAAGATTCAACGCCTTGAGTATTTACGCTACAACTTTTAGTATCAGCATTATATTTTTTCCAAACAGCATTAACCGAATTTTTATAATTTTTACGCAAATCTTTAACCTGCTTATTAAACTTATCCCAAGCGACTTTTCTAGCTGTCCGTCTTTCTTTATCATTACTAATACCCCAAGCAGCTAAAAGTTCTGTCTGACGAATACTAAGAGCATTTTTAATGCCACTAGATATAACTTCATAACTATCTAAAATAGCTTTTTCCCTTACACCAACGGCTGTTTGCACACAACTTAGATTAACAGATTGGGTAGTAGTGGCTTTTTTAAAGCTTAACCATTGTATATCTTGCCATTTGTCTTTAAAGCTGGTTTCTGCATAAACAGGCCCAGTCAAAAAACTAGTAAATATAAAGATACTAATAAATAATGATATTTTTTTCATAATTTTATAATTAATTATAAATTATTTTAAAATTATTTAGTTGTCCAACCACCATCAACATGCAAAATCTGACCAGTGACATAGCTGGATAAATCACTAGCTAAATATAAAGCGGCATTAGCAATATCAACTGCTTTGCCTACATGACCTAGTGGCGTCATGCTGCTTACTAATTGTTGAAAGCCTGGATCAGCTAAATATGATTTAGTCATATTAGTATCAATCACGCCTGGAGCAATGGCATTGACCCTAATACCAGCTGGTGCTAAATCAACTGCCGCTGCTCTAGTAAGTTGAGTAATACCGCCCTTAGAACTGCAATAAGCTAAAGAGCCGGCAAAACCAACTGAACCTGCAATTGAAGTAGTATTAATAATAACACCAGCACTCTTTTGAGCTAACATTGTTTTAGCGGCTGCGCGCACACCATAAAAAACACCAGATAAATTAACCTCAATAGTCTTGTGCCAAATTTCATCACTAGTATCACTAGCCGTGCCAGCAGTGGCAATACCAGCGTTGTTGACCATAATATCCAAACGACCAAATTTTTTAAGCGCCTCAGCTAGTAAAGCGTCTACTTCTGCAGACTGAGAAACATCACACTTAACAAAAATGGCTTGCTCTGGATATTTAGCAATAATTTCTTTATTTTCATTAATATCTGATAAAACCACCTTGGCTCCTTCGCTTAAAAACTTTTCGGCAATTGCCAAGCCAATCCCAGCAGCAGCGCCTGTCACAATTGCTATTTTATTATCTAAAAGCATATTTTAATAAAATTAATAATTAGCTTATTATTTTTTAGTATAGCATATTTTTGAGCTAAATAAAAAACCAATCACCTTAAAATGACTGGTTTTTAAAATATAACTAAGCTGAAACTTTTTTAGTCTGCACAGCCTTTTCAAATAAAATTGCCCCTACCACTGTAACTAGTATTACTGCTAGTAAAGCTGAGGAAGCCAAGGTGTCCGACAAAGCACGACTTGCTAAAGCTACTGCTACGAATACTAAGCCGACTTCACCTCGAATTGTCATTGCCAAGCCAACTAATAAACCTTCTTCCTTATCTTTAATAAAATATTTAGTTAAATATTTTCCTACAAAAGCAAGTGCAGTGAATAATAAAGCCCATAACCAAACTTTTAATTCCACCAAAGAACTGCGAGGCAACATCGTGCCAATACTAACCAAAAATGCACCCACAAAAATATGCATATAACCTTCTAACTTTGCCCAAGCTTCATGCTTAATTTCATTATCTACTTTAGATAAAACAACGCCAATGCCAAAAGCTCCTAAAACCGGTTCTAAACCAATCATAGCAGCTAGTGCTGCACCAATCATAAGCATAGCAAAAAAGAATCTAGTAAAAATGCCGGTGCTATTGTGTGTATAATTATTATTTAAATAAGTAGCAATTTTATGAGCTAACCCCCAGCTCCATAACATATAAGTTGCGGCCATAAAAACAATAACAGCTATAGTCAACCACGCAAAAGGATTTAAACCAAAAGGACTGCTAGCCGCTTCGCCAGTAGCCGCTAACTTAGCCAAGACTGTTAATATTACCACACCCAAAATATCATCCAAGACAGCTGCGCCAACAATAATATTGCCAACATTAGTTTCTAATTTACCAGCTCGTTTTAAAGCCTCAACTGATAAACCAACCGAAGTAGCAGTAAAAACTCCCCCTAAAAATATACTAGGAATCAAAGCTAAGTGCATTACATAATAACCCAATATTGTAAAACTAACTAAAGGTATTAATACGCCCACGCAAGCAACTAAAGTAGCCAATACAATATTTTTCTTAAGTAAGGCCATGTCAAAATGCAAACCAGCTTCAAATAAAATAAACAAAACACCAGCCAAGCGCGCTAATTCTACACCTTCAGCATAAGGATCAATAACACCAATAATAGCTGGCCCAGCTACAATGCCCATAATAATTTTGCCAGCCATAGGAGCAATGTGCAGCATGCTGGCCAAACGACCACCAAAAGAAGCAAATAAAGCCAAAAAGGCAATATCAATCAACATTGGTAAAAAAACGGAAACTTCATGATTATGACTATGTATTAATTGCTCACGCGTATAATGTAAAATAATAGATAAAATCGCTATTTCTAAAAGAAAAAAAATAAATGACTTTAATTTTCGGGTCATAAACTATATTTTAATAATAAAAGCAGGAATATTTTAGCAAATTTTAAAGTTTTAGACAAGAATAAAAAATCCCAAAAGTTCTATGACTCTTGGGATCAATGCTTAAAAATCTGCCACCAAGGCACATAAACTGACAAAACAACTAGAACAATAAGCAATAATAAACTAAGTCCCCAGATCCACTCCCAAACCAATCGCAAACGCCTCATGTTGCAGACCTCCTTGAATAAGGAAAAGAACACTAAAATAAGTTTAACAAAAAATAGCCACTGGTCAAGCAAGCTATTATTAAAAAACAAACTTCTTATTTATTTTTAGAGTTTTCTAGTGTCATAAGCCCAGTGCAACAAAGCTTGTCTTTGTCTGGGACGACACTTAATATCGCCAGCTTTACAATGTCTAATGATTTGATAAAGATGTCGGCGCACATTTAACCAACGCTTAATTTGCCTTTGATCTTCACCTGGAATTCTCCTGCCCATATAATAACGACAATACCACTGAAACCATCCGCGCGGATCCTCTGAGTAGATCCAACCTTTTTTACGCCATTCAGCTAAAGACTGGCTGGCATTTACTTTAAAATAATTTAACTGCGGGTCTTTTTTATCACTAGCTAATTTTGCTTTGACAAACCAGCTTTTAGGAAACTCCTTTTGACAATCAGTTAAATATTTACCACCAAAAATACCTAAAGCTAACATTTCTTTAGGAGTTAATTCTGGTTTAAAATCTGCCTGAAAATTTTTACCTGGACTTTCAGTCAAATAATAACGGTAGTTTTTCTGAAAAGAATCATTAACTATTACCAATTTCTTTTTCATATCAATATTATAACAAACATACCAATAATAACAATATTTTTTTATTTTTAAGATAGTGCTATGATCAATGTATGGCCAATAAATACCAACATTTAAACTTAGCCCAAGCTAGCTTTGATTTTCATAATCGCGGCCCTTTAAGTGCTGATCAAATTATAGAACTAAGCGAAGATTTTATAACTGAATGTTTAGAGCAAAATCTAAAAACAATTTCTTTTATCGTTGGCCAAGGCTTACACTCTGCTCATGGACCAATAATTAAGCCTCTACTGACTGATTATTTAAAACATCACCCTTTAGTTAAAAATATTAGCCCTGGTAAATATGCCCAAGGCGGGCAAGGAGTTTTAATTGTTAAACTAAAATAAAAAATCGCCATTGTGGCGATTTTTAATAAACTTATATAAAAGGAAGAAGACTAAGTGTCTTAGAAATATGTTTGATTGGGGAAAAGAGATAACGTGGTGAACGAATTTCTATTGCTTAAACTTTAAGCTGCAGAAAATCGTTCGCCAACGATCATACTTTTCCTATCAAATCAATTTCGACTCTTAGTCTTCATATATATGATATCACATCTATTAGCTTGGTCAAGCCTAAGTTATCCACACCGTAAAATATTACTACACAACTTATTTTACGGTGCAAGCAAAATTAATTAAAAACGATAAACCGGTGGAATGCCTTTAATAAAACTTTGCGCTAAAGTAAAAGTATAAGCACCTTGATTAGGAATCATAATAACATCACCCTCTTTGATAGACTTGGCATAACAATAATAACCAAATAAATCATAAGGCGTACATAAAGAACCAAATAAACGGCAAGCAATTTCTTTTTTGTCTGGCTGACTTAAATTAATTGTTGGATAATAGTATTCTTCAAATAATTCATAACCCAACATATTATTACCACCATCTAAAATAACCATGCCTGGCTTTTTGACATCAACCACTCCCAAAATCAAATGCATGGCTTGATAAGAAATAATTCTGCCTGGCTCACAAAAATACTGGCAAGCAACTAAAGGCTCTAAATATTTTTTAATAGCTTGGGCTATGCCTTGAGCATAAACTGATAATTTTGGCGCCTGATTTAAATAATATCTAGTTTTAAAATTAATATCCTTACCAAAGTAATCAGCTGCCGTTTTTAAAACTTCACCCTGAGCTGTCGCCCAAGGAAACTGCCCTTCATAACGATGAGCTTCGTAGCCTCCCCCAAAATCAATAAATTTTATTTGCTGTCTTTGCTCTGGAGACAGATTTTTTATAGCTTTGGCAATTTCTGCCAACATTTTTTCATAAGGTTCAAGGCCTTGATTCCAACTCATGTGACATTGAATACCCCTTAAATCTAGCTTTGGATATTTTTTGGCTAATTTAAAAAACTCTGGCAATTCTGTCAGGGAAATACCAAACTTAGTCCAAGCATCATGGTATTTAGTATAAACACGCACACCGGCTCTAATGGTCTTTTTACTATTAGTTAGTAATTCTCCCAAACGCTTTAACTCACCAAAACTATCTAAATGAATAATAAGCTTATCAGTATTAGCAAGAGCTAATTTTAATTCTGACTCAGTTTTACCTGGTCCTGAAAAAACCATTTTTTTAGCTTTTGCTTCTAAAGCCAGTTTTAACTCCCGACCAGAAGAAACATCAAGGCCTAAACCATTTTTTACTACTATATCTAATAAATAAGAACAAGGATTAGATTTGACAGCATAATATATTTCTAAATTTGGTATTACTTTAGTAAAAATTGTTTTAAATTCTTGAATAGCCTTACTGGCTGCCTTATTATCAAAAGCGTAAAAAGGAGTAGGATGTTTTTTAGCTAAAGCTAAAATAGCTTTTCTTTTTGGCAAATTATCTTCTAAGACATTAGCTAAATCGCCCTGTAGATGCCGAGTGCGTTCTTTTAAAAACTTATTAACTAATTTTTTGGCTTGCGCTTCAGAAATTTTTGACATTAAAAAATATTTAATACTTAAAATACTTTAAAATAATTTTTGCAGCTGAATTAGCTTGACCTTTGCTATTATATAAAGAAAAATTAGAAACTACCGATGCTAAAACTGTATTAGCCTCGTGGTATTCGCCCTTTCTAGTATCAGAATAAAAAATAAATTCTTTGGCTTTTAAACCAATCTGCCTTACATCTGGTGTAATAAATTTTATTTTATTATTTTGCAAACGATAAACGCCACCTGGATATTCTTTTTTAACCAAAAACTTTTTTACATCTAAAGCTGTCTGGATATAAAGTAAAGACCCACGAAAATTAGATTGAGGGAAATAAGAAATCTTTTGCTTAGAATTTTTTGGCTTGAAGATAAAATCTTCCACAAAAATTTTATCAGTCTTAATATGGCCAATAGTTTCAGTAAATTTTAATAACTGCGTAGTAGAGGCGGCAAAACGCGGATTACACTCGATAATATAAATTTGGTTCTTATCATCAACGATAAAATCAATATTAGCATAGCCAAAAAAACTGTTTTGCTCCAAAGCTTTAGCTAGTCTTAAAAAAACTGAATTAAGATTAGCTTGTAATTTTGTTTTAAATAATCTGCTCGGCAACCACTCAATGCCAGCAAAAATCTTTTGCCCCAAATCACTAAGACCATCATAACACTGCACTCGCAAAGCCGACAAGGCAATCTGGCTAGGAGTAATAAAAATCGTAATACCATAAGTCTCACCTTTGATAAACTGACGCAATAAATATTTTTGGCTGGCTTTGATTTTTTTCTTGAGCAATAACTTTTTAATATCACTGGTATTTTCAACAAAATAAGTACCGTCGCCACCACAAGAAACTGGATCCTGTAAAACTAATTTTCCTTTTAGCTCTAGCTGAGAAGCTGGGCTAATAACCTGACTAGCCGGTTTTGGTAAATTATATTTACTCAAAAACTGATCAAAATAAATTTTATGCTCTAATTTTTCACTTAACTTAAAATCAGTGGCAATTAATTTAACTTTGTGCTTTTTTGCCCACAAATACAAACTCTTATCAACGCCGTGATCAACTAGTAGATAATCTACTTTATTTTGCTTAAGCAGACTGGCAATATCCGAATTATGAACCATACCTTCAAAGTCAATCATGGTCATTGATATTTTTTTATTTTTTAAACGGTAAAAAATAATGTTTTTTAAAGGCAAAAATTGACGCGCCCAAATCTCTTCAGACATATCATAAGGCACTAAATAAAAAAGCTTTATATCTTTAGATAAATTATGGTCAGCCAAAAACAAAGCGTCAATGCCGCTAGCCATAATGCCAACTCGATATTCTCTATTTTTAGTAATCACAAATTTTACATCGAATTAGTTTTGAGATGATTGTAAGGCGGACGATTACGATAACGGCTAATAGCCATACTAATAATGCTCTCCAAAAAATCACCGTAATCAAGACCAGTAAGGCCAGCCATGTCTGGCACGCAATCACCAATATTAATAGATGGATTTGGATTAAGTTCCAAAACATAAGGATTATCATCTTTATCAACCCTAATCTCTACTCGACCATAATCATGACAATCTAAAATATTATAAGTATCCAAGGCAATTTCGGTCATCAAAGTTTCTAATTTCTTACTAATATTTTTTGGCGGAGCTTGCACTACCACACCATAATCTTCAACGTGTTTGGGTCCGAATTTCATTTCATGAGTATAAATATGCCAATTACCTTCTTTCATATCTTTAAAAACTGAACGTGATAATGGCAAAACCTTCAAATCATCTTCTTCACTGCCAACAATAGAAACATCATATTCATCACCGTCAATAAATTCTTCGATTAAAGCGGGACTGCCAATATCATCAATAATTTTTTTAAGCTGACGATTTAGCTCTTCCCGATTAGTAACCACCGAATCATTGCCAATACCAATAGAATTATCCGTGTTAGCTGGCTTGACAATCAAAGGATACTTTAAGCTTTCATCAATATCATCATCTAAAGTATAGGCATAATCCCAACGCGGAGTCGGAATATTATGATGAGCTAGTAATTTTTTAACTCTGATTTTATCAATACAAAGACCTAAAGTCAGCGGATTAGAGCCAGTATAAGGAACACCTAAAATATCTAGTAAAGCAGCCGCGTGCGGTTCTAATAAACTAGAATCGTTGATACGTTCACAAACATTAAAAACAATATCAACATCGCTATGTTTTAAATCATTAAAAGCTTTTTCGATTTCATTAAAATTAAAAAACGTAACCCGATAACCACGATCTTTTAAAGTTTTTTCAATATTACGACCAACCGACATTAAATCCTGTTCGACGCTACTGCCACCTTCGTAAATATTGCAGGCAATGCCAACATGTAAATTACGCTGATCTTCTTTTTTTAAGACCCTAATTTTTTCAATTTTAGCACTATGGATCAACAAGCTAGTATTCAAAGCGGCGTGCGAAAAACTATTTTTACGAGAAGTTTTACCAATCGATGACTCAGGGGCAAATTTAGCTACCTCATAGTTAATATGCTTTAGAGCATCTCTTAAATTTTCTTGCGCATCCGGCATACTAAAACCAGAAACCGTAATCCAACCTAAAAATTCATAACCTTCGGGCGGCACCAAAATAGCATCGCCAATTTTTTTGAAAAAATAAATTTCTTCTAGATATTCTTTTTTATAAATATCATGATCAATATCAAGTTTTGACAAAACACCAGAATGATCAGATAAAAAGTAAATACCGGTAATATATTTTTTTGGTATTTCTGGACGCTCAATCTTGGGCAAATGATCACCTAAGGCAATGCGCACAGCACACTCGACTAAATCAACCCCCCAAGCTGTCTTGATAAAAGAATGCACCTGATCACCACCCATACGCAAATTAACCTCAATCGGCACTGGCCCATTTTTGGTAGATTTAGCCTCAAAATGAATAATGCCATTTTGCACACCTAATTTTTCTAAAGTTTCCTCAGCTAAAGCCAGCAAATCAGCTTGAATTTTAGTAGAAAGACTAGATGGCAAAGAATCACCAGTTTCCACAAAAAAAGGCTCTTTAGTTTGATGATTATCGGTAATAGAATGAAATTTAATCTTACCGTTTTGCAAAACAATATCCACATCCACTTCATCACCAGCAATATATTCTTCTACAAAAATATCCAAACCTTCAGTTAAGGCACTTTCAATTTTTACGGAAATATTTTTACGAACATAATTATAGGTATCAATTAATTCCTCTTTATTATCTACTTTAATAACATAAGCACTCAAAGCACCATAGGCTGGTTTAATCACCAAAGGAAAAGTAAAATCTGCCGGCAAATTTTGAACGTCACTCAAACTCTTGAGTAAAGCGTGTTTGGGTGAAGGTAAGCCATTGTTTTGACAAAAATCACGAAAAGCAAATTTATTTCTAATCCGCTTGGCAATACCATAGGGCGTGCCAATAAAATTGAATTTATCAACAATCTTAGCTGTAAGCAACACATCGTCTTCCCAAAAAGTCAAAACACCGTCGATATGCACTTCGGGATTAGAGTTGATAAAATCTTTAACAGCAGCAATAGCTTCGCGATAATTGGTATTATCAGCAATAATCCAATGATCAACATAGGCCTGTGCCCAGTTTTTTTCACTGTTTAAACAAACGATTTTTAAACCTAATTTTTTTAGGCGTTGTAAAATAAATCTTTTTTTAAGCGAGCCAGTATTAACCAATAAGATAGTCTTATTGCTAAAATCATTTCCGTTTTTCATAAGAGTCCTTTAAGTTCTTGCTTGTAAATATTTAATAACTTAGTTTTAAATTCTGTAGGAATAGTTGTGCTAGGATGAATACCAAAAAATTTAGCGCGTAATGATTTGGCTCTTTTTTTAGCTTCTGACAAATAATCACGTACAAATAAATCAATCAAATAGCCTTGGGCGCCGTTTTGATAAGCCAGTAGAAAAGCCAGTAATTGCTCATCACGCACTGCTTTGGGTTTTTCATAAGCACGAGTAATTTTTTTAGCAAATAAAGGATAAAGTCCTTGATATTCTTGAGCAAAAAAATCTTTACTAAATTTTATCAGTTTAGGATCACCCCCTACTGCCCAAGAATACAAAAAGGCCTTAGCACACATTGGACAATCATAACACCAACGTTCACTATTGGGCTTTTCCGGTGAACAGGACATAACAAATTTTAATAGATCAGGATAACAATGATACAAAAGATGCATTTCTGCCAAATTATAAATCGGTTCTACTAAGCTGACAGACTGCAAATTATTTTTAGTTAATCTGGCTAAATGTTGATTGTGTTTTTTAGCGTAAACAATAGATTGATCAAAGGAAGGATAAGCCCGATGACCATCGTGATTGATAAAGCTATCCATAAAATTAGCTTCATTGCCCAAAATTACATATTTAGCCCGATGATAATAAGCCAAGGGCAAAAGCTCCAACATAAAAGCCAGCATACCATTAGTATTATCAAACTCGTGAATATCTTTGCTTAATTCTTTAGCCAAAAAAATCTCGTCAGCATTATCATACAAATAATCAAGCTTTAATTTTTCTTGTTTAGTAAATTCTTTGATAATTTGATTTTTGTGCCTAGCCTCTTCACTATTTAAATTTTCCATTTCTTTAACAAAAACCAAATGCAAATTTAGACCCAATTCTCGAGCTAGACCATAGGATAATAGACTATCTTTACCAAAAGACATAGCCAAAATAAATTGATTAGACTGACTTCTTTTTAGCGGAGCCAAATAAGCTGATTTTTTAGCTAAATTAAAGCTAATCTTAGCCTTTTTAAAATCAGCTAGCAAAGCTTTAGTGCTTAGCTTATTTAAATCAGCAATTTTACCTAAATCAGTATTAATACCATAGTCAGTAAAAGCAGCCATTAGTGGCTTAGAAAAATCATAAGCCAAACCACTATCCAATCTAAAAGTCAATTGGCGTGTACGCGCATAAACAAAATTATCAGCCAATATTTTAGCTTGAGCTGGACTCAAACTTGAAAATATTTTTGACTGATATTTAACACCGTATTTTTTATTTTTGCCAAAGCCAATCCTAAAACCATTACTTGTAACTAGCGAAGAAATTTTTATAGTTTGAGGTAAAACATTTTTTACTTTATTTTTTTTCGATTTCATTATAAGCATTAACTCACTTAATGATACAAAAGTTTTTTTTCTTTGTAAAGCTTTTTTGACTAAAAAAATGAAAAAGACGCTCGCAAGGAGCGTCTTTACAAAAGACTGCTAGTCTATAATATTTCCAAATCATTTTGATGAATCAAAATATCTTGTGAATCTAGAGTTGCTGACAAGGGACGTGCGCCCAAACGAAGAAAAGCTTTTCTAGTTTTTTTATCAATACAAATCTGATAATTACCACTTAAAATCAAAGGTGAATCTTCTTCTAATACTTCGCCACTGATTGTAGTCATATCGCTTAACAAAATAGCAGTCTTGCCTTCTAGGCTACGAGAGAACATAATGCCACTCCTCCCCTGGCTAATGACCAAATCTGGCAGCAAAAACAAGCTAGATTACTATTTTTTTATATTTTTGTCAATAGTATAAATTAACCAAAAGTAAAGGTAAATATTTGTAAACCACTACTTTCTGGGATCAATTCAATAGTATGCTCACCCGCTTTATTATTATCTACTAAATTATATAATTTTTCTTCATTAATTTTAATAACTCCTAAATCTTGACCATCTTGCTTTATCCGCACACTAATCTCACCTTCAGCTCCAGCAACCATAAAAATCTGCCTAGCATTATATTTAAAAATAATACTTGCCTCTTTTTCAACGTTTTGAGCATATTCACTTTGGATATCCCAAGTGCCAACTAAATATAAATTATTAATTTTAATTTTAGCTGGCTTAAGCAAAGTTTGTTGACCAGAAAAACCCTGTTTACCGTTAGCCAAAAGACTATTACGACGAGAACCAAAATATATTTCTGGACTTTGAATCAAGCCTTTAGTATCAACTACAACATTTTTACTAACATCTTTATCTAAATCCTGAGACAAACCTAAGGCTAGTTGACGCTCTTTTAATAAGTCTTGAATTTTGGCTTCAGTAGCATCATAAGCACCTTCACCAATATGATCATAAACTATTTGTCCTTGATAATTTATCAAAAAAGTATGAGGCCAATATTGATTACTATAAGCTTGCCAAGTTTTAAAATCATTATCTTGCATCACTGGGAAACTTAAACCAAAATCACTCAAAGCTTGCCTAACATTGTCAGGATTTTTTTCAAACTCAAATTCCGGCGAATGAATGCCAATAATTACCAAACCATCAGCTTGATAAGCCTGATGCCAAGCCTCCAAGTACGGAAAGGTCCGAATACAATTGATACAAGAATAAGTCATAAAATCTAATAAAACTACATGCCCTTTAAGCTGCTCTAAATTCAAAGCTGGTGAGTTAAGCCAAACACCACCAACTTGCAAAGCTGGCGCTGTTTTGCCAATTAGGCTATCTTCTGAATTAGCCATAAGCTTATTTAATTGTTTTTTAATTAAATTATTATTTTCTAAACTAGTAAGACCAGTACCATAGCTGGGAAATTTTTCTAAAATATAAACTTGGAATTTACGATCAAGATTAAAATAAATCAAAACTGCCGTAATGATCATAATAACAGCAAAAACTTTTTGGATAGCTACACTATTTTTTAATAAACCAGGCGCTTTATTAAGTAAATTCCGACCGCCGTACATAATCGCTAACATCGGTAAGGCCGTACCTAAAGAATAAGCTAAAGTAATTAAAAATGCTCCACCACTAACCGAACCAGTTAAAGCCAGAGTTATTACTGATGCTAAAATCGGACCAACACAAGGCGTCCACAATAAACCCAAACTAAAACCAATTAGTAAACCGCCACTAAAACCCTGCCGCTTACTACTACTCCCTAACAACGAAGAAAAACGACTAATTATTTTTTCTAAAAATAATTGAATTTGAGGTATTAATAATGTTAAAGCAAAAATTATTAAAATCACAATAGACAAGTAGCGTAAATTATCAGCGGAAATATTAAATAGTTTTACCAAACTAGATAAAAATAAAGTAAAAAAAGTAAAACTAAAAACAAAACCTAAAATAATACCATAAGGTTTACGCTTACCACCTGTTAAAGATCCAGCCAAAATAATTGGCAGAATCGGTAAAATGCAAGGAGATAAAATAGTAACTAAGCCTCCTAAAAAGGCAAATAATATTAAAATGATCATAAAATTTAAGGTAAAATATTCTGAACAAGCTCTTGACTAGCGCCGCCATTCCATTTTTTAATCTCATTACCCTGCTCGTCAACCTGAACAAAAGTATGTTGATAAGTAATAGTATACTTTTCTTTAAGAACGCTTTCTGTGTCATAATTAGTTTTTAACAAAACTACATCCGATGGTAATTGCGATAAATTATTATTAAAATCGGCATTAGCCGCTTGACAAGTTGGACACCAGTTGGCAAAGAAAAATAAAACTCTGCGCTTATTTTTTGATGCTTCATATAATTCTTGACTATAATCAATATAAACGGCAGTAGTTGAAGATTTTTGATCTAAAATCAAACCCGGTTCCAAATCTTTTGTTTTAAAATTAATATTAGTTGCAATCTGATTATTAGCCACTAAATCAACGGATTTATTTTTACTAAAAAAATAAAAGCCCAAAACAAATAAGATTAATAAAGCTATAATAATTAATATTACTAAAATATTATTACCTTTTTTATTTTTTAATATATACATATTTTTACTTAATAATTATTAAACTGTTAATATTTTTTATTTTAATTTAAAAAACTCTAAACATAAACAATTAGCTAAAGAATCAAAGCTCAAAGTAATTAATCTCTAAAAAATATTTTAGTAATACAATAATTGTTAATTTTCTACTATCTGCACTGACTGATTTAATTTGTCTTTAATAATTTTTAAATCAACTTCCGAATAATTATTGCCTATCAAAATCAGAGTTTTTAACTTAGTTAGATTACCTAGCTCATAAGGCAAGCCTGTTAATTTATTATAAGATAAATCTAAAACCTCTAAATTATTGAGCTGACCAACTTCGGCTGGCAAGCCAGTAAATTGATTATGACTAATATTCAAAACTTTTAAATTTTTTAATTGTCTGATTTCAGCAGGTAAAGCACCACTCAAATTATTATTAGATATATCAAGACTTTCTAAATCAATTTGATTAACTACGTATTTTGGTAATTCATTTAAATTTTGACTACTCAAATCTAAACTTTTACCAACAGTAATTTTCCCACCGATTGCACTAGGGCAAGGGGCAAACTCACAATTTGGACCACTGCGACCAACCCAAGACCCATCGGGACACTCCTTGGCTTCCATAGTACAAAAAACCGCTTCACTAGGCTTAATACTAATCTGCTTAGAATCTTTGTTGTACTGCACATACAAACTCTGCCCAATCGAAGGCTGAGCTGTCATTGACTCATCTGGCTTGCGATCAGCATAATTATAAATTATTTGACCATCTCTGATTTCTACTGTTTGCGGCGCAATCCGATCGCCTAATAACAAAGAATTTGTTGCTTGATAACTACCATCACTATTTTTGATAGCTAAAGCAGCGTAATAAAATAAGCCGCTGCCACCAGTTTCATTTACCAAAAGCACAGCCGCATCTTGATCACCATCAGCGTCAACATCACCAAAAGTTGGTTCACCAAACATAGTTAAAATATTTTTACTAGCAGACTCTGGTATTGGTGATTCTGCCTTGCCATCTTGGAGATCAAAAGTAATACTAAAAGTCTCATTATTAATAGTGTAAGAAATATTTTTAACATCCATATCAGATGAATTATTAGTTGGCGTTATTGCAATTGGTTTAGATTTAAAAAAAACAAAATAAATTAAAGCTAACAATACAACAACAATAAAACCAATGGCTCGCCCTAAATAAAATTTTCTTAAATTCATATATTTATTTTTTAGAAAATATTTTAAATCCAATTATTATCTACTACCTCACCATTTTCAATTAGGCAGGCTTTAAGTGAATATTCTTTTTCATTTTCAACATTTAAAGCTATACCAAAACAACTATGGTTCTTTTTAGTATATTCTTTTAGCCAATCTATATCATATTGATAAGGAATTTTATGCCTGTGTTTCCATTCAATAATACAATACGGCACATTATTCTCTGTCCAAGCGTTTTGATTTGGCTCTTTCCAGATAACCATATCTTTACATACTTCTTTTTTGCCATCAACAACTTGCTCAACTCTAACTTCTATACCAATTTGTCTAGTATCATACAACTCCGCACAACAGTCTATATTTTTTACTAGTTTAGAAAATGTAAATCTACTTACTAATTCCCTTTCCTTACCAAACCATTTTTCATTTCTTATTTCATCAATAAACTCCAATAACATTCTTTGTAATTCTTCTTTTAGCATAATAAATTTTGAGGAATAATCCAATTTATATTTGGGATTCAAGACAAAGAACCCCTTTTTTTATTTAATTATTCTGACTGCACCGGACACTTACCATTATAAAAATCTTCAGCTAAACAAGTGGAGCCATTTTTAAAAGTACAAATTGCAGCTTCTACTGCTAAAGTGGACCCACCTGACCAAGCACAAAATTTTTGTGCTTCAGTGTCATAACCGGTTGTTTTAACACCGCCAATTGGACAAATCCCCCTAAGCATTGCCCACTCTTCACAAGCGCGGTTATCATCAAAATAACACAAGCTATATTGGCTATTATCTGGCTTATTCATAATTACTAAACGGCCGCCTTGACTTTGGCAATAGACACTAGCTGGATTAGCCAAATTAACTTGGCTTTTGCTATCCAAACAATCCGCATAACTATTACTATCATTTTCTAGAATAAAAGCATTGTCTCCTTTGTTCCAAAAAACAAAGCTCTCATCTTGATTAGCATAGCGCGCGCCATCAGCCGAAACAGCCCGAGCCAGTTTCATTGCTCTTCCATCACTCAAAACTAAATTCACATAACTATCGCCTTGATTGACAAATTCAGCTTCGATACTCTTGCCGTCAGGACAATTAAAAGTGGTCTTAATACCCTCCACCACTTCCACCGTTTGACTATTATTAGTTATTAATGGCGCTTGCTTTTTTTGTTGGATAAAAAATAAATAATAAACCAAAGCCAAAAACAAAAATAAAATAATAGCTAATAAAATAATGTTCTTTTTCATAATTTATTTTTTAAATTTTCTCCAGCCAAATAAAATTGGCAAAATAAAAGTGACAACATAATAAATATAAACATCTAGCTTATAATAATCTGTTGCTTTTAACATTTTTACTAAAAACAAATAATCTAACAAAACTGCTAGTATTGTCCAGATCACACCCAAGCCAATGTAACAAGTAAAAGAATCTCTTTTGATCTTTTTCCATAGTACCCAAAGAGTAATCAAAATACCAAATGGCATGACGTACCAGCCAATTTGCTCTTGGGGGACAAAGGCAAAGAAAATAAACCCTAAAATATAGCCAATCAGCCAAAGTAACACGCCCCAAAAAATAGTGTTTAATAAAATTTTAAACTTGTTGTTTGCCATAAGATTATTTTTATATTTTATAAAAACTAATTCTTAGCTATATTCTAACATATTTTAAATAAAAAAGAGAGCCAGAACTTTAGTATCTGGCTCGGACTGGAAAATCCTATTAAGTGATAAGATCCTAGATAATGTTGTGATAATCCGTATAACGATATTCACAAAAATCGCAATTACCATGTTCATCAAGCTGTCCATGAAAACAGCTGTGGCAGCTAGTGCCACGCAAACAAGCTAGCTTAGCTCGAAATTCTTCTGCCGACAGTTGTGACTTGATCTGTTTGCAAGACTTTTGAGCCTGAATTTTCATAGCCGCGCTATGATCAGTCTGACAACGATAACAAATACCCTGGCTACTAACCCTACCGCCACAAGTGCAGCGCCCCAGGTCAAATAGCCTTTCCTTTTTAGGTTTAGGACTCATACCAAGCAAGTCCCTAAGATCGTCATCGGAAAGATGACTCATTAGACCCTCCTCCTTGAAAAGTGGGGCTTTATTTATTCCAGTAAATTACTTATGCCATAGGAATAATAATTTGTCAATAAATAATATTGAAAAAAACAAAGCCCCAAAATGAACTTCAAACTGTCATCCTGAATTTAGTTCAGGATCTACAAATCACTTTGACTAATTGAAGATTTCGAATCCGCCAACTGGCGGATCGGAATGACAAATATAATTCTTTTATTGATATTTTATTCCTCTTTTCTTTATTTCTTCTAAAATTTTACCACCCAAGGGCCGGCACTGACAATTTTTAGCATGAGCTAAATGCCACTCTATTCTTTGATCAAGTGTGGGATTTTTAGGCATTTTATTTTTAAGATGCCAGGGGGCGTTGATTTTTGAAGGCATGGGATTTTATTTTATTATTTTCTCAATCTTATGATATTCTATTGGACAATTTAAATCTGAAATATCTTTAATAACTAAACCTTCCTTTATTCTATTCGTACTTTTATCAATAGAAATAAATATTATGTGTTTATCATAAAATATTGGGGCTATATACAAATTATTTTCATTTCCGGAAATACAGCTTGAAGGTACTATATAAAATTCACTAGTATTTTTTGCTAATTCTATACCAAAATTATAGGATATTATTACGATAATTAATAAAATAAATACAAAAATATATCTCAAAAATTTAGAAAGCAAGGAACTAAAATTATACAAAAATACTACTATAAGTATTGAAAAAACAATAACTACCCAAATCCACCATTTCATTATACCGGCGAGATATATGCCTGTATTAAATAGTCTATAAAAATAGACTATATTATACCTAAGAGAAACTTCAATAAAACTAGGCGGAATATTAAAATAGGAATTAAAGCCATATTGAGTGATTGTGGTCACCAAGTAGAAAAAAAGTGATATTAATGGTATACTCCAAAGTTTATTCATAATATTATATTTTAATCTACCACTCAAATATATCAACTATATTTTGTAAAGCGCTCTTAATTCTGTCGATAATCCCCTGTCTATCTCTAATTCTAGGAATTCCTCCGGGTAATAAATCAATAATATCCTGTCCATTTGGTAATTTCTGACTATATAAATATTCTCCAATTAGATATTCAAATTTCTCTACAGGAATTTTTTCTTTTTGAGCGATCTTTTTCAAGCTAGCAGAACGCTCACTTGTCCAAAATTCACTAAAAGCTTTTTCCACATCATCTGACTTACTAATTTTTGGTAAATTTTTTTCAATAAATTTCTGGATCAAATCTTTCTTTTTACGCATTTGAGCATCTCTATCAAATAATTGCAAAATCTCATCCGTCTTCTTTTTGCGCACTACAGCTGAACTAATATTTTTTAAACCAGCAATAAGTTGAATTATATAATCAAAATTAATAATATCTCGTACAGTAAGATCTATCTCAAAATCAATCTGATCTAAAATTGATTCAACATCACTATTATTATTTTTACGATCCTCATAAACATCCAAATATTTGCTCTGATAATCATAAAATTCTTGCTCTGTTATGCCGAGATCCTTAAAAGAAAATTCAGCAAAGGTCTCCAAAGATGATTTAATACGTAATAAATCACGGAAAGATTTAACAAATTCCGCCTTTTTTTCTTCACCTTGAAGATCGTCCACTGATGCAACAGTCGGCACTTTATCTCGCAATTCCGATAGCTTTTCATCAAATTCTTTTTTCTGTGCTTCGTACGGCTTCTTAAATACTACCTCTTTGGCATTTTCATCGCCAAACAATGCTAAAGCCCTATCAGTAGCTTCTTTTAAATTCCTAAAAGAAACAATATTGCCATGAGGTTTATCCGAATTTAATAGCCTATTAGTTCTGGAATAAGCCTGAACAAGTCCATGATAGCGTAAATTTTTATCTACGTAGAGTGTATTTAATCTAGGACTGTCAAAACCAGTCAAAAACATATTCACTACCAAAGTCAGATCAACTTCTTTGTTCTTTATCCTTTTTTGTAAATCCCGATAATAATCATAAAAACGATCAGTAGAAAAATTAGTCAGATATTTTTTATTATAGTCTTTAATACATTCCTCTAAAAAGTCCCTGGAGTGCTTATTGATAGCCGCTCCCTCATCAGCAAAAACATCGACATCAAGCATATCCGAGCTTTCGTTTTCATTTACTTGATAGGTAAAAATAGTAGCAATAGAAAAATCATCTGCTTTCTTAGCTTTGAGTAAAGTATAATATTTTTTTAAAACTTCAATAGATGAAACCGCAAATAAAGCATTGAATTTACCTTGTTTAGTTTTCCGCTTCCAATCAGCCAAAATATAATCCGTAATTTTATGCAAACGACCATCGCTTTCTAATACTTCTTTGGTATCAATACCCTCTACCATAGCATCGGCAAAAATATCAGCATCCAAAGTATCTAGATCTTTTTGTTTGTATTTACCGACATATTCAACAGCAAATCCCAAAACATTGTTATCAGCGATAGCATTGGTGATGACATACTTATGTAGGCATTTACCAAAAACATCCATAGTCGTTACCCCACCAATATTATTATCGGCAAAAATAGGTGTGCCAGTAAAACCAAATAACTGTGCTTTTCTAAAAAATCCCTTAATACGTGCATGTGTCTGACCAAATTGACTACGATGACATTCATCAAAAATAATCACTACTTTTTCGTCAGCCAAATACTCAAATTTCTTTAAATATATTTCTCGGCCAATAGCAATATCCAATTTTTGGATGGTAGTAACAATCAATTTTCTATTTTTGTCTTGGAGTTGATTGACTAAACTTCTGGTATTGTTGGTGCCATCTACAGATCCTTCGGAAAATGAATTAAACTCTTTGGTGGTCTGAATATCCAAATCTTTTCTATCTACTACAAAAAGTACTTTTTTTACTTCTGGTATACGCGATAATATTTGACTGGTTTTATATGAGGTCAGTGTCTTGCCTGAGCCAGTAGTATGCCAAATATAGCTATTACTATCAGATTTACGCACTTGCTCAGCTATAGCTTTGACTGCATAATACTGGTATGGGCGCAGTACCATGGGAATTTTAGTCGCTTCGGCCAATACTATGTATTCAGCAATCATTTCTGATACTGCGCATTTTTCCAAAAATACTTCCGCGAATTCATCTAACTTGGTGATTTTTCTATTATTGATATCGGTCCAATAAAATGTTTGTTCAAAAGTTTGTTTGGGATTGTTGGCAAAATATTTTGTATTGACTCCGTTAGAGATGACAAATATCTGAATATAGTCAAAAAAAGTCCCCGCAAAGGAATGCTTGTGATAACGCTGAATTTGATTAAAGGCCTCTTTGAGCTCCATACCACGACGCTTGAGCTCAACCTGCACCAAAGGCAGGCCATTGACTAGCAAAGTTACATCATAACGATTTTTATAGCGACCAGTCTGAACAATTTGTTGAGCAACTTGATATTCATTTTTACACCAATAATCCATATTGAAAAATCGCACAAAAAAAGTACTATCATCATCCCGTTTCAAAGCAAATCTATCACGTAAAGTTTTGGCCTTATAAAAACGATCACCTTTATTGATATGATTTAAAATTTTTATAAACTCTTGAGCTGAAAATTTAGTTTGATTAAATTTCTCTAATTGCTGATGTAAATTTCTAATCAAATCAGTTTCGTCTACTAAAATAATAGAAGCAAAGCCTAAGCGCTTAAGCTGTTCGATTAATGTTTTTTCTAGCTGTTGTTCTGATTGATGTGTCATAAACTAAATTTTTAAATCTTTATTCATTATAATAACTGCACCATTATCCCTAACTACAGTAATAACATACTGAATTTTTCTACGAAAATCATTTGGAGACAACAAAAAATCATCGCTCCATTTTTTAAACATTAAAATGTTTGCAAATTTAATTAATTCAAACAAATCTTTTGTTGAAATAAAAACTATATAACCTTTTTTATCCTGTTGTAATTTTTTTTCTAAACGCCTTGCTTTTTCATACTCATTGCTCGGAGCTATAGATAATCCTCCTGGTGCTAAAGAAAAAAAATGTGTTAATGAGTTTCTTAATTTCCTTATCTTTATCGGGTCTATCTTATTCAATCTTTCTTTATTTTCTAAGTAATATTGATTTTGATCTGTGAAAAGAAAAGTCCTGATAAATCTACTATAAAATTTTTTTTCACTCATCGCTATTTTTCTTAAAATATCGTCATTACTAGTCTCTTGCTCATATGAAATATATAAAAAATATAATACTTCTAAACTAGCAAATAAAGATATCATCTGTGATCTGTCCGGTGAATTAAAATGAAACTCATCCATTAACGAAAATAAATTGTGATTCAAATTGTACTCAAAATTAATGTTGTTTTCTTTTAATTTTTCTGCAAGAAATTTAGTAAAATTAAAAATTTCTAAATAACCAGATCTCAATTTTTCTAATTTATTGTCAAACCCCAAAATATTTTCAATCTCGATTTCTATCCCTTTCAAAAAATAAAAAATAGGCAAGATGTCATGAGTTATCTCAAATTTTGATCCATCAAATAAAATACCAGTTTCATTTTGTCTAATTTCTTCTGTCATAATTTTTTATACAAACAATCTCTGCATCAACCCCTTTTTCCATTGTTCAGCCTGACTAACCTGTTTCTCTTTTGACTCTATTAAATTATCAACTGAGCCTAAAAATTCAGCAATTTTTTGTTGTTCACCAATAGTGGGAATTTTAAAAGTTAAATTAGAAAAATCCTTCTTGTTTAACATTTGCATCCCACCAGCACCAGCGAACCTTATTAAAATATTTTTATTCTTCTCTACAAGATAATATAAAAAATCTACGTCATTATTTTTATTAGGATAAATAGCATTAATCTGCTGATTACAACTTCCATCTAATCTTAAAATTACATTTTTACCAATACTCGCAATACAGGTGACTAATAAACTATTTTTAGGGATTAAACGAGCTACACTTAACCCCTTTTTCGTCAAAAGTTTTGCTGACGAATAAATATTTTTAGAATGATTTATATCCGTAGGTGTTATCCATGGAAAAGTACCATTATAATACTCTTTATTAGCTGTTGGCGGTGTAGAGCCAGTAATTACTTCCCCTGTATCTCCCAACCTCTTTTCCTCCCACTTCGGAAAATCCTTGCCGCTATCATCTTTAAATCTTATTTCTTGTGAGAATATTTTTTGCATCAAGCCTTTTTTATAAGCTTCAAAAGATTTTTTTTGATTTTTTAGATTTTCTATCCATTCATCAATTGACCCTAAAAATTCAGCGATTTTCTGTTGTTCTTTGTTATTATTTGGTATAAAAAATTTTATATTTGAATATTTTGAAATCCAATGTCGACCATGACCACCAATTTTATATTTTATTTGACTCATTGCACCAAAAATAAATCTAATGTCCAATCTATCTTTTGGTTTTAAAATTTTCATAGCTGAAGATTTAACCTTAAATGGAAAATCAACAAATTGAGAGGCAGTTGTAAAATCATCAAATATAATAACTGGTAAATTATCAAAAATATCATCCTCTTCATTTGTGTAGCCAAGAATGAAGCTTTTACCAGCTGTCAATACGGGAGTTTTATAAGAATCATTATATTCTGTACTATGAACAATATAATTTGTTGGTTGTTCATAATCTAAACAATCGCCTAATCTTTTCTCACCCCACTCACCAGAAAAACCCGGAAAACGGAGTTTGGGGACGTTGTTTTTAATATTTATTTTATTATGCTTATTTAACATATTTTAACACTATTATTCCCAGACTATATATTAATTTTATCTTATATTAGTTATAAATTTATAATCTTATAATCTTATGTTGACAAGATTAAACAATTTATGTATATTATAAATAGATGTAATTCCTCCTGCGTTGAGATACCGTAAGGCGTCTCGTCAAAGCAGGGGGTTTTCTTTTTAAGAAAACAATAAATTTTCTTCTATAATCTTATCTTTGATATCATTATAATATTCATAATCGTTTTTTTCGTATTTTCTAAAAATAGCCCAGCTTACAAAATCAACTGCTTGCAAACACTTTTCTGTATGCGAGGCTTTTATTTTTATTTCAATCTTACCACTATTACCTCTTTTTAAAAGATTATCTTCTAAATATTTTTGAAAATTATTCCTAATAAATTTGTTAGTATCTTTTTTATCAATATACAAATTTATTGGCTCATCTGTTTTAATTAATTTTTTATTATGCAAACGATCTAACAAAATATTAGCCGTATAATTGTATAAATAATTTTTTTGATTCTGTAAATCAGTATAAACTTTTTTCTTATTCAAAATAACACAAAGTACTTTCAAATCTTCCAGCTCGGCTAAATTTTTTAGCATCCTATGCCTAGTAAGCGGATCTGCATGATAAGCGTGTAATTCTTTTATTTTATATTTCTTTTTTAAGCTCTTTCTAATATTTTTAATAACTTTTTCTATCTTTTTGTGGTGGCTAGCCAAAACAATAGTAAAAATAAACCACTTGCTTGACGTCGGCTTAAACCCTAAATCTCCACTTTCATCCAAAAATATATAAGACATAGTAGCTAAAAAGGCTTATCTATTTTTAATTCTTCACAAAATTCTGCTATTTTATTTTGCAAATCTACTTCTTGCTTAGATAAATCTTTCAAATCTTTTGCAACTTGACCAATGTCTACCAATTCCTCTTCTTCAAAAGTATCTACATAACGTGGAATATTGAGATTATATTCATTTTCCTTGATTTCAGCTAAAGAAGCTTTGTGGGAATATTTGGCTATTTCTTTACGATTTTTATAAGTATCAAAAATCTTGGCAATATTTTCGTCACTAAGATTATTTTGATTACCTACTTTTTCAAATTCTTTGGAAGCATCAATAAATAAAATATCTTCATCCTCACGACGGCATTTCTTAAACACTAAAACAGTAGCTGGAATAGAAGTGCCATAAAACAAATTGGCCGGCAATCCTATCACCGCATCAAGATAATTTTGTTTTTCTATAATATACTTACGGATATGTCCCTCAGCACCAGAACGGAAAAGTGCACCATGAGGTAAGACAATTGCCATAGTACCATTGTCAGCCAGATGATAAAGCATGTGAGTAACAAAAGCATAATCAGCCGCGCTCTTTGGCGCTAACCGACCATATTGAGAAAAACGATCATCATGCGCTAAAGCTGGATCCGTATCTCCTTTCCATTGAGCAGCAAATGGTGGATTAGCGACTATAGCTTCAGCCTTCAAATCAGGGTGCATATCCTCTCGGAGTGTATCACCTTGGCGGATGGAAAAATGATCAAAGTGCACGCCATGCAAGATCATATTCATACGAGCCAAGTTATAAGTAGTTGGATTGAGCTCTTGCCCATAATAATTGACTACATCAGTAAACTCACCTAGACGCAACAAAAGCGAACCAGAACCACAAGCGGCATCATAGACTGATTTGATACGTTTTTTATCTACAGAAACAATTTGAGCTAGTAAGCGTGATACTTGAGCAGGTGTATAAAATTCACCACCCTTTTTACCAGCACCAGCCGCAAATTCACCGATCAAATATTCATAAGCATCGCCAAGTAAATCGCTTTTTGAATCCTTAAGTTTAAAATCGATACCACTGAGTAAACTGAGTATCTCAACTACAACTTCATTTTTATCACTTTCACGAGAACCGAGTTTAGAAGAAGTAAGGTCCATATCATCAAATAAACCCTTAAAATCATCCTCGCTAGCTGTACCATCCGAAGTCTTTTCTATATCGTTTAAAACATTTTTAAGATCTTCCAAAATAAAAGATTCTTCGCCTTTAATCTCACCTTTACCCTTTTTAACTAAATAAGAAAAAAGCTCCGTTGGTCTTAGAAAAAATCCTAGCTGATCAGTACAAGCAATTTCGATATGCCTGAGATTTTCTTTACCAAGCTTAGTATCTTCTTTAATCTCAGAAAAAATAAATTTTTCACTAGCTAATAATTTATCGTTTACAAAAAGCTCTAATTTTTCAGAAAGATATTTATAAAAAATAAAACCGAGAATATAGTTTTTATATTCATCGGCATGCATTTTGCCACGTAAAACATCAGCAACCTTCCAAAGCTGTTTTTCTAATAATCTTTTTTGTTCTTCAGACATATTTTATTTCTTTTAACTTTACACTTTTAACTTATAACTTTTTTTATACACCCTATACTCCACAATATTTAATTTATTGCCACCCATCCCAACATCATTGCGCTCTTTAAATACTTTACCGCCCATAGCTTCTGGAATACGGCAACTAGCAATATTAGCTTTATCAACTGGATAAACTAAATATTCATAATCAAGATTTTGATCAGCCCAGGTCTTCATAGCTAGAATCGCTTCTTTACCATAGCCGTGACCATGAGCAGACTTTTTGACCCAAACTCCAAACTCAGGATGAGGAATGTCAATATGATGCAAACCAGTAAGACCGATAAACTCTTTAGTGTCTTTACTAATAATTACAGCTTGAAAATCTGTACCAGCTTGATTAGATTTAATTGAACTTTCGATAAAAGCTCTAGTTTCTTCAATATTTTCCGCTGGCTTGGGGGACATATAACGTGTAATCTCTGGAGTAAACTCTTTGAAAATATCAGGAGCATAATCAAGACCAATAGCTTTAATTACTAGATTTGGTGATTCTATGACTAAATTTGAGCTATCCATAATGCTTTTCTAGACAAAAACTGTCTTTATTATCCTATTTTAAACTTTAAAAGTCAAACCAATTAAAAAAATTTTTTCTAATCTTAAAATTATGCTAAACTAAAATTAATAAAGCTCTAAGCATTTAAATTTATAAAAATATGAAAATAAATAAATTATATATAAGTTTGTTATTAATGCTAACTGCGCTACTAATAATCATTAGTCTTAATTTAACAAACAAAAAATCAAACAAGCAAGCAGACAATTTCATCAAATCGTTTGTCAGTAATTTAACAAGTGATCAAAATAAGACTATTCTTGATAATAAAACTGATCACCCTATGGCTATTGCTAATTTACGCGCTGACTCTTATCCAGGAGGAGATTTTGTGATTGAACAAAAGTTAAATAATGGTACAAACTACTCTCAATATATTGTTTCTTATTTATCAGAAGGTTTAAAAATATATGGTCTCCTAACTGTGCCTCTAGCACAAATGCCTGCGGGTGGTTGGCCAGCTATTATTTTTATTCACGGCTACATCCCGCCTAAAGAATATTCTACTACTGGTAATTATCCTACTTACCAAGCTAAACTTGCTCGCGCTGGCTTTATTACTTTTAAACCTGACTTACGCGGTCATGGTAAATCTGAAGGCGAAGCAGTAATGGCTCATTATTCAGAAAAATATGTAGTTGATACTCTTTATGCTATTAATTATCTAAAACAATACAAAGATGTCAATCCTGAACGCCTGGGCTACTGGGGCCACTCTAATGGCGGTGAAATTGGTTTACGAATACTAGTCATATCCAAAGATATAAAAGCGGCTTCGCTCTGGGCTGGCGTAGTTGGTAGTTATCAAGATATGTTTGAAACCTACAATGCCAAAATTGATTTTTTACATAACGCTACCAGTAGTCCGCTTATCATAGCCAATGATCTGCCTAGTAAAAATATTAAATTTTGGAGCCAACTTGATCCTTATAATTATTTAACTGACATTAGTGCTAAAATTGAATTACAACACGGCACTAAAGATGACAGTGTGCCAGTTGAATTATCGCGCAGCTTAAAACAAGCTTTAGAACAAAATAATAAAACGCTTGATTATTACGAATACCTTGGCGATAATCATAATATTAGTAATAATGTTAATAAAGCTTTTGAGCGCAGTATTAAATTTTATCAAGAAAATTTATAAAATAAAAACCGCCAAACTTAAGGCGGTTTTTAAATTAATAACCATAATATCAATTGACACCTGAGCTTTTTTAGCATATATTAAATTGTTCACTCTTAGTTCTTAGACAACCTAAAAACCCCACAAAAGGAGGATGAGATGATAGGCCTAGGAATCATTTTGATAGTAGTATTGTTATGTATATTTTTTATACAAAATTTAGAAGAAAATGAAAAAAAAGATGCAGAATATCGTAAAATCGAAGCTGAACAAAAAGCCAGAGATGAAGAAAGAGCTAGGCGCCAAACCCCTGAATATATCCTTAGTCATGATCCTGGTTATGGACAAATAGCAAATATTTTAAATGAAAATCATGATCCAAAAATCAGACAAATGGCTATTGACGCTGCACTAAAAAGCGGTAGCATTTATACTATATCTGTACTTGATAGGTTTAATTTTATTAGCACAATAGATAAGGAACGCGCTTACTTTGCTATCATGGATATAATAATGAGCAAAATCCCAGATGAAGAGTGTGAAGTTACTCTAAGGAAAAATAGTGTTTGGGATAATGATACTACATCTAGCCATGGTAAATGGTGGCACACTTGGAAGCCTAAATTGGAAGCTAGAGCTTTACCAATTATTGAAGCGCGCGAAAGACAAGCTGCCAATGCAATACGTCAAGCCCAACTAGAACAAGCTGAAGCCGCTGGACAAGATGTTTGTTGGAAATGTAAGACCATTGAACCTAGAAGATGTAAATGCAGTGATCATACTTGTATTTCTGGTAATGGCGACTGTTCTGATTATGATGGGGAATGTTATAGTTGTTACTATCTTTATTATGATTAATTTCATAAAATTTAGTAAACAAAATTATAAGCTAAAAATCTTAAGCCCTACCTATCGTAGGGCTTTTTTTAAAATAAAAAAGCCCCACAATGCTTACACAAAGCTGTGAGGCTCAAACACTTATAGGAGCATCTATTTACAGTCCTCACATAGCCCACCAAAGCTATGCGAACAACCTCTTTTGCCTGAAATACAACAGTTACAATCATCGCATCTTGTGGGATCTACTGTGTCACAAATAGAACACACTTCTATACCAGCTGCCCTCGCTTGATTCAAGAAAGCTACTTTCTTCTCAAGCTGTCTAGCTTGCTTAATTTTCTGTTCAAGTTTAGCTTTCCAAGCTAAACACCAATCACTACAATCATGCCTATGTTCTCTAAGTAACTGCTCGCATTCAGCAATAGTATTGGCTTTAGCAAATATAATATCCCAGTGAGCACGACTTGCTTGCTCGCTATACCGTGGCGCATACTTATCTACTAAAGATAAAGAAATAATATTTCTGCTAGCCAAAGCTGCTTTAATAGCCATCTGTTCAATGTGGTAATTTGGATTAGAACTAAGAATAACTTCAATCTGATAAGGACTTGGCTTATGAGTCAATATATATTCAGGACTCTCTGTCTCTACTCTCTCAATAGCATCAAGTGCTTCCAGCCTATCTTGTTCTTTACGAGTTTTATAATTTATATTAGAAACCCATACGTAAAATACTACCGCAATTAAAAGAAGCATTAAAACTCCAAAAAAGGCAGCGTTCATTGAGCCCCCTTAAAGTTTGATGTGAAGAACTTGGACCTAAAACATATAAGTATACTATAGTTACACCCAAAGTCAATGGTTGTTTATTCACAAAATAAAAACCGCCCTGCGAGAGAGCGGTTCAAAAATTGATTCAATCAATATCAAACTAAGACATCAAATCCCAGTCAATTTCAGCAAAACCAATAAAATCATAACGATCGCCACACAACATAGCAAAAACCGGAAATAAGCCCGGCAAATGTTTCTTATTCACAATCCGCAAAAGTTTATTGAGCATGGCTGTAAATAACATACTAGTATCATCAGTAGTAGAGTCAGGTGCTGGCCGACGCTGAGCAGCAGCATAAAACAACTGAGAAACTTCTTGATGACGCGCAAAAGAACAGTCATCTTGAGCTAACTCAATTAAGAGACTCTTGATTTCTGCTTGTTGCACAAGCTTCTCCTTTGGCGGGGAATTGATTGATCAAATTAAAACGAAAAGAGCTAATTAATTTAGCCTGATAAAATAATATTTGTCAACTTGCCTAAGCAATTTTAAAATAAAAAAATCAGCCCCAGGATCTCCTTGCGGAAAAACCCGGGGCTTACTTGCGACTTCTGTTGCCACGTGGGCAACTAGAAAGTCTTGACGATGGTATGGACCGCGATGGCCAGCAGGCCAATGATGGTGCCGCCGACCATGCTCTCTTCGAAACGGCGACGCTCAAGCGAGCTACACCGCTCCATCTCCTGGGCGTAGGCCTCGCGTGTGTAGATGGTCAGAGCCGCCGTCCGGCAAACCAGGCACAAGGGCTCGGTCAGGACATAAGTCAAACGCGACATGACTAGCTCCTTCGTTTAGAGGGAAGAACACTACTGATACTTATTATTATAGCATATAATAGATAAATTGTCAATGATAAAAAACAACAATAATTGACAATAGCCTTTATTTATTATAATTTAAGGACTAAAGTCCGTACCTTTCACCCTTAACCCAGGAGACAAAAGTGGGCTATTCGACCCTGTTTACCGAGCCACCAAGTGGCTGGTCAATCACCAATCACAATCTCCCCATCGAATCAATCGATCGTTTTATTCGCCTAACTGCCGATGACAGTAGCGCTCTTAAACAAATCGAACAAGCTAAAAAGCTACCTAATATGGAAATCCGCTATTATTTCAAAAGATTTAGTTTGGGCGAAAATCATCTCAATCCTCAATTTGAAGCTGTGTTTACAGAATTGCCTGCTGGCTTAGTACAAGAATTTCACAATCACCAGGACACTTGCCTGGAAGTCACGCTAGTAAATACTGGCCGCCTGCTCTTTATTGAGCATCCTGACCTGACCGTTGAAGAAGTATATGAAATGATGCGCTCGGAATTTTTCTTTGGCATTGGTGATACTTTGATACCTAAGTCAATGCATATCAGCGATCCTAATTTGCGCCACACCATAAGCTCTTTGACCAATGCTACTTTTTGGACCTGGAAATTGCCGCTACCCCAAGTTGGCCAGCCGGTTTTTAAAACCGAACGTCGAGTTTAGACTTAAACTTTACTTTGCCAATATAAAGACCGCGTTTGACGCGGTCCTTTTTTATAAATTTAAATTTTTATTTTAAGGTTGCCAATCAGTAGCCTGCATCATAGCAAATCTATTACCCTCCGTATCTAAAGCGCTAGCAAACCAACCCACGCCCTTTAACTCTTCTTTATCTCTAGTGATCTGCCCGCCACTAGCTTTGACTGCTGCTATCGATTTATCAATATCTTCTACCAAAATTGTGCAATCAAAAGTGTGAATAGCATTAGCTTGAGGACGCTGATATAAGCCACCGGAAATACCCGGTTCATTTTTAGGACCAGTTTCTAAACCCCAATAATCCATATTAGCCCCCTGCTCTTTAGTCATTAGTGGCTCTACTTTCCAGCCAAAGGCTTGCTCATAAAACTTTTTAGCGCGAGCTACATCATCGGCCTGCACCTCAAAGTGTATAACTTTATTTGCCATATATTTTATGTACTTAATAATAAAATAATTAATTAATTAGCAAACTAAATGCTTACTAGTTTAATTTAAAATAAATCTACTCACCCAAATATTTAGCTAAAACTTTATTGCGCTCAGCCATACTTTTGGCATGTAAAACAGTAATAATTTTTGTACCCTTTTGCAAAGCAGCAGTGCGTTGGGCTTCTACTAAAAAGCCACTTTTGGCAGCTTGCGGACCAAAAGCCATCAAACTAGTATTACGATTTACTGCCTCGCAAGTAGTAGTGCTACCATCCTCTTTAATCATGTGCAAGGTATATTGTCCCTTAGCAGTAGCTTCTACTATTTCTGGTTTAGCAAAAGCTGCTTTAGCAATCATAGCCATTTCTTTAGCAGTTGAGACATTGCCCTCATCAAGTCCAGCAATATCATAAAAAATTGTTTTACTTAAACCTAATTCTTTAGCTTTAACATTCATCAATTTTACAAAATCCCCTCTAGTCATGCCAGTGGATTCTGCTAAGGCTACAGCTGATTGATTTGAAGATGCCAGCAACATTGCCACCCATAAGTCATAAAAACTAATAGTCTGGCCAGCCGCAATATTTACTTCTGAAGTAGCGTCATTACCAACATATATTTTAGGATAATTTATCTGCGCTTTGGTAATAGTAATTTTTTTCTGCCAATCTGGTTTTTGATCAAGTAATACCAAAGCTGTCATTAATTTGGACAAAGAAGCAATTGGCAAAATCTCATCAGCATAACTGCCTTCTAAATATTCACCGTCTTCAAAAACAGCGTAAGTAACAGGATCAAAAGTATAGCTGGCAATTATTTGTTTATTGGTAACTGGAATTTTAGTTAATTCTTTATTTTTGAGTTTAGTGGCTCTTTTTAGAAAAAAATCATAAGCACTTTGACCATCTTTTAAGTGATAACGAATGCCAGAAGCTGGATCAATATACCAAATTTGACCTTGATTTTCGACTGCTAACAAAAATTTACCCTTAAAACGATTAGTTAATTTAGCATTAAAACTGCCTTTGGCTGTAGTTTTAATTTTGGCTAAATCTTTGTTACTAATGCCAGTAGCCTTAAGACGTAATAAATCCATAGTGCCTTGAGCATCTTTAAGTAGGTAACGAGTCTGTTCTTGCGGATCAACATACCACAAGCGGTCATAACTTTCTGATTGAATTATAAATTTACCTGCTTGAATTTGCGCTGGACTAGTAGCTGCCCAGACTGGCATTGGCAAAATTATATTTAAAATAAAAATAAATAAAATAAATTTTTTCATAAATTCATCATAGCACAATTTAAAATTTGAGGGAATAAAATTATTTACCTGATTTTAATTTAACATAATCAGCTACCTGGCAAATTTCCATAAAAGTAGCGCCTGAGCCCTTACCAATATCGCGAGCCAAAAATATGACCTGATCTTGGAGTTCAAGTTTTTCTTTTTTAACTAAATATTTAAACAATTCTGTGATAAATTTACGATGATCCTGCTCTTTTTTGACATAGTGAGCGTTGATACCATAAGTCAAAGCTAATTGTCTAGCAATAGTTTTGTCAAAACATTTGACATAAACTGGTGTCCGACCACGATACGAAGCCATTACTTGAGCACTATGACCGCTAGTAGAAGTCATGATAATTTCTTTGATATCCAATTCTTTGGTCGCCTGTACTGCTGACGAAATCAAATAATGAGCTACTTTATTTTTAGTATTAATCTCCGGCAAATTACTAAAATGATGTTTTTCATTACTAATCTCTACACGCCTGACAATCCGAGTCATGATTTCTACTGCTGCCAAAGGATAATTGCCGCTAGCGCTTTCTTCAGAAAGCATGACTGCATCTGCACCATCAATCACTGCATTAGCCACATCAGAAACTTCGGCTCGAGTTGGTCGCGGGTTATGCACCATGGATTGTAGCATCTGCGTAGCCACAATTACTGGCTTGTGACTAATAATACATTTTCTAATAATTTCTTTTTGAATCAGCGGAATTTCTTCAGCCGCAATTTCAATGCCTAAGTCGCCTCTAGCTACCATAATACCGTGAGCATGCTCTAAAATTTCATCAATATGTTCGACTCCCTCGAGATTTTCAATTTTGGCAATAATTTTTATTTTACTTTTTTTAGCGTCTAATATTTTCTGAATAGTAATAATATCTTCTTTGTTTCTCACAAAAGAATGGGCAATAAAATCAATTTTATGTTTAATAGCAAAATTAATAAATTCTTTGTCCTTTTTATTCAAGGTTGGCAAATTTAAATGCACTCCCGGAACATTGACGCTTTTATTTGATTTTATTAGACCATCATTAGTCACCCGACAAAGCAAATAATTCTTATTTTTTCTTTCTACTTTGAGTTCCATTTTACCATCATCAACAAAAATAGCAGCCTGCAATGGTATGTCTTTATGAAAATTAGCATAATTAACATAAACCATATCCCTAGTAGAAAGCAGATTATCACCAGTGCCGCAAATTTTGAGCAGATCCCCTTTGCGCAAAGACAAATCTTCTGCAAGCTGTGTGAATCTTACTTCTGGACCTTTGGTATCAAGCAAAATAGCAATCCGATCAGAAACTTTCCTAATATTATTAATAACTACCAAAGACCCTTTTAAATCTTGATGAGCAGTATTTAAGCGCATCACATCAGTCCCAGCCCGATACATGGCCTCAATAAATTCTGGATCGCGTTTAATCCCAATAGTTGCAATAATTTTGGTTTGTTTTTTATGCATATATATATTTATTTTTTATATTATGATTGACAAAAAATGAAAAATATGTTATTAATTAAATTTGTTCATCAAACCCAAACGACAGGAGCAAGGATGATCAGTCGTTTTTTTCACTGGTTTTACGGCCTAAAGAGCGAAACTACCCGCTTTCTCATTGCGGCAGCTATCACTGCCCTAGGCTGGATAATAAAAGATATTTATGGCACGGGCCCAGCATGCGCCTATCTGCTAACCATGCTTGCATTGGACTGGCGACATCATCAGCAAAAAAAGAAATAAGCAAGCTTCTAGCTAATAGTATAACCTCACTTGTGCTAAATGCGACATGCCAGTGAGGTTATTTTATTTGCTAATAATTTTAAACAAATGACTCACCTGTCATTTCCGCTGGAATTTCTAAATCCATTAATTTCAAAATAGTCGGCGCTACATCACTCAAGTTTCCTTGACTACGCTTTATTTTATCATACTTTTTTGAAATCAAATAAAACGGTACTGCATTGAGAGTGTGCGAAGTGATGGCTTGGTTTATTTTTGGATCAAAAGTTTCTTCAGCATTACCATGATCAGCCGTAATTAATAAAGTATAAGCTTGTTTTAAAGCACTTTGCGCAATCTCACCTAAGGCACTATCCACTGCCTCAACTGCTTTGACAATAGCTGGAAAATTGCCAGAATGTCCCACCATATCGCAATTAGTAAGATTGACCGCAATAAAATCATATTGATCACTTTCAATAGCTGACACTACAGCTTGAGCAATCTCTTTAGCTTTCATTACTGGTTTTTCATCATGAGTTTTCACATCTTTATTACTGGCAATCATAATCCGCTCTTCTTTTTCCCAAGGCTCATATCTTTGCGCATTAAAGAAAAAAGTCAGGTGCGTAAATTTTTCTGTTTCGGTAACTTTTAGTTGTTTCAAATTGCGCTTAGCTAAAACTTCCGCTAAACAATTATTAATTTCTTCTGGACCAAAAGCAACGCGAACATCTAATTCGTCATCGTATTTGGTCATAGCTACATATTTTAGATTATCAATTCTTTCATCAATGATCCTTTTAGTAATCTGCCTGGCTCTATCAGAACGAAAGTTAGCAAACACTACTGCATCGTTAGCAGCAATTAAGCCCTCACCTTCTTCCTCAAGCTCTATCGAAGCTGGTTCAATAAATTCATCATTTAAACCAGCCTGATAATTATGCTCGATAATATCTAAGGCCTTTTTAAATTTTTGCTCGGAACCCCTAGTCATGACCAAAAAATGTTTTTCAATTCTATCAGTATTATTATCTCTATCCATACCCCAATATCTGCCACCCAAGGAAGCAATTTTACCAACACCAGCGTTTTCTAAAAAGTTTTCTAAATCTTGAATATAATTTTTAGCACTTTGCGGAGCTACATCGCGACCATCGGTAAATAAATGTAAAAATATTTTACTAACACCATGCACTTTAGCAGCTGCTACTAAAGCTTTTAGATGCTCAATATGACCATGGACGCCGCCATCTGACACCATACCTTTGATATGTAAAGCGCTATTATGTTTTTTAACATGCTCAAAAGCTTCCAAAATAGCTGAATTGCTTTCTAATTCTTTATTTTTAGCAGCCCGATTTATTTTAACTAAATTTTGATAAATAATCCGACCTGAACCAATTACTAGATGATTGGCTTCGGAGGTACCCATCTGCCCTTCGGGCAAGCCAATAGCTTCACCGCTGGCTGCCAAAAGGGCAAAAGGGAAACTGGCTTTAAAACTATCTAAATTAGGAGTGTCTGCTGCCAGCACTGCATTGTGTTCTTTGGCTTCTCGATAACCCAAGCCATCACAAATCACTAAAACTACTTTATTTGACATACTAAAAAGGAAATTTCTTTAAAATAGCTTTGGCGCCTAATTCTTTTTCTATCTTAAGTAAACGATTATATTTTACTGTACGTTCACTACGCGCTGGTGCGCCTGTCTTTATTTGCCCAGTACCTAAAGCTACTGCAAGATCGGCAATAAAAGCGTCTTCAGTTTCACCACTACGATGGGAAATAACAGCTGTCATGTTATTTTTACGAGCCAAAAGTATAGCCTCAATAGTTTCGCTAAGTGTGCCGATTTGATTTAATTTGATTAAAATTGAATTAGAAGCTTTAGTGTCTATGCCCTGCTGCAAGCGTTTGATATTAGTCACATACAAATCATCACCAACAATCTGGATCTTATTTTCAGTTTTGTTTAAAAAATCTTTAAAACCATTCCAATCATCTTCACTAAAAATATCTTCCACGGTTTTGATTGGGTATTTTTTAATAATTTCTAAATAAAAATCAGCTAGTTCGGCACTATTTAAATTTTTAGCTTCTTTTTTAAGTTCATAAACACCATTTTGGTAAAACTCAGTAGCAGCTGCATCAATGCCAAAAATAATATCTGTACCTAAGGTGTAGCCTGCAATTTGTACAGCTTCTGACATTAATTCAAATGGTTCACTGTTTGATTTGACAGCTGGTGCAAAACCACCTTCATCACCAACGCTGATTTCATAGCCTTTGGCTTTTAAAATTTTCTTTAAGTTAAAATATACTTCTGCACACATCCTAACAGCATCAGTCATATTCTTAGCGCCAATTGGTAAAATCATGTATTCCTGAATATCAGTTGCCCAATTAGCATGCTTACCGCCATTCATAATATTCATCATAGGCAAAGGCAAAAAATAATCGCCAGCAAAATCAGGATTAAATTTACTTAAATATTCATAGAGTGGTTTTTTTTCTGACTCAGCTTGAGCACGGGCAGTAGCCAGAGATACTGCTAAAATAGCATTAGCGCCAAGCTTAGCTTTATTATCAGTAGCATCTAAATCAATCATAACTTGGTCAATCTGGTTTTGCTCACCTGCTTCAAGACCCACTAAAGCTGGGGCAATAATAGTTTCAATATTTTTAACTGTATTTAAAACACCTAAACCATTATAACGCTTGGGATCATTATCACGTAATTCGACAGCTTCATAGCTACCAGTGGAAGCACCAGATGGCACCGCTGCTCTGCCCACAGAACCATCTTCTAAAATCACACTAGCTTCGACAGTCGGGTTACCACGTGAGTCTAAAATCTCTAGCGCTTCAATACTTTTTATTTTCATAAGATTAACAAAATTAATACTAAAAGGACTATAATTATAGCAAATTATAGCCTGCGGTCAATAAAAAATAATAATATTATAACTAAGAATTTTTCTTTTTCTTTAATAAAAATACAAAAGCTGTTACAGCCAGCACTAGCCCTAATAATTGAGCGCCCGGGCTATCGTCATAGCCTCCATAAAAAAATAAAAAAATGCCAAACAATATTAATAGGATAAGAGATATTATTTTTATAATCCGCACACTTTTATTCATATAGAAATTATAACATAATTTGGATAATTATAAAGTCAATTTTTTAAAATAAATTAAATAAGACACTAGTCTATAAACGTTGACAATCTAGGAAAATTATGAGATGATAAGCACCAATCTTGAGTCAATTTCTTGACTCTCTTTATAGTTTAATTTAACTTAAATGGCCGAAGAAGTAATCTTGCGCTTTAGTAATGTAAAATTTGAATACGCCGAGAAAAAATTATTACTCGACGATGTTTCTTTTAGTGTCAGAACTGGTGCTAAAATAACTTTAATGGGTCAAAATGGCGCTGGCAAAAGTACTATTTTTAAATTAATCAAAGGTGACATCAAGCCAACTAAAGGCAATGTTTTTATTACCAATAACGCTACTATTGCTACCGCTGCTCAAGTAATTGATAAAAACGACTTAGATTTGAATATTGAAGATTACTTTGCTAAAGCTTTTTTGGAAGTACCTGGTAATTTAAAAAGTCAAATTAATAAAGTATTAGAAGCTGTTAACTTAAATATTCCCTTAGAAAGAAAATTATCGGAATTATCCGGTGGTCAACAAGCTCGCATCCTACTTGCTTTTGCTTTAATCCAAAATCCTGATATTTTACTACTAGATGAGCCCACTAACAATTTAGATAAAGCTGGTATTGATCACTTAATTTCCTTTTTAGTCATGTATGATAAAACTGTCATTGTCATTTCCCATGACGCTGACTTTTTAAATTGTTTTACTGAAGGCGTAATTTACCTTGATGTTTTTACTAAAAAAATAGAGACTTATGTGGGCGACTATTATTCCGTAGTTGATGAGATCAATGAAAGAATTGAAAGAGAAAGAAAGAAAAACGCTCAACTAGAAAAAGAAATTGAAGATAATAAACAAAAAGTAAATTTTTTCTCTAATAAAGGTGGAAAAATGCGCCGCTTAGCTAGCAAATTAAAAGAAGAGATTGAAGAACTAGAAGAAAATAAAGTGGATGTCAGACGCGAAGATAAAACCATTAGAGAATTTACAATTCCTGCTCAAGGCATTGTCGGTAATATCGTTACTATCAATGCTGTAAAAATAATCAAAAACCACGAGCCAATAGTAAAAGATGTAGAAATTGTTTTAAGACAAAAAGACCGCTTGCTTGTTTCGGGACCAAATGGCATTGGCAAAAGCACCCTGCTACGCTCTTTAGTCGATAATCATAATGAAGGTGCCATTATTTTAGAAAATACTAAAATCGGCTACTATAGCCAAGACTTTGCCACTTTGGATTATGAACAAACTGTTTTTGACTCTTTACAATCTGTTTTAACTGATAAAATTGATATTCAAGAAATGCGAGCTGTAGCTGCTGGTTTTTTAATTACTGGTGAGCTCATGGGGCACAAAATTTCTAATCTATCTGAAGGCCAAAAAGGCTTGCTTTCCTTTGCTCGCTTGGTGCTCATGAAGCCAGGCTTATTAATTTTAGATGAGCCAACTAACCATATTAATTTTAGACACATACCGGTAATTGCCCAAGCCATTAATGAATATCAGGGCGCTATAATTTTAATTAGCCATATGTCAGATTTTGTAAAAGAAATAAAATTTACTCAAACTCTTGATTTAGGTAAACTCTAAAAAATTAGAAAAATGGCAGAAAAAGCAAATCAACCAATCAAAATAAAAACCGGCAGCTGTATTGCCTGCGGTATTTGCGCGCAATTTTATCCTGATATCTTTGCATTTAAAAATAACAAAATTCAAATAATTAATCCTGATGCTATTTTAACTAAAGATATACAAGAACTCTGCCCAACTGGAGCTATTTATAGTGAAAATAATAAAAAAACTAATCCGAAAAATTAATTAAAAAATAACTAGTAGTTTGTTTTGACTTCACTTTAGTAAAATCATCCGAATTTTTATTGGCTACAATTTCTAAGTGCCAATTTTTTTTCTGCGCTAAAGATAAAGCCGTAGCCAGACTAGCTGGTGAATCTAAATTATCATCGCCTAATTTTATGATCTGGTCTAAATCATTATTGATAATATATTCTCTAGTCAATTTATCCATTTCATCTGCTTGCTCCCTAGGTAAATAATGGGAAAAATCAATAGAATAAATAACTAAACTTTTTTTGGGTAAATTATCAGCTAACCAATTTACTACTTGATCCACATCGCCTAAATCAGCATAAGAACGAAAAACAATTGGCACGATTCTGGCTTGCGGTAGATAATATTTTACAAAAGGCACCAAAGCGCCAACAGCATGCTCGTTGCTAAAGATTTCCGGTCCAGAGAGTAAATTTAAATCTGTGATAAATTTATTAACCAATTTTGTATCGCTTTCGACATCACCTAAGTCTGTTTTCCAAACTGCCCTAGCTGTCGCAATATCCGCAGTACCAACATTAAAATGATTAGGTCCAATAATAAAGACTGTTTCAATCTCACGGCCAGCCGCTTGCTTTATTGCTTGAGCCATTAAACTAGAAGCTACTAGATGCTGTGGCACCATAATCGCTTGTATATTATTTTTAGAATGCACATTTTCTGCTGACAATATCGCCTGCTGAAAATTCATAGGATCATAAAACATTGCCTGTGATTCAATTGGTCTTAAAAATAAAGTAGTTGTATTATCCTCTAAGTTAACTTGATCAAAATCACGACGCCAAAAGGCACTAAAAATTATTAGTGCCCCACAAATAACACAAACGATTATTATTTTAACTACTAACTTCATTATTCAATCTGCACCTTATCTTCACTAGAAAAATTTAGATAATCACTATTGAGCATTGATTGTATAATAGCTGGCTCGGCCCTGTATTTACCTTTGGTTTTGACGCGAGCATAGTATTTAATATAGTCAGAGCAAACACTTTTCTTCCAATTTTTACTAACTATAAATTTTACTTTTTGTCCTTCTAAATAATAAGGGTAATAATAATGACAATCCTCAGTCTTATAGCCATTATAGACTCTGCTCATTGGCAACAAGCCAGCTGGCAACACATCCGTAATCTGATAAGAACCATCTAAAGCGCCTTCTTTAAAATCAGTATATAATCTAACTTCAATCAAATCATTTTCTTTAAAAGTATTAACTTTTTTATTATTTACAAAATATTCTCTTTTTAAAACCAGACTAGCATCAGGAGTAATATCACTAAGACTAATCGGCACTGGCTGACTAGTCGCCAACATAATATCTGAATCAGCGTTTAAAACTTTTAACGACTGCCCCGCCGCTAACTCAAAAGCATAAGAAAAGCTTGGCATCTTCAATTCAGCTGTCACTTCTTCATTGTTAACACTAAATTTAACACTTCTGTTAGTGTCCGTTAGATTATGCAAGTGAGCAATGGCATAATTTAAATCTTCTAAATATAACAAAATATCATTAGGTCGATAGTAATGCAACCAATCAATCATGCCATATTGCTGCGCTTCATTTAAATAAGCTGCCAGCACTGCTGTTAAAGTAGTAAATTCTAACACCTCATCTTCGTTATCACTAACTTTAACAATAACATGCGGCTCTTTAACCTGGGCATATTGCTCCATAATATTAAAATAAATATCCCGCGCTTTTTCACTAGAGCCAGCTTGATAATAAGCTAAAGCTAAATATAAACGTTCTTTTGGTTTTAAATCTTCGCGTTTTGCCCAAGCCTCAAGTCTAGGTAAAATTGGCTCACCCATAGCTGACAAGCCATACAAGGCCAATGTCACTTCTTCGGGAGTGCTTTTTTTATCTTCAAGTTTTTTGAAAAAATAATTTGTTAAAGCCATATTATCAAAACCGTTGACATGCAAAGCTGCGACTCGAGCTGATAATTCTAGATCTTCGCTACTATAAGGCAAAAGTGTCAAACCGCCGCTAGCCATTTGATATTTAAAAGCTGAAAATTCTGGATCAGATTTATGCCAGCCAAATTTTTCTTCTAATATCTGCCTACTCATCTTTCTAGCTAAGCCCTGATCAATCCGAGCGCCACCGGACCAAGTCAGTTTAGCCAAAGTTTTAAAGACAGCGCTACGTTCTCGATCGGAAAAATTAACAGCCAATGGTATCTTGGATTTATTTTCTACTACTAAATCGGCTGTTGCCTCCTGAATATTAGTAGACTGGGCAGTAAGTAGTGAGCTCAAAGCCTTTAATGGTAACTTAACACTGTCTTTGCCCTTACTTGAATCTAAAGAATAAACAATGTCGTAGCTACCCTCGCTTAAACTAGGCAAAGTAAAGTACTCGGACTTAAAAGCAGTCGTAGTTTTAGTTTGCGGAGTCTCAATGCCTAAATCAGGAGCTGATAAACTCATAGTCAAACTATCAGTACTATTTAAAACTGAACCAAAAGAGCGCAAACGAGCGACTGGCTCATCACCACTTAAATATTCTTTACCAATAGTAACATCCACAAAAACTGGCAAAGATACTGGAATTTTAGAAACATTTAAACCAACATCAATATTAGAACTCACGCCTTGAGCTGTTACCCGCCAAGAAGTGATATTGTCTGGCAACTTAAAGCTAGTGCTTACTGCACCATTACTACTGGTTTTAACTGTTTGAAATAGGGCCGCATCGGTAAAAAATTCTCTAGGTCCACCACCTTTTTCATTATGAACAAAAAATCCATTAGCAAAAAAAGTATGTTGCGGATCCACTCTAAAATTATAAACTGGCACTATTTCGTCTTTAGTTTCTATAGAATTAATATAGATTAATTCATTATCAGCTGTCAGCAACCAGTCACCGATTTTTAAACTAGAAGCTGGACGAAAGCTAAAATTAGTATAAATTAAATGCTCTGGAGTTACTTTTAGCTTATTATTAATAATCAAATATTTACCAACCGTATGACGATATAGTTCAGTGACAGTACCGACCGTTTTCCTACTCTCCCTCGGATCAGCTAAAGTCAAAACTTGATCACCAACGATCACGTCTTCGATATTCTTTGAGCTACCGTCAGCCATCAAAATATCGGTACCTGACAAGAAACAACCTTTTTCTGCACCCATACTATTAGCTCGCATCATATCAGTAGAAGCAGTACGGTGACTAAAATTAGTATAAATCACGCCTGAGCCAACATCAGTATAAATTGATTCAATCGGATGAGCCTGGTCGTCCATTACCGCATAAAATGCTTCGTCAATTAAATTCAAATTAACGGCTGCACTCACTGGCTCACCTTTAGCATTTTTAGTAACAATATCTAATTTTACTTCTTCACCAGGCTGATATTTTTCTTTATCAGTCTTAATATCAATACTCATGGTTTTATCGGCCTTTTTAAGGCGCACTGAATCTCCCCAAGTATTTATAAAAGCCCTGCCATTAAAATAAACTCCAGTCAAATTAACATTGGGAATATCATCATTAGTAAAGAAAAAGGCATATTTAGAATTTTGAGTCACAGCATATTCGCGTAGACCATTTTGATGCTGTAAATACAAATAATAATTATTATCATTGCTTGGTAGATTTTCTTCATTTTTCAAAAAATCAACTACTACTTCATCGCTAACAGAATATTCTTCTTTGTCTAATTTTAAATGATAATAATCAAAATTATATCCATTATAATTATATATTCTATTACCAACGCTATAATACATATAAGACCGCGTGACGTCATACCTGCCTTCACTATCATAATATTTCAAACTAATCTCATATGATGTTTCTGGCTCGACTTGACGTTCATAAACATAAGTACCATTACCATCGCTAATACCGACAAAATTATCAACTATTTTTTCACTGCGCTCATAACGGTAAGTTTTATGGGAAACTTTATTAATAAAATCATAAGCTGTGCCAGTTTCTATGCGCTTATAATTAATTTGTTTAACCTCGCCTTCTATTTTTACATTAGGAGCAATCTGCGCTTCTTTATCATCATATCCCCACCAATAAGGAGTTTCTGCTTTATTTAAATCAACTTTTTTAGTTTTAATTTCTAAACGTCCTTTAGCAGTGTCTGAATAAGTAACTTTTTGAGTAGCATAAACACTAGGTCCATAAAAAGTTAAGCTAGCACTAGCTGAAATATCAGCCAGTTCTGATGATTCTGGCCTTAACTCTAACCAAGCATTCCTTGGCCAACAACTATATTCACTTTGACAATCATTATATTTTTCCGTATAAACTAAATTAACCTTACCCTCTGAATCAGTTGTAACTTTTTGAGAGCCACTACCAGTATTAAAAACTAAAGCTAAATTTGGTACTGGCGTTCCCTCAAAATAAGTAGCCAAGCCTGTTAATTTAATTTCTTGACCAGCAAAAGCAGCTTTTTTTTCTGGAGTTAAAGTCAAGTTATAGGCTGGTTTTTCATAAGGATTAACTTGTAAATACTTAGTGGCTACTATTTGCTCGCCAACTTTAACTTGTAAATAATAATAATCCGAACGTAAATCCTTAATATCTATTTGACCACTATAAATACCATCGCTATCTATACTTAAACTCTGCTCAGAAATCATTACTGGACGATAATAATAATCAACATAGCCAGCTTTATAAAGCTCAACTTTCATTTGATCATTACTACTATCTTGTTTATTTCTTAATTTAAGCAAGCCCCAAAATTTAATCGTATCAGTCGGCTGATATAAAGGCCTGTCAGTATAAAAATACTGCCAATAATTTGCTTGAATATCATTACTCCAATAACCATAATAAGGAGAAAGATAAGAGGCTGGTATAATTAATGATTCATCGCCAAAGCTAGCCTTAAAGTAATAACGTTTATTATCTTTTTTATCAAAAGCTTCTTTAGTTAGTTGACCAGGTGTAGTAAAACTAGCCACTCCTTGCGCATCACCATTATATTTTTGACTATCTCCCAATAACTCTACTTGGGCATTGCTGGCTGGCTTTTTAGCAGCTAAATCTGCTACCCAAACTACTGTTTTATCTTTAGCAACATTTACGTAAGCCGAAGCATTACTAATCTGTAAAATTGCCTGATCATTAATATCTCCATTTTTTATTTCTACCACAAAATAACCTTTTGGTAAGCCTTCAGGAAAATGAATAAATTGATTGTTATTTTGTTGTTCAATTTTTAATTTCCAAGAATTTAATTTATTTTTATTTTGTAAATCTACCAATTGATTATCTTTAGAATAAGACCACCAGGGATATTGATCACGTTTATCTAAAATTTCAATATATTCAGACTGTCCAGCTAAAGGATAAACATTTACTTCTAGAGTATCTTGGGGAATATTCATAGCTGATAAAAACAATAAAGGCGCTTCATTGATAGCAAAATCCTGTAATTTTTCGTGCAAATAAAGCCAAGGATCACGATCACTTGATCTTAATTGAAATTTCTTTTGGATAGTTTCAAAAGCAAAAGTATAATCACTTGCTAACACTTCCTGGCTATCGGACAAGGCTAATCCCTGCTTAAGAGTAACGCGATAAATCTGACTAAGAGCTAGTGGCTCTTTAGGCACAAAAACTAAAGTACGACCATGTTTTTCAAATCTACCTTCAACACTAGGCTCTAAACTAAAATATTTTTCATAGTCATAAAAATTTTCATGGCTAAAAGTGATTTCAATACCAGAATTTACCGGCACGCTCACGCCTGTATCACGCGGAATAGTATTTAAAATCTTAAAGCTATCTTTTACCTGAAAAGCCCAATCATAATAACGACTCTGCTCTTTACCTTCTTCAGCCACATAAGCCGTGGCCATAGAAATACGAATAATGTCATTAGGATTTAACGGCTCTTTAGGCTTAATTTCCCATTTGTTTTTATCCTTCTCTTCCAAAGCATAAGCTATTGCTGGGCTAAGCTTAATAATTTTCTCAACATCTTCAGTACTAACATCATCTTTACTAGTCAAAATAAAGCTGGTATCAACATCAATACCTAGACTATCAGCACCCACTGCTTCTAAATCAAAATTATCTTGAGCATTAGCCCCATTTAAAATCAATTTAGAAAAACCATCAAACAAACTCGGCTGTTTGCCAAATTTTACTTTAAATCTATCCCAGCCGCCAGAAAAATAAAAAACCGATGCTAGCACCAGTCCGACAGAAATAATTATAGCAATTATTGCTACTACTTTTCTTTTAGCCGTACCTTTTAGATACTCCTTAGAAAATAATTTTTTAATCATAATTTTAAAATATAAAATATATTATATGTTAATAAACAAGATTATTATAACATAAAGTCAAAATTTGTCATAATTGAAAAACTGCTCGATACTATAGGCATCAAGCAGTCAACAAAATATCTTTTAGGCAAATTTAAACCATCTACGCAAAACATTGGCTAAATTATCGCCACCAATAATAAAGAGCAAAATAAATCCAACTAGTATAACTACTATAGCCCAAGTGGGCAGACTATCTTTTTCTTTTGTTGCCTTACTCGCCATCATTCGACCTCCTTGGTCAAAAATAAATAAACAGCTAAAGGCAATTTTATTTTATCTAAAAACTAAAGTTTTTGTCAATAAAAAGCCAGCTTAGCCACACTAGATGCGACTAAGCTGGCTTGAATTAATTTAAAATTTATTATTCTGTTTCAACTGCTTTACGACTAACTTTACGTCTTTCATTATCGCTTAAAGCTTGCTTACGTAAACGCACACTTTTGGGAGTAACTTCCAAATATTCATCTTCAGCAATTATTTCTAAGCCTTTTTCAATAGTCAAAATATTTGGTGGCACTAAAGTAATCGCTTCATCAGAAGCTTTGCTTCTCATATTAGTAAGCTGTTTACCTTTGGTTGGATTAACATTCATATCGGCGCCTTTGGCAGTATTGCCAATTACCATGCCTTCATAAACTTCAACACCTGGCCCAATATACAAAACACCTCGATCTTGCAAATTATACAAAGAAAAACCCAAAGCCTTACCAGTAGCCATCGACACCATAGAGCCAACATCGCGTTTTTTGATTTCACCAGCATAGAGTCGATAACCAATTACCCGCGAACATAAAATACCTTCACCACGAGTATCAATGATAAATTCTCCACGGTAACCAAGCAAACCTCTAGTTGGCATTTCAAAAACTACCCGCATCTGGTTATTGTCACTTTTCATACTAGTAGCAATGCCTTTACGTTTACCCATTTTTTCCATCACAATACCAGACTGTGCTTCTGGCACATCAATAGTTACTTCTTCGTATGGTTCAAATTTTTTACCGTCTTTTTCTTCAATAATAACCTGTGGTTGCGAAACTTGTAGCTCATAACCTTCACGGCGCATAGTTTCAATCAAAATAGCGACGTGTAATTCACCGCGACCATAAACTTTAAAAGTATCACCAGAAAAATCAATTTTAAGTCCAACATTAACTTCTAATTCTTTTTCTAAACGCTCTTTTAATTGTTTACTAGTAACAAATTTACCTTCGCGTCCAGCAAAAGGAGAACTATTTACTAAAAAATCTAGAGAAATAGTCGGTTCATCAACATTAATAGCTGGCATTGCTTCTTGTTCGGCATTAAGACAGATAGTTTCACCAATATCAATATCAGGAAAACCAGCTACCATCACAATGTCGCCAGCTCCAGCTTCTGAAACTTCTTTTCTTTCCAAACCATTAAAAGTAAATAATTTGGTTAAGCGCCCACTTTTATTTTCACCATTGATTTTCTTTAAAACTAAATTAGCTTTATCAGTCAAAGTGCCTTCATAAATACGACCAATGGCCAGTCTACCTAAAAAATTATCGTAAGCTAAATTAAAAGCTTGAAAACGAACTGGCAAATTTAATTCTGCTTTAGCGGCTGGCACTTTTTCTAAGATAATATCAAGCAAAGGATTAATATTGTCTGATTCATCCGTTAAATAACGCTTGGCAATACCGAGCTTACCAATAGCATAAACCGCTGTAAAATCTAATTGCTCGTCAGTAGCACCCAAATCCATAAATAACTCAAAAACTTGTTCATGAGTTAGATTTGGATTAGCTGCTGGTTTATCAATTTTATTAATCACTACAATCGGCTTTAAACCAAGCTCTAAAGATTTTTTAAGCACAAACCTAGTTTGCGGCATCGGCCCTTCTTGGGCATCTACTACTAGTAAAACGCTATCAATAGAACGCAAAACTCGTTCTACTTCTGAACCAAAATCAGCGTGACCCGGAGTATCAACAATATTAATCTTGGTATCTTTATAAAAAACAGAAGCATTTTTAGAATAAATAGTAATACCACGTTCTTTTTCCAAGGTATTTGAATCCATACTCACACTTTCATCAGTGAGCATGCCGGTTTGTTTTAAAATAGCGTCAGTCAAGGCTGTTTTGCCATGATCAACGTGAGCAATAATTGCAATATTTCGTATCTCCATAGGGAGCAATAATAACAGAAATAAGGCTTTTTGACAAGACGTTAAGCCATTAAGCTCTAATAAGCATAATTAAATAATAAGGCCCCTAATATTTTAAATCTGGAAATAAATAAACTTTAATGAATATTCTTAAAACCTTGCTCAAAATCTTCTCTATTTTCTACCCTATCAACATCAACTAATTCTTGATATTCGTTAAGGGTAAAAATTGAATCCAGTCCTTCACTAATATTAGGTTGTGCCGTTTTTAAATCATTATTCATTCTTTGAATAGCGTATTCTGGAACCTGACGCTCTCTTTTTGCATTACGCTCTATAGCAATATCAAGCGGTGTATCAAACAAAATTCCTTGAATTTTATCTGCTCCACTTTCTCTAGCAAAATCAATAAAGGCCTTACGCTGAATAGCCTGGGTAAAAGTTGCATCAAAAACAACTGTCTTACCTTGAGCTAAATAATCACTCATTCTTTGTTTAGCTTCTGCCCAGACTTCTTTATTTTTTGACTGATCAGCAGCATTACCCAATATTTCTTCCCTAATATCATCTGGGCAAAGATAAATATAATCATATTTTTGAGCAAATTCTTTTAATATAGTTGTTTTACCTGCACCAGATATTCCAATACCTAAAATTACCTTTTTCATAACTTTATTAAAATTAAAAAATAATAAATTATTTAATAGCACTACTTTTTAAGCCAGCTAGTCGTCCGGTCGCCCAAGCTGCCTGCAAATTAAAACCGCCCGTAAAGCCATCAATATCTAAAATTTCTCCGGCAAAATATAAATTTGGGCAGATTTTAGATTGCATAGTACTAGAATCTACCTCTGTTAATTTAATGCCACCAGCTGTTACAAACTCATCACCAGCTCTTCTGCCTACAATAGTTAAAGGTATGTTTTTTAAAAAATTTACTGTTTTATTTAAGTCGGCCTTACTAAGTTCGCTATTCTTTTTTTCTAAAGAAATATTTAGTTGTTCTAAAATAACATTAGCCAAAGCTAAAGTAGTCAAAGGTTGTAGAGCATATTTAAATGTTTTTTTAGGATTAGCTTGCATAAATTTTTTAATTTGAACTGCTACTTTTTCAGCTGCTAAGTCTGGCATAATATCAACAAATATAGTTAGTGGTTTTTCTTGACTAATTTTTTCAAAAGCCGTCAATGCCGACATAGCAAATACCGCCGGCCCACTTAAACCCCAGTGCGTAAAAACAAAAGGTCCGCTAAACTCCTGTTTTTTATTAGTCTTAAATTTAAAATTTGCTTTGGCAAAAGACAAACCCATCACTTGAACCGGCCATTTTTCTTTAGTAAGCAAAGAACTTAAACTAGCAGCTAACTCGCTAGTACTATGACCTAATCTTTCTGCTAATAAGTAACCATCACCGGTAGAGCCGGTCTGACGATAAGCTTGCCCACCTAAAGTTAAAATAACTTTATCAACTACTAAAACTTTTTGATTTTGGCAATAAATAATAAATTGTTGATTTTTATATTCAATTTTCTGAACTGAATGTTTAAATAAAACTTTAGTATTACTATTAGCAAAAATTTTTTCAAAAACAGCTACTATATCTTGACCATTATTAGAAACTGGAAATACTCTAGCATCAGCTTCACATTTTAAAGGCACGCCGTGACCAGTAAACCAATCTTGAACAGCTTTAGGTGAAAAATTATACATCGCGGAATTTAAAAATTTAGCACCACGCGGATATTTGGTTAAAACCACTTTAATATCCTGAATACCAGTTGTCACATTACAACGCCCACCGCCAGAGATAATTACTTTTTTACCTAAAGAAACATTTTTTTCTAATAAAAAAACTTCAATCTTAGTATTAGTTTCGTTAATAGTAGCCGCAGCCATCATACCAGCTGCACCACCACCAATAATTGCTATTTTCATTAGTTTATTATAACAACTTAGAGATATTTAGCAATTATTTTATTTATGAATAAATATTAACTACGATAATGTTTACTTTTTTAGTAATTTTTATTACAATGGCAATAATAAGATAAATATTTTTATTTTATTAAAAAATTAATTTTATATATGGATTTTGAAAAAATACAAGCAACAGCAAATACAGAAGCTGCTAACCAAAATATTTCTCCTGAAGAAATAGCTGCCCTCAAAAAAGAAATGCACATGACTGGACGAGCTATGCGCATTGATGAAACAATTGATGAATATAAAGCTGAAAGAGAAAAAAGTTGGACAGAAATAGAGCAGCAACAGACCAACCAAGACCAAGCTGACTTAGAGTCAGCTAGACAAAATATTGCTGCTATTGATAACCAAGATGCTAATACTAATGAACAAACGGAAAATTATGATGATCTTCCTAATGTTATTTTGGCTAAACAAAAATTAAAAAAAATTTTAGAAAATAATCAAAATAACACTAATATAGCCGCTCAAGCAGAAGTAGTATTGTATGAAATGTTGACTCGCCGTAGCGAATTTATTAGCAGTACTGATGGAGCTGGCAAAAATGCCGCCGATTTACTAGAAGATAATAAAACACAAGTAGAATGGTACCGAAATACTAGAGCTAATATAGAACAAATGCTAAGCCAAGACGGCGAATTTAAATGGGATAGCAACCCAGGTTGGTTTGGCATAAATACAAGACCAGAAGAAGCAAAAAAAGAAAGCACAAATATCAAAGCCTACGTAAGCATACCAAGTGGCGAATATTCTTTTATACAACATCTACCCCAACTAGCTCAAGAACTCCGACAATTATCACTTGAAACTGATGACATTATTCAAGTCAAAGTCCCTGAAAGCTTTAGCGCATTTTTTGCGCATAATGATTCTATTGTTGTGCATTTTAAAAATAAAGATAATGCTAACCGAATTTTAGAAATATTAAATACCTGGATGCAGAACAATGGTATTCATGAGGCACCAAGAGAAATGGGCAGAACAAAAATTGCGGCCGACTCAAAAGATAAAAGTTTTTCTAGTTTAGTCGCCAGCAACATAGCAGCTTGGTTAGAACAAAATGCTGGCAAATATAATTCTGAGGTATTAGTTAACGAGGCAATTAAACACGCTATTACTCAATCACAAAAATCGCCAATTTAAGATATGTTTTATCTTTAACTACTATTTATAATTAATTAGCTCCGGCAGAAAATTTGGAATGAAAAATAATTTTCCGCACTCCGCCAAGATTAAAAAAATACAAACCTTCGTTTGTATTTTTTTAATGGCTCCGGGGGCAGGGATCGAACCTGCGATATCCGCGTTAACAGCGCGGCGTTGTACCACTCAACTACCCCGGAATAGCAAAAAAAATATTTTAAAAAACCGATCTTTATTGACCGGCTTTTTAAAATATTTTTATAAAATAAAATCTGGCCGGTCTTAAAATCGGTTATTATTATTGTTTAAATTAATCATTATTCTAGCCATATATTTAATTTAGCAAAGCTCTAAATAAAAGTCAAATTTACTGCACATTAACTTGCTGGCGCCATAAAGCCGCATACAAACCTTTCTTTTTCAAAAGTTGTTCATGATTACCATGTTCAATTAGCTTTCCTTTTTCTAAAACGTAAATAGTTTTAGCGTGCGCTACTGTTGATAAACGATGTGCCACCATAACCATAATTATTTCTGGGCGCGCCTTTTCAATCTCACGAATAGTATTTATAATCTCATTTTCTGTCAAAGAATCAAGACTAGAAGTTGCCTCATCAAAAATAATCAAATCTGGTTTTCTAAGCAAAGCTCGAGCAATAGCCAGTCTTTGTTTTTCACCGCCTGATAATTTTAAACCACCTTCACCAATTTTGGAATCCAAACCCTTATCAGAACGTGCTAAAATACTTTCAGCCGCAGCTAACTTCATTACTTCTAAACAATCAAAATCACTTGCTTTAGGATTTACAAATAATAAATTATCTCTAATGGTACCGGCAAAAAGCTGAGTATCCTGAGAAACCAAACCAATCCGCTGACGTAAAACATCTAAATCAATAATTTGGGCATCCGTATTATTAAATAATAATTGCCCTTGCGTTGGTTTGTATAGACCAACTAATAATTTTATTAAGGTAGTTTTACCAGATCCCGAAGGACCAACAAAAGCAATCGTATCACCAGCTTTTATTTTTAAACTAATATTATCAACGGCATGTTGTTGACCAGAATTATATTTAAAACTAGCTTGATCAAAAACTATATTTTGTAAAGCTCCCACTACCTTAGGATTAACTGGCTTTAATTCTGATTCTTGTTGTAAAATCTGATTTAATTGTTCAAGACTAGCTGTGGTTTCCTGATACTGAGCAGCCACTGCTCCAAAATTTGATAAAGGCTGAAAGATAAAAAAAGAATAGATAAACAAAGTAAAAAATTGTCCTAAAGTAATATCTTGCCGACCAATTAACCACATCATTACTAAAATAAGCAAAGCGCGCATAGCGTTTAAAATTGTACCTTGAATAAAACTAAAAGCGCGAATAATTTTTACTTTTTTAAGCTCTAATTTCAAAATATCATCATTGACTTGATTTAAACGTTTGATCTCCTGAGTTTCTAAGCCTAAAGATTTTACTAATTCCACATTGCGCAAAGTCTCAGTAGTTGAACCCATCAAATCGGCTTGCTGAGCCACAATATCTTTTTGCGCCTTACCAATCTTACGGCTTAAATAAAAAGTACTAAAACCTAAAACTGGAATCAAGGAAAAATAAACTACACCTATCAACCAATGCACCACAAAAGCATAAACCAATACAAATAAAATGCCAATCAAAGATAAAAATATTTGATTAATAAAATTATTAATAAAATTTTGACTATCGCTTCTAGCTTTATTTAATTTTTGTAATAATTCACCAGAACGCTGATCTTCAAAACTCAAATAAGGCAAAGACAAGGAATGAGCCAACGAATCAGCATACATCTGAGCGCCTACTTTTTGGGTTAAGACATTAATATAAAAATCTTGAAAATTTTTGGCAATCCGAGAAACTAAAGCTACGCCTACATAAGCAAGTAATAATAGGGCAATGCCAACAACAAAATCTCTTTCCGAAATAGTTCCAGCTTTAGTAGCATACTTATCAATCATTAACCTAAAAACTTGAGGGTCAAGTAAAGAAAAAAGTTGATTAATGCTAGCCAGTACTAAAGAGCCGGCCAACACTTTTTTATGTTGGGAAACATAAGACCATAATAACTTCATATATTTTATTTAGAATAAATTAATAAATGATTTTACACTCGGTATTTACACACTTGATATTTTCTGCTGCTGGAAAATTCTCACAAGGAGCACAAAAAATATTTTTATTGGGCTTAAAAGGGCAGTATGGTTGCCAAGCCTTATTAGCAGCATATCCGCAAGTACAAGGATTGCAATCTGGCCGAGTCAAATGACAATCACTATCTTCAATGCAGGCAATTTTCGGCTTATTATTCATAAAAGTGTTTAAACTATTATTAAATTGGGCAAGTAGTCCGTTGTCATTAAAAAAACGAAAACCATAATAGCCAACTAGAGCAAAAATGGCAAGCAAAAAAATAAATTTTTTCATAAGTTTATTTTACCGCTTAATATTTCTTTGTTTTGTTCTGGACTTAATTTTGACCAAGTCACAAAATCTGCCAAAAATTTATCTTTTAAATCACTGGGCATTAATTGTACTTGGGAACTCTTTGACAATAAAAGAAATAAGTTTATGGCAATTTTTTTAGTTTGTATGTCAATGCTAAATCCTAGCGCTAAGCCTTGTTGCGTAGCAGCTGAAAAATATTGATCAAAAATAAAATTTCCTAAAGAATAAAAAATCGGCTTATTATTATAAATTTCTAAGCCTTGCACTACATGAGGATGATGGCCAATAATCAGATCCGCACCACTATCAATAATATCATGAGCTACTGCTGATTGTGTCGTATTATATTGATGTTCGTATTCTACTCCCCAATGAATATTAACAATTACTAAATCTGCTTGTTTTTTAAAATCACTAATTATTTTTTTAACTTCCAATAAATCAAAAGAGTTATAAACCATACTAAAACCTAGCATGGCTATTTTGGCATTATTGATTTCAACAATTTTAGCACTACACTCCCCTACTTGAGCATCTGGACAACCAGAAAAATTTAAACCCAAGGCTGTTAAATTATCTTTAGTCTCTTGCAGACCCTTTTGACCTTGATCTGTTAAATGGTTATTGGCAATATTAAAAAAATTAAAATTATAATTTTGCAAAGCACTTACTACTTCTGGACTAAAAGCAAAATCATTAGCAGCCACTGGCGCGTAATGAGCTCCGGCAATAGTTACTGCGCCTTCAAGGTTCGCTGAAACTAAATCATAGTCGGAAAAAAAACTTTTATCTACGCCCGCCAAATTAACTAGTAATGGATCTAAACCATCTTTAGCAATTTTAGTACCAACATTGCGATCTAGCATAATATCACCAAAAAACAAAAAATCTAAAGTCTTACTTTCAGGCTCTAAGATTATCGGAGTTTCTACTAGCTTTTCTGTTTGAGTATTGCTTATTAACCTAGGCTTATTAAAGCCAGAACTTAAATCGCGTTTTAAAAAAAGGCTATTTTCTTGCTGTAAATAAAAGTAAAAAAATATTGAAACTATTAATAAAAATAGCAAAAACCAATAATATTTAAATTTAATACTATCTTTGGAGTCCATTAATTAATTATAGCACAAACTTACTTGCTATCGTAGCCGGCCTTTTTAATAATGGCTTTTATCTGTTCTAGGCTAATAATGCTATTATTAAATTTAATTTTAGTTTGCGCTTTGGCATAATTAGTATTAGCTGAAATTACACCAGCACTATCTTCTAATTCACCATCGATATTCATAGCACAAGCTGTACAATGCATGCCAATTATTTTTAAAATTATTTCTTTTTCCATATTATTCCACTACATTAAAGATTCCTCGATACATACCCATGCTACAAGTAAAAGCCAATTTACCTAAATCACTTGGAGCAGTAAATTTTATTACTTCTTCGGTGCCAGGCTCTACCACTGTTTCAATACCAAATTTAGGGATAGTAAAAGATTGGGCGCAAGAATAGGCATTTTCATTTTTTACGGTCAAAGTTATTTCTTCGCCAGCTTTTATGTCTAAATTATTTGGATAATAACCATCATTAGTAATTAGAATAGTGATTTCTCGTTTTGATACTTGATTGACAATTTCTTGATTATTATTACTCACTGGCAACCAAGTAGCCCCAGTCAAAGAAATAACACCCATGATAGAATACAAAGCTAAGGCAATAATAGCAATGCTTGCTAAGCGATAAAAACTTTTAGTAGCTTTTACTCCTAAAGAATTAGCTGTATAACCCAAAATAAAAAATAAAGGCACCGTACCTAAAACAAAAGTAAACAAAATTAAAGCGCCATACATTGCGCTACCGGAAGCAATGCTTAAGGCCATCATCGCTTGCGTGGTGCCACAAGGAATAAAAATAGTAAACAAGCCAAGTAAAGCTGGAGCAAAAATATCAGCTGATTTTGATTGTTGTCTTACTAGTTTAGTTAAAAACCTTGGTGGTTGAATAATAAAATAACGAAACATAGGATGAATGTCCAATAAACTCAAAGCTGTACCAATCATAAAAATGGCGATTGCTAGCTGCAATATAGCTCGTACTGACAAAGACAATGATAGTTTTGAACCCACCAGTCCTAACAAAAAACCGACAATAGTATAAATCAATAATTTAGCCAACAAAAAAACAATAATAGGCAAAGCTTTATTTTTTTTATCAACCTGATTGTCACCCTGCCTTTGAGCAATGGCTGTAGCCAGTAAGCCACCCTGCACTGCTAAACAAGTCAACCCACCTGTTAATAAGCCCGTTAAAAAAATGGTAAGTAAATTTATATCTGTCATAAAAAATTAATTAATTTTTATTTTTTTTAAACGTAAAGAATTAGTAACAACCGAAACACTGGAAATTGCCATCGCCAATCCAGCAAAAATTGGATTTAAAATAATACCAAGCCAAGGAAATAATAAACCCGCCGCAATCGGAATGCCGATAATATTATAAATAAAAGCCCAAAACAAATTTTGTTTTACGGTACGCATAGTGGCGCGTGCTAATTTTATAACCTGACTTATTTTTTTTATATCACCTTTTAACAAGGTAATACCGGCCGATTCGATAGCGATATCCGTACCCGTAGCCATAGCAATACCAACATCTGCCAAAGCCAAAGCTGGTGCATCATTAATACCATCACCTACCATAACAATTTTTTGCCCTTGTTTTTGCAAAGCTTTTATTTGTGTCGCTTTCTCTTGTGGTAAAACATCGGCTATTACTTGATCAATACCGACTTGTTTAGCAATATAATCAGCCGCCAATTTATTATCACCCGTTAACATAATGACCTTGATACCTAATTTATGTAAAGCTTGAATTGCTTCATTGGCTTCATCTTTGATAGTATCACTAAGTGCTACGATGCCTACTTTTACTTTATTAACTTCTAGGATAATAACCGTCTTACCTTGCTGCTGCCAAGTCTCAATTTGTTCATTTTGCAAATCTACTTGATCTGGTTTATGAATATAAATATTTTTTCCAAGCACACTAGCCTCTAGACCAATACCCTCTAAAACTTTAAATTTATCTGCTGCTAAAAATTCTATTGACTGTTCTTTAGCTTTGTTAACAATTGCCTGCGCTAAAGGATGTTCGGATAATTGTTCAGCGCTAGCTAGATACTGTAAAATATCATTATTGGCAAAATTTTTATTTAAACTAACAATATCAGTAAGCTCTGGCTGACCTTTGGTAATTGTTCCGGTTTTATCCAAAACAACAGTTTTAATATTACTTAATTTTTCTAAACTTTCAGCAGAACGTATTAAAATGCCATACTGAGCACCTTTGCCAATGCCCACAATCATAGCCGTAGGGGTAGCCAGTCCCAAGGCGCAAGGGCAAGCAATAACTAAAACTCCAACCAAAGCCAAAATTGCATATGATAAAGCTAGATTAGAGCCTAAGGCACTGCTACCAAAAACCAACCACAAAACAAAAGACAAACTAGCAATGACTAAAACAATTGGGACAAACACACTAGAAATTTTATCAGCTAATTTTTGAATTGGTGCTTGAGAACCCTGAGCTTCTTCTACCATTTTGATAATTTGAGCAAGCATAGTGTCGGAACCAATCTGATCAGCCTTAAATTCAAAACTGCCCTGCTTATTAATAGTAGCACCAATGACACGGTCACCAATTTTTTTATCTACTGGTATTGGTTCCCCTGTAATCATCGATTCGTCAATTGATGACTGCCCTAAAGTAATTTCACCATCAACTGGAATTTTTGCCCCCGGCTTGACTATAATAATATCACCAATAACTACTTCACTAACTAAAATTTCTGATTCTTTGCCTTCCCTTCTGACTAAAGCGGTTTTGGCTTGTAGATCTAAAAGTTTTTCAATAGCTTCACCGGTTTTTAATTTTGATTTTGTTTCTAAATATTTACCCAAAACCACAAAACCAATTACTACTATCGTTACATCAAAATAAGTTATATCTGGTAAAGCCAAAATATTTTTAAAACCTGGTAGTAGAGTCACTAAAGCACTATAAAGATACGCCACCAAAGTACCAATACCAATTAGAGTGTCCATGTTAGCATTACCAGTTCTTAGAAAAATCAAAATACCTTTTAAAAAAGGTTGACCAATCCAAAAGATAACAATGCTAGCTATTACTAACAAAATAATGTTTAACAAATCCATTGGTAATGGCAAATTAGGAATAAAGCTAAAAAATTGAGCTAAAATATCCCACATCATTAATAAAAAAATAAATAAAGCCAAAGGTAAAACAAATTGCACTTTATTTTTTTGCTGTTGTAAATCTAAATGATCGCCATGATCATGGCCTGACATTGAAGCTTTAGTTTTAACACCGGCAGAGAGCCCAGTATTAGATTGATGCAAAGTATAACCAAATTTACCCACTACTTTATTCATCTTGTCTAAATCAATTAAATTTTCATCATGTTCTATTTGCACTTTTTCCATAGCAAAATTTACAGCTACATTTTTAATGCCAGCCTGTTTGCTTAAATTACGAGTAATAATGTTAGCACAGCTAGCACAATGCATGCCGCTAACAGCATAATTTTGTTTTATCATATGATTATATTTGATACCACGATTGACGCCAATCTTTTAACATGCTTAGACCATTATTTAAAAATAATTCCACCGCATCGGCATTATTTAAAACTTCAACGCGGCTAGATTTAGCACGTATTTCTTGAGTCATTAAAACTCCGGCTTGATGATGAGCAATTAAAGCATTTAAAAAACGCAAATCAAATTTATCATCACTTTCACCCAAGCGGACTGGATAAGGCATGCTAGCCTGACGACTATCTTGATACCAGTCTTTTTTCCAAGCATAAAGCTCAGCAATAGCTACTGGCTCATCTTTTAAAATAGCGTCTGCTAAATCTTTTATTTCCTGTCTTTGACCATTTTTCTTTGCTTGCTCAGCCAACAACATTGCCCCTTGATGATGAGTAATCATGGCGTTGACATAACGCAAATCTAACCAACGATCTGCCTCGCCTAAACCCATACCTTGCTCTTCATACATAGCTAAACGATATTGGGGCGTTAGAGCATAGCCAATGCCCAAACCTATTATAAAAGCTACAATCATAAGAGCTAAAACAAGATATATAGAAATTTTTTGCATAAATAATTAGTAAATAATTAATTTTAAAATAAAATTATGACCAACGTTTAATAATTTGCATAACTTCAGTAATGGCAGTACTAGCCTTACCACTTTTAATAGCCTTAGAGGTACAAGTTTTTAAATGATTTTCCAAAATCAAATGATCCGTCTGCCTCAAGGCCCTTTGCACTGCTTGAGACTGATGAATAACATCAAGACAGTAAGCGCCAGAGGCAACCATTTCTTCTACTTTTTGTAATTGACCAATAGAAATACGCAAACGATGTAAAATTTGATCATGAGTTGTTTTTGCTTTGTACATATAATATTTTATTAAGTCCATATCTCCCCCTGGGGGATATAGAATAAGTATAGCCTATTTTTAAAAAAAATAAAAGACCTCTCCTTGCTTTCGTTCAGATCGAAAGCAATTTGAGGTCTCGAAAATATAAAATATTTATATACTACTTTTTGCGCCCACCACGACGACCCGACAGGGTATCGCCGTGAGTGATATCAAATACCAACATGGCCAGCTGATCTTCCAGCACCAGCCGAACCGTATCATGCATATCAGTGCCATGGACACGCAAGGCCGACAAGGCCTGAATTGTCACCACTTCGTGGTAACGCATCAAAGCCGTATCCGTTTCCTCGCAGTCGAACCAGAAACGATGACTGGTATTGAAAACCAGCACACCACTCCTAGGATCGAACTCCCAAGCACTAGCTAGATTGTCTACGTACCTAAATTGCAATCCGGTGCTACCCGAACGCACCTGACGCCGCTGCTGACCATCGGGGCCAGCCACAGTACCAGGATGATGCTCTGGGTATTCGCGTCCCGGCTCAGGCCTCTCGTCTGTACTAGCCACAGACTTAGGACCAGAACCTGCACCCTGATTGGACATACTTGATACGGGCTGCAAACCAGCCGCAGGCAAATCGTAATGCCCGTTGCCGATCGAACCCACTTTTACCATATCCAATAGATCTTTGAATTCCGGCTGACGCAGAATCTCACTGATTACCTTCATAGACCGCAACCCCAATTCCTGGTAGCGGCGCTCCCGGCTCTCAGTGGCAATCTCGCCAGCATATTTTGCACCAATCTTCTGATACCAAATGTCAATAGCTACACAAAAATCGACGAAAGCATCATCTTCTTGAAAACGCTTGCGATCCGGATGGATGCGCACGTTTTCACCCAAGATTTCGCCTTCGAAAATACCGGAACGCAGGGCCTGAATAGTCTCCTCTTGGAGCACCTCGCCCAAATCGTTCCAAATAGACTGACCAGAAATACGAAAATCATTATCTTTTTCACCAAACACTACCTTGCCCTTACGGCCCTTAATAGTGTTAGGCGCAATAAAGAGCCGGAAAATCACGTCGCCCACCGAATCCCCCTGAAAGGGAAAAAGCGGCAAGGGCCGACCCGTGAAATCCTTGGGCTCGACGTCTTTGGCGATCGTATTACCCTGCTCATCCGTAAAGAAAATACTGATAGTGGCTTGCTTCCGGCGCATTGCTACACCGTACTTGGCCAAAATATTATCCACCAGCTCTTGCAAGCTGATTCTGGAAACATATTTGTCTTCGGTAATATTGAAGACCTTAACTTGCGTGCGCCAAGGCACGTAAGAGATGCCACGAGGTGGCTTCTTGGTCTTCCGACAAAACATGAGCTGAGGCATTTCCTTGACAGGAATACCATCAACTACCTTAGCCTGCTGAATATCGGCTGTATTGAAATTCCATGAAATATAACCCGTTGTCTGCGCCGTTGCACTGCTGCGCGGACAGGACGTAAATGTGAAATATTCGCATTTACCCAAGGGGCTGATAAGACCCCGGCCAAAACGCCCGAGAGCGTCCTTGACCTTGGTCTTCATTGACTGACAAATCTGAGTCAGAGCCTGCTCGAACTTGTCGCGGCTCACACCCAGGCCATCGTCAGTCACCTCTAGGTTACGTTTCTGCATATCAATCTTAACCGTAATCTGCTTGGCGTTGGCATCCAAACTATTCTGGATGATCTCCAACACAAAGTCTAGCAATCTGGGGTAAGTGTTTGCTACCAGAAGCAAAACCTCACCCATATGAAGAGCCACCGGGCTCTTACGAGCATTTGACACTACTGCACCTCCGTGATGTTACGCCTGTTTTCTTTCGAACACAGGCCGCCCAAGACCCGAAACAGCCTATACAAACCGTCTTGCGGGATTGTCTTGCGCAACTGACGACGTTCTTCGTCAGTAAAAGAATCAGACAAGGCCTTTTCGGCCAAGGGCAAAATCAATGATATCATTTCTGCCAAACAATTAGAGATAAGCGAATTTGCCTGCTGAGACAGATTATTCTGCTCAACAACTGGCTCGACTATTTCCGGACTGTCAATAATGACCACGTCTGTCAAACGCTGATACAGACCTTTATCGATATCCTGCATCAACAAACAAACTCTCTTGATCTTATTGGCTGGCATTTTTGCTTCACCGCGCAACACCGCCAAAAAAGAAGATGGCTTAGAATACTCCATTGTCAAATACAATGTTTCAAAGTCAAACAACTTGTAAGACAAAAAATATCCCAAAGCATAAACGACCGAGTGATTTACCTTTAGCTGCTTCAAGTCATCTACAAGGTAACCCTGGCTTTCCAGCCAATACCAAACCTTGATTTGACTCAAGCCAATCGGCATTTGGCCTTTGCCAGTTAGCCAACGATATACGCTAGCGTCGGATACACCGACAAAATCTGACATTGGCTTGCGAGCAACAGCTGCCTGCCTGCCCTGAGCTAGAGTTTGACCATAGGCTTGCAAGCAAGCCTTCAGGTCACCACTGAACTTGATCGCGCTCATCGAGTTGTCCTCCTTTATCTAATCCCGAAAGTGGGGTTTTGGACACCTTTTTGCAAAAAATAACATATAAACTATCAAGGTACTAAACACAATTTCTGCATTTTAAGAACTTGCTAAAATAACATAAAAATCAATTTATGTCAAATATAAAAGACCCAAACACTAATATCGGGTCTTTTTCACATAAAAAATTAATGACGCTGTTTTTTATAGTATATATTAAATATAAATTTAATCAGCTCAATAAAGATAATACCAATAATAGAAGCTGCAATAATCATGAGCCAATGATAAAAACTTAAAGGCACAGTATTTAAAAATTTATTTAAAAATGGCATATAAACAGCTGCCAATTGCAATAATAAACCAGCCAGAACTCCTAAATTTAAATATTTATTACGAAAGGGACGACTAGAAAATATATTTTTCTCTAAAGTCTTAATACTAAAAACATAAACTAAGGTACCACAAGCCAAAGTGGTAAAAGCCATAGTCCTAGCTAAATCTAAATTTTGGTCAGCATGCCAAATATAATAAAAAGCTAAAAATGATGATAAACCACCCATAAGACTGACAGTAGCAATCAAAAATTTCTGCTCAAAAGCAATCAAGTGTTTACGGTCGTGCGGTTTAGTATTCATAATATCATCATCTTCTGGCTCAGCAGTTAGCGCTAAAGCTGGAAATCCATCACAAATTAGATTAATCCATAAAATTTGACCAGTAAGAAGTGGCAAGGGCCAACCTAAAAATAAACCACCAACAATCACCGTCATCTCGGCAAAACTGTTAGATAATAAATATAAAATAACTTTTCGGATGTTGGCAAAAATAACCCTACCCTCTTTAACTGCCATTACGATAGTATTAAAATTATTATCAAGCAGTATTAAATCAGCTGTTTCTTTAGCGATATCAGATCCTGAACTTACAGCTACGCCAACATCAGCTACTTTTAAAGCAGGTGCATCATTAACACCATCGCCTGTCATGGCCACCACCTCGCCTCTTGCTTGCCAAGCTTGGACAATACGCAACTTATCAGTAGGACTGACCCGAGCATAAATTTTAATACCAACTACTCTTTCTTCTAATTGTTTATCTGTTAATTTAACCAATTCATCACCAGTAATAATCTCATCAGTCTGAATATTGATACCCAAATCACTAGCAATCCGATGAGCTGTTAATTTATTATCACCAGTAATAATAACCGTTCTAATGCCAGCTGCATGGGTATGTCGCAAAGTTTCTGCTACTTCAAGGCGCAAAGGATCTGATAAACCCCAAAGACATATTAAAGTAATATTATCTGGGATATTTTCCGTATCAGAAATTACTGGGTAATCCTTAGCAACAATAGCTGTTGCTCCAGCCAGGGCCCTTAAGCCACGCCGCGTTAAACTATCAAAACGTTCGTGCCATTTTTTTAAAACTACTGGCGTTAGTGGTAGAACCTTACCATTATGATAATAAAATTTAGCTAAAGATAATATCTTTTCTGGCGCTCCTTTAAACAAAAGCAGATCATGGGTATCAGTATATGACATACGCGTTAACATAAATTTATAACGCGAATCAAAAGGTAATTCTTGTTTACGTTTAAAATTTTTAAAAATATTAACTGCCCCAAAATTAGCAGCAAATAAAAGTAAAGCAGCTTCGGTGGCTGAACCTAAAATATCCCACTTCTCCCTACTCTCATTAGGATTACTAGGATGAGCATCATTGCACAACCAGGCAATTTTGACTGATTTTTCTAATTCCTTATCCCAAGCAATATTTTTAAAACCCTGAACTGTAAAATCAAAATGATGACTAGTAGTAATAAGCTCAGTCACACGCATAAACCCCTCTGTCAAAGTACCAGTCTTATCAGTGCAAATAACAGTAGTAGAACCCAAAGTTTCTGCCGATACCAGTTGTCTAACTAGGCCATTTTTCTTTAGTATCCTCTGCATACCAATGGTCAGAATCATAGTTAAGCTAATCAATAAACCTTCAGGAATCGCTGAAACAGCTACTGCTACTGATACGCTAAACATTTCTTTCCATTCATAACCTCTTGCTAAACCAAAAATAAATAACAAAATTGCTACTACTAAAATTACTTTAGTGATATTTTTAGCAAAAGAATTCAGTTTTAATTGCAAAGGTGTTTGCTCTTCTTTAGTCTCTTTAAGTAATGTTGAAATTTGCCCAACTTCGCTAGCAAGTCCAGTATTTACAACTACAGCCAGTCCAGTACCTTCTACCACCAAAGTACCCATTAAAGCCATATTAAATCTTTCTGCGAGCACAGTGCCGACTGGTAAAACTTTATCTTGTTTTTTAACTGGTAATGATTCTCCGGTTAAGGTCGCTTCATTAAGCTGTAAATTGTTAGCCAGTAATATTCTACAATCAGCTGGCACTCTATCCCCTGAACGTAAGCTAATAATATCTCCCGGAACTAAAAAAATACTATCCAAAAGTAATTCGCGCCCATCCCTCCAAACTAAACTATTTTTTTTAACAACCTGACTTAAACGCTCTAAGGATTGATTAGCTTTATATTCCTGAAAAAAACCAACCACTACATTAAGTAAAACCGCTGCCCAAATAACATAGGCATCAATAAATTCTTTAAACAAAATACTAATTAGGCCAGCAATCAATAGAACATAAACTAAAGCACTACTAAATTGTTTTAGAAAAACTCTAGCAATACTAAAACTTTCTTTTTTAGCTAAAATATTTTGACCATATTTTAGTAAACGTTTTTTAGCTTCTGAGCTACTTAAGCCATTTTGGCTAGAGTTTAATTTTTTTAATGCTTGATGGCTACTTAAGGAGTGCCAAACTATATTTATTTTTGACATATTTATTTTTATTATAACAAAAAATCGCCATTTAGGCGACTAAAAATATAAATAAATGAAAAGACTAATAGTCTTGAAAAAAATTGGATTGTGATGGGGAAAAGAGATAACGTGGTGAACGAATTTCTATTGCTTAAAATTTAAGCTGCAGAAAATCGTTCACCAACGATCATACTTTTCTCTTCACATCAATTTCAACTATTAGTCTAGATATATATCTTACCATATCTATTAATAAGGTCAAGTGCCTAGTTATCCACAACGTAAAACGTCGCTACGCGACCTGTTTTACGTTGCAAGCAATATTTATAAAAAGCTCCACTCTTGAAAATTAAAGGCTTTTTAAGTATGATTAAGCTACTATGAGTATTATTTACGAACTACAAAATACTTTAGCTAAAACTATCAGCCAAATTTTAAATATTAAAATTAAAGCTGAAGACTGCATTTTAGCTCCTGTGCCTAAAGATAATTTGGGTGATTATGCTTTGGCTTGTTTTTCTTTAGCTAAACAAAATAAAATCACTGCCCCAGAACTTGCTAAAAAATTAGCTGATAATTGGCCACAAAATAATATTTTTGAAAAAGCCCAAGCTTTTGGTCCTTATTTAAACTTATTTATTAATGGACAAAAGCTCGCCTCCTTAAGTTTAGATACTATTTTAAAAGATAAAAATTACGGCCAAAAAAAATTAAACAAAAAAGAAAAAGTTTTAATTGAATTTTCTGGACCAAACACTAACAAGCCCCAACATATTGGCCATTTACGCAATAATTGCTTAGGTCAAGCTTTGGTTAATTTATACCAAACTCAAGGATATCAGGTAATTGCCGCTAACATTATCAATGACCGTGGTATTCATATTGTCAAAAGCATGTTAGCCTGGCAAGAATTTGGTAATAATGAAACTCCTGCTAGCACTGGTATTAAGGGTGATCATTTGGTTGGTAAATATTATGTCAAATTTGGCGAACTACTTTCAGCTGAAGAAAGGACCTATTTGGATAAAAATAATATTGACCCAAAACAATTAGGCACACTTGAAAAAAGACAAGTTAGGGAAAAATTTTTAGCTCAATCTGTTTGGATGCATAAAGCCCAAGACATGCTAAAAGCTTGGGAACAAGGTGACAAGCAAGTCAGGAAATTGTGGCAAACTATGAATGCTTGGGTATATGACGGTTATAAAAAAACTTATAATGATCTAGGTATTAAATTTGATCATGTTGATTTAGAAAGCGATACTTACCTTTTGGGCAAAGACTTGATTAAATTAGGTTTAGAAAAAGGAGTATTTTTTACTAAACCAGATAATTCTGTTTGGATAGATTTACGAAATGAAAGCTTAGATGAAAAAATAGTTTTACGCTCTGACGGCACTTCGGTCTATATGACTCAGGATTTAGGCACTGCTAAAAAACGCCATGACAAATTTAAATTTAATCGTGCTATCTATGTAGTTGCCTCTGAACAAGATTATCATTTCAAAGTTTTATTCTTAATCTTAAAAAAATTAGGCTTTAGCTGGGCAGATAATTTACACCACCTATCTTATGGCATGGTATCTAGACCCGATGGTAAAATCAAATCACGCGAAGGCAAAACAGCTGACGCTGATACTATTATTGTAGAAACCATTGCCCGAGTGCAAGACATGATGGCTAAAGCTGAGAAAAAAATTGAACAAAATAAGCAAGAACATACTAGCAAAGAAGTAGCTCTGGCTGCTATTAAATTTGCCATGTTGGGCACTAATCCCCAAAAAGACATTATTTATCAAGCTGAAAGCTCAATTACTTTAGATGGCTACACTGGCCCTTTTGTCCAATATACACACGCTCGTATTAGCCAGATATTAAAACAAGCAAAAGTTAATAAAAAAATCGACTACCAAAAAATTGAAGTTAATTTAGAAGAAAAAAAGTTATTAAAAAAATTATTAGATTACCCAGAAGTTTTGACTCAAGCTGCCAGCGAATACAATCCGGCTGTACTTACTCATTATCTTTTTGAGCTAGCTAAAATTTTTAATAATTTTTACCAACAACATTCCGTACTAAAAGCCGAAACGGATATCCAAAAAAACTTCCGTTTACTTATCTGCCTGTCCTGTCAACAAATTTTACGATCTGGTTTAAATATTTTAGGCATTACAGCTCTAGATAAAATGTAAAAAATAAATTAAAAAAGAAAAACGTGTACCCCTCAAGGTGCACGTTTTTTAGCAAAATCACTTAGTAACAACTGGGAAAAAAAGATCCTCATCATCATCGTCATGATGAAATATTGAAAATTTGCTATAATCATCAATCCGAAATTCCACTACCCAGGGACTAGGGTCTTCACCCTGATCATCAGACTGATAAATAAACAAATTTTGATATTTACCTATCATCACTACCAAGTGTTCGTAGATATTGCGCTGGTCAACAATAGTCAAGCCATTGCCATCAAGACGATACCAAGACAAAAAAATACTGCCTGGCTTTTTACCGATACGCGTATCAAGCCTAAATTCCAAATTGATTGATATCACATCCAAGTGCGACTTCATGCTAGCAAGACTGGCTTGCAAAAATTTCTCAATAGCCCTCTGATCTTGAAAACGCTTGGTACCAAAACGAAAGTTTCTACTCATCACCTAAGCAGCCTCCGTGTTTTGCTTGACCAACAAGTGAAAGGGACTGATAAAATGCATAAAATTTTATAACATAAAAAATAAACAAAGTCAATGCTTATTTTAAATAAAAAGTCTAGCCAGAGTGGCTAGACTTTATCAAAATTTTATCTCTACACAAAATTTAGTCAGGCGTTACCAAAACATTAGCCATTAAATTGACAAAATGTGTCAAAGCATTTTCTTTATAAAAACCAGCTTGTAAATGAGGATCACGAAATTGATTATCACCAAAACTAAGATCACGATGACGAGCTTCTACCCAAAAAATATTTGGATCAACATCAGAAAAAACCTGCATCATTTCATAATGCATACTTTCTAAAGGAAAAAGTAAATCATTACTAGCCCGAGCACAAAGCAAGGAATAATGAAAAGTGCGACTAGACCTAAGTCTAGCCTTAATTTCAGCAATAGTTTCCATAGCTTGCAATTTGGTATCAAAAATACGCAAAGCAGATAAATCTGCTATATAATTAACACCATCATCGGTTTCATTAGCACCCAAACACAAAATCCATATTTTTTTAGCCAAACGTAGATACAAAAAACGATTATATTGCATACGTTGATTTTCAAGCCTTTGTTCTGTGTTATTAGCAGTAATAACTGCCCGAATCGGCCTATCTAGGCTAATCTCTTGTGCATCAAACTTGATTTGCAAACACTCAAAAATATTTGTAAACAACCACTTGGTGTTGAGTACTTCACTGGAAAACATTGATCAACCTCCTGCTTGTCTAGAGATGTGCTGACAAAGAAACAAAGACTCGCCATAATTTTAAAGCTAAAAAAAAATTAGGCAAATAAAAACCCTGTCGCTTCAAACACAACAGGGTCATATCCTTAGGCGCTACTAACCAGCAGGCACCCCATCTTTCCAGATTTTATCTACCAATTGCGGACAATAGAAATTAACCTTTCTATACATAACAAATTCCCAATATGGGACACGAAGATCTTTGATGGCTTCAGCTAATTTACACACTTCTCTGATCCAAATATCATGCTTAGGACCACTCAAGTAATTAGGACGAGCATTCATAAACAAGCTATCCAAACAAAATTCGATCAAACTTTCTTCTGGATAATAGCTCAAGAGAATACGCAGGCAAGACCTGATTTGTTCTGGATCATCCAGTGTGCGAATTTTTTTCCTAATCTCTTTAGTCTTTTCTTCAGTAACTTTTACTTTACAACCGTTACTAATAATATGAAAAATATCCAGCAGGTCAGTTGGCATAGCAATCCGCTCCTTCGTTTTGGGTTTTACTTTCTGGGGGGAACAAAATAGGTAAATACTATAAAATAAAAAAGATACTTAGTCAAGGATTTTTAATAAATAAAAAAACAGCCATGAAGCTGTAAGAATGGTGCGCCCAGTAGGAATCGAACCTACGACCGTTTGCTTAAAAGGCAACTGCTCTACCGACTGAGCTATAGGCGCATATAAATAAAGTATAAATTTTGATGTTCAATGCACGCCTACGACCGTTTGCTTAATAGTCCGCCAGCTGGCGGATCTACCGACTTAAGCTTAGGCGCAAAAAAATTAAAAAATACGGAAATATTATAAATTATTTTTTGACAATTGTCAAGGTAAATTTATTTAAGCTGTATTTAAAATGAGTATAAACTGTCTATATTTTAGCTTGAAAAAATAAACAAAATAGGTTAAGCTAAGACTACAATATTTCCCATGCCAAAAATTCCTCCCCAAAATTTAGAAGCCGAGGCTAGTATCTTAGGCGCTCTACTCATCGATAAAGATGCTGTTATTAAAATTGGTGATACTTTAAAACCTAGCGATTTCTACAAAGATATTAATGGTATTATTTACCAAACTATCTTAGATTTGTTTGAAAAACACGAGCCAATTGATATTTTATCTCTAGCTAATCGCTTAAATGAAAAAAAACAATTAGAAATGGTTGGTGGCAAAGCCTACTTAGCTGATCTAACTGCAGCTGTGCCCAATGCTTCTCATGTCTTGACCTATGCTAATATTATTCGCAAAAAATCTACTTTAAGAAAATTAGAACAAGCTGCTTCAGAAATTAGCGAATTTAGCTTTAGTGAATCTGAAGATGTAGAAAAACTATTAGATAGAGCCGAACAAAAGCTATTTTCCATTTCTCAAGAATCTTTGAAAAAGAATTTTATACCTATTAAAACCGTCTTGGGCGAAGCCTTTACTCGTATTGACGAACTACACAAAATGGGTGGCTTAGGTACCCGTGGTATTCCCACTGGTTACACAGCTTTAGACAAACTTTTATCTGGTTTACAAAATTCCGATCTAGTAATTTTAGCTGCTCGACCTTCTTTGGGTAAAACCACCTTTGCCCTAGATATGGTAAGACATATTGCCGTAAATTCCAAAGTAGCGGTCGGCATCTTTTCTTTAGAAATGTCAAAAGAACAGCTAGTCGATCGTTTGCTTGCTTCAGAAGCTCAAGTTGATTTATGGAAAATGCGCACCGGCAGACTATCTGATAAAGAAGATGACGACGACTTCCCTCGCATTGGTAGGGCTATGGGGGTACTTTCAGAAGCACCAATTTTTATAGATGATTCTGCTAATGCTAATATCATGGAAATCCGCACTAAAGCTAGACGCTTAAAAATGGAACACAATCTTGGCTTTTTAGTGGTTGACTATTTACAATTAATGGATGGCGGTGGTCGTCAAGAAAATAGAGTGCAAGAAATATCAGAAATTTCCAGAGCCTTAAAACAAATTGCTAGAGAACTTGATATTCCTGTACTTGCGCTTTCTCAGCTATCCCGTGCTGTTGAGAATAGATCCCCGGCTATACCAAAACTGGCTGATTTACGTGAATCTGGATCAATTGAGCAAGATGCCGATGTGGTAATGTTTATTTATAGACGCGCCAAAGATAAAACTAGAGGTGACTGCCCAGAAGAAGAAAAACATTTAGCCGAAATTCATGTTGATAAACACCGTAATGGCCCTACTGGCGTTGTCCGTTTATTCTTTGATGAAAACAAAGTCAGCTTCAAAAATTTAGATACTGAGCGTGAAGGACAAAATCAAAACACTCCTCCGCCTCCAGCCAATCACGGTGAAATAGATTTAACTTTAAGTAGCGAAGAATTACCAACCACCTTAGGCTGGCAAAATATCCCTTAGTCCCGCTGTCATCCCGCACTTGATGCTGGATCCCAAAAAAATAATTAAAAAATAAAAATTTAGATTCCCGCTGGAGTTTATCCCGTACTTGATACGGAACGGGAATGACAAGAAAGGATAATTAATAAAAATATGTTCAACAAATTAAAACAATTTAACGACTTACGCAAACAAGCAAATGATTTAAAATCAATTTTAGCTAAAGAAATAGTCGAAGTCGAAAATAGTGCTGTCAAAATTGTCATGGATGGCAATCAAGAATTAAAATCTATTGATATTAAAAAAGAATTTTTATCACCTGACAAAAAAGCTGAATTAGAAAAAGCTATCAAAGATGGCTTGGCTGAATGCATTAAAAAAATCCAGAGAAAAATGGCTACTGTTATGCAACAAAACGGTGGCTTTGATTTGTCTGGCTTAAAATAATCTATAAGCAAGTGGCTTACTTACCAGACTTTATCCAAAAAATAATAAACGAATTTGATAAACTGCCGGGTATTGGACCTAAAACTTCCACCCGGCTAGCTTTTGATTTATTGCACCGCAAAGCCGATATGAAAGAATTAGCTCGAGCTCTAGATGATGCCTATTCACAAGTCAGTTTTTGCCCTCAATGCTTTAATCTAAGCGATCAAGGTTTGTGCAATATCTGCGCTGATCCTAAAAGGAATCAAAATCTAATTTGTATTGTAGCTCATAATCAGGATGTAGAAGCTATTGAAAAAACTGGAGAATTTAATGGCACCTACCACTTACTTAGCGGCTACTTAAGCCCTTTAGAAGGAGTAACCCCTGATAAACTCAAAATCAAAGAATTAGAAATTCGTTTAAGTAAAAATAATATCCAAGAAATAATTTTAGCTTTAGATCAAAGCCTAGAAGGAGAAGCTACTACTTTATACTTGAGCAAGCTCCTTAAAAAATATCCCATCAAAATTAGCCAACTAGCCCGTGGTATACCTATGGGGGCAAATATTGAATACACCGATGAGGCTACCTTAAGTTCCGCTCTACAGAATAGAAAAGAATTATAAACAAATAAAAAAACCGTCCTGAGCATAGTCGAATGGACGGCTTTTTTATTATAAGATAATTTTTTCAATTTTGACTTCAGCTTGTTGCTGACGATGTCCAAAACGTTTACGATAACGAGTCTTATTTTTATATTTTAAGACATCCACTTTTTTAGTTTTATAGTTTTTAACTAAACTAGCTTCTACTTTAACTTTATCAAGTAATGGTTTACCAACAGTTACCTGATCTTTATCATCAATCACAAGTAAAACTTCATCAAAAATAACTTTAGCACCATTTTCAGTAACTGCTAATTTTTCGACTGATAATTTGTCGCCAACTTTGACTGGGTATTGTTTACCACCAGTTTTTATTACTGCTAACATAATAATATAATAATTTATAAATACGGGGTTCACCCCGTTAAATAATCGCGTTTAACGCGATTGCCGCACGCGGCATTTAACGGGGTAAATGTTAACAAAAAATAAGCTAATTGTCAAGGTTAATAGAACTAATCATTAATAAGAAAATACACCTCATCTCTACTTCTATTTATTCTTAAAAACCACATCTCGCCCGCCGAAGCTTTAGCATAGGCGGGTCAATGCTATAAAAGATTAATATATTATATTTGACAATAATCAATATATATGATATAATATATAAGCTCTTTAAGGACAATTGAAGTGGCAAAAAACCAAGGAGGGTTAAGATGCGTAAGTTCTTCCTGATCGCCAGCCTGCTGTTTCTTTCGCTGACTCTGCTTGCCGCCTGCAATTCGCAGCCGATCACCAAGCCTGGGGAAGCGACCATCCTGGTTCGGCCCAACCCGCGCTATATCGATACTAGCTACGTCTGTGTCGATGGCGATTCGATCCGCCTCCGCTTGGCTGATGAAAAGCCCATCTGCATGGTATCCAACCAGGCCAGGAAGCTGGCCTACATGGAAATCTATAAGAATGGCCGCTTGTTGGCTAAAGTCATGAACGATCCCAAAGCCACCTTGGTGGTGGGCAATTACGAAGTACTACTTCGTGATCGCGTCTCTGGAGAAGTCATTTCCAGGGTCAAGATCAATTGCTACATCTAGTAGCAAGCCGACTGTGTTGTACCACTTCGCCCCAAGCCCCGACGCACCTAGTGCCGGGGCTTTTCAATACCCTTGACAAATATTTGTATATATGATATAATGAAAAATCCCCTAATAAACGTACTGACTGTTGGTACTGTTGTCACTTTAGGGGATGTGCACATTCTAATTTTCAGGAGGTAAGCAAGATGGCTCGTAAGACCAACACCAAGGCCCCCAAGGCCGCTGCTCCCGCCGCCACCGCTCCGACCACCGCCACCGCTCCGACCACCGCCACCGGCAACACCCGCAGCGAGTACCGCAACGCCTACGGCGTCGTGTACGTCCAAGACGGCGCGGCCGAACACGGCATCGGCACCGCCAAGCCCCTGTCGGTCGTCATCGACGACCGTCGGCGCGGCCTGCAGGTTCCGGGCGACGGCTACCGCATGCTCGTCATGCGGATCTGGCCCGACCAGGACGAGGCCGTGGGCATGATGAACCATGACCACGACCGGGTCCGCGATTGCATCGAGGCTCTGCAGCAGCAGAAGTCGGCGATGGCGATGGAGAACGACCAGTACGCCAAGGACATCAACGCGGCGCTGGCCTTCTACGCCACCAACCCGGACTACCCGTCCGACCGCGTCTTCATCCGTGTCTGCGAGTTCGTCTCACAGATGAAGACGAAGCGCAGCGAAGACGAGGCCGACACCCTGCAGATGGTCACCAAGCTGGGCACCGGCATCGATGGCAAGGCCGGGATTCCCGTGTTCGGGAAGAACGGCGTGCCCCAGGTTCCGCTCGGCGACAAGGTCTGGAGGCTCTGCCTGGTCTGCATGAGAGACCACGGCGGCATGGGGATCGCGATCGCGATCCCGGACGTCGAGAGCATCGACGAGGTCATCCGTGACCTCACGGTGCAGGATGAAGCCATTGCCAAGCTGGATCACGAGCCGCTGAAGCCCGTGAACGGCGAGGCCCGTGTCATCGCCAACCAGCTGCTCGCGGCTGCCAAGGCGCGGCGCGGCTAGCACCTCCGACCGGTACGGCGGGTTCGAAGCTGCAAGCTTCGGGCCCGCCTACCACCAACTCCTACCTAAGACCCAAGGAGTATAAATAAGGGTCTTGTTTTTTATACCAAAAAACAACCAGATCGGTTGATTTTTTTAATTACTCAATAATGGTGGTCGCACCTGGATTCGAACCAGGGACCTTCGCAATGTGAATGCGACGCTCTAACCAGCTGAGCCATGCGACCTTGGTGACCCTACAGGGAATCGAACCCTGATTGCATGGTTGAGAACCACGCGTCCTAACCGTTAGACGATAGGGCCAAAAAACTTTAATATTTCTAACAAAAAAATAAATCTTTGTCAATCAAAACTAACTTACTAACGACTAACTTTAGCAACTAATAATTCATCCGCATCCCATGGTCTAGCCATAATCTCATACACCACCTGCTCCATCTTACTACCCCTAGAACCCTTAACCAAAATTATATCATTGTCTTTTAACCTCTCTTGTAAAAAAATACCTGCTTCTATTGTCTGCGGAAAATGATAAATATGATCTTCGGGCATGCCCTGGTCTTGCGCACTACGAGCAATATCGCGTGATTTTTCACCAATAACAAATAAATAATCTATTTTAAATTTAACTACTGCCTCACCTACTTGCCTATGCCCTTCTTCGCTAAAATTACCCAATTCTCTCATGTCACCAAAAACTGCTATTTTTCTACCAGCTAGCGGAAAATTTGTTAAAATTTCTAAAGCTGCCAAACAAGATTGCGGTGAAGCATTATAAGTATCATCAATAATCCAAGTATTTTTTATGCCTTTAATTAAATTAGTGCGGCCTAAAGCTGATTTATAATTAATCAAAGATTGACTAATCTCTACTAAATTTAAACCCATAAGCAAACCAACAGAGGCAGCGGCAGCGCTAGCTGCGGCCTGCTGTTTACCCAAGACATTAGGCAAAAATACTGGCGCTTCAGCACCTTTAAACTTTAATTTAAAACTAGTACCATAACTGTCATTCTTTTTACTTAAATGCACTTGTTCAATCTGCAAACTACTATCCGCACTAGTGCCAAAGGTGTGAATATTATTTTTAATCTGAGGAATAATTTTTTGTAAATAAACATCATCACTATTTAAAACGGCCCAATCGCCTGATTTTAATTTTTTAAAAATCTTAGATTTTTCAATTAATACTTTATCAATGCTGCCAAAAAACTCTAAATGACTAGCACCAATTGCTGTAATTACTGCTATATGTGGTGACGCAATATCAACCAAATAATCAATATTACCTGGACGATCTGCACCCATTTCTAAAATTAAAACTTGAGGATATTTTTTATCTGTAAATAATAAATTTTTTAAAGCCCTTAAAAAAATCCTAAACCAAACAAAAATATTTTTTCCAGCAGTAAGATCATCTCCTAAAATAGTGAGCGGTAAACCAATTTCGTTATTATAATTCTTTTTACCATAACGAATAGAAAATTTTGATGCCAAAACAACAGCAGTTGCAAATTTTGCCGATGTTTTACCAACTGAACCAGTAATGCCAATCACTTTTGGTTGGTATTTTTTGATAGTTGCCTTAGCCAGTAACTTTAATAGCCAAAACAATGGTTTTCTCAAAATTTTACTCATTTTACTAATATTTAACGACTGGGTGGAATGCGATAGTATTCTAACAGAAATTTAGCAATTTCGCCAAATAAAGGAATAGCCGTGGCTTCAGAGTATTGAGCAGTCTTAGGGTTATCTAATTTTACTAACATGGTGAATTTAGGATTTTCATTAGGAGCAAAACCAATAAAACTATGAATAGTAACACTGCTATCATATTTTTTAGCTCCAATACTAGCAACTTGAGCTGTGCCTGATTTACCAGCAACAAAATATCCTGGCACGCGAGCGCCAACAGCGTGTTCGCTATCTACTACGTGTACCAACATTGCAGATAGAGTTGAGGCTGTTTGCGTAGAAATTACTTCTCGACGTAAAATTTTAGGCTCATATTGAGCAATTACTTTATCATTATAGCGAACTGAGTTAATAATATAAGGCTGCATCAGATTACCACGATTAGCAATAACATTAAAAGCATTAACCATTTGCAAAGGCGTAACTGTAATACCATGACCATAAGAAGCAGTAGCTTTATAAATATCACCTTTTTTTTCTAATTCATCTATATCGCCTTTGACTTCCTGACTTAAATAAATATTAGTTGCTTCGCCAAAACCAAAATTTTTCATATAATCATGAAATACTTTGTTAGGCACATCTGAAGTAGCACGAACAATACCAGTGTTAATAGAATAAGCTAAGACTTTTTTCATATCAACAAAACCATAGGTCTTATTACCAGCATTACGAATAACTTGACCGCTAGCGAATTTAATTTCACCCTTGTCTTCATACATGGTAGTTGGATTGACCTTACCCTGGTCAATAGCAATAGCCATAGCAAGAGCTTTCATAACTGAACCAGGCTCATAGGCTTGATAAACAGCTAAGTTATTATAAACATTAGCATCACTTACCTTATTGTATTCATTAGGATCAAAACTAGGATAATTACACATAGCCCGAATAGCTCCTGTGCTACTATCTAAAATAATCAAAGAACCCCTATCAGCACTGTGTTTTATTACTGATTTTTCTAACATCTTACAAGCTTTGTATTGAACAGTGTGATCAATGGTCAAAACTAAATCAGCCCCATTAACCGCTGCTTCGGCTTGGCTATCAGCAAGTAGTACTCCAGCTACATCTTTTTCACCTAAAACCCAACCAGTTTGGCCTGATAAATCTTTTTCAAAATAGGCTTCTAAACCATATTTACCAACGCGACTTACTCCATCTTCAGCAAAACCTAAAAAACCCAAAATATGAGCACCTACTTCCTTGTCGGGATAATAACGCAAAACACTTTTATTAAAACTAATGCCTAATTCTTCAATTGTCCTTAATTTATCTTTACTTGATTTACCCTGATTAACATCAGTTAAAATCTCTTCTAGTTTTGATTTAATAGTGATAATTTTATCTTCACTGATATTTTTAGCAAGCAATTCATAACGTTTATCAACTAATTTCACCTTTTCTAAAACAAGATTTTTATCCATTTCTAAAGTCTCAGCTAAAATATCCGCCATATTCTGAGGTCGAGTAATTTTACTAGGATTTAAAATGACCTCATAATAAACTTTATTGACTGCCAAAGGATAAAACTGTTCTGCTTCTGTTTCAGAACTTAAAGCTAATATTCTCCCTCTCTCAGGTTTTACTTCTTGTTCAACACCACGTTGTGATAAACCTAAGTCAAAATAATATTTATTTTTAATAATTTGCAAATAAAACAAGCGGCCAATGACCGCTAGTATAAATAAAAAAATAATACTCTGTAAAATATTAGTTCTGGTAATAATAGTTTGATTAAAGCTGTTGCGTCCCCAATTCATAGATTACCAAAACTAATTTTTAGTTTATTTTAAAGCCACTTTATCATCAGACACTGTCAAATATGCTACATTTTTATTATCAACTTTCACTAAATTTAAACGCTGACTGGCATTTTCAATACGGTCTAAAGCCTGTAATTGACTAACGGCCGCATCCAAAATACGTTGCTCGTCTTCTAATTTTCTAATATTCTTGCTTAACTCATTACGCTCTAAATTTTGACTAGTAGAAAGATTAGAAGCTACTAAGCCAAACATCCACAACAAGACTATCATTGCCAACCATAAACCATTACGTTTTTTTAAAATTGTCAACATTTTTGATAAAGTTTGTGATTTTAACATATTTTTTATTTTTGTTTTTATTTTTATATTTTCTGTGCAAGCCTTAAGATTGCACTACGACTACGAGGATTTAAGGAAATCTCCTCTTCACTGGGCTTGACTGCCTTTTTGCTAATTATTTTTAAACTGGGTTTTAAGCCGCAAACACATTGAGGTGAAGCAGGCGGACAGATGCAAGGACGAGCTGATTTCTGAAAAAATTGTTTCACTATCCTATCCTCAAGGGAGTGAAAACTGATTACAGCCAGCTGTCCGCCTGGGGCCAAGATTTCAACTGCTTGTGGCAAAAAAGCTTGTAAATTTGTTAATTCTTGATTAACCGCTATCCGCAAAGCCTGAAAAACTTTAGTAGCGGGATGGCGACGGAATTTTTTTAAATCACTTTCTTTTATATTTAATATTCGAAGTATGGCGGAGACAAGCATGGGAGTCTCTATATACTTTTGTTTTTGTTTTGATATAGCTTCTCGCCAAAGGACTAAACCTTTAGCCAGGCGCTTAGCCTGCAATTCTTCGCCATACTCCTTGAATATTTTAAATAAATTTGCTTCCGACCAGTTCAGAATAATATCGCTAGCAGTCAAACTATCTTGAGTAGCATCAAAACGCATATCAAGCTTGCCTTGATCTTTAAAAGAAAAACCACGCTGCGCTTGATCCAATTGATCAGAGGATAAACCTAAATCTACAATAATGCCGGAAACGGCACCAAAATTTTTATGTTCCTGATAATTCTTTTTTAAATGAGCGTAACTATCGTGAACAACTATTAAACGATTTTTATATTCACTCAAATACTGCTTAGCTGCCGTCAATGCCCTTACATCAAGTTCAAAAGCTAAAACTTTGCCACTGGGCCCAGTCTTTTGCAAAATTGCTTTACTATGCCCGCCACCACCCAAGGTACCATCAATAAAATTCTGATTACTAAGTGGTTTTAAATAAGCTATCAACTCCTTACTTAAAACACTCTGGTGTTTAAATGGCGGCATACTAAATACCCAAATCAATCAAGCTCTCAGCTATATTATTACTGTCTTTATCAGCCACTCTTTGATACCTAGCCCATAATTTATCATCCCAAACTTCTAAACGATTATAAAGACCAGCTATAACTATTTGTTTATTTAAAGAAGCAAACTCCTTTAAATAATCCGGCAAGACTACTCTACCTTGTTTATCAAGCATTACATCCATAGCACCAGCTAACATCATACGAGAAAAAGCTCTGGATTTAGCTTGGCTGATCGGCAAATTGGTTAATTTATCAACTAATTTTTGCCATTCTTTAGCAGTGTAAATAAACAAACAGTTATCCAAACCTTTGGTAATAACTAAGCCATCAGAAAATTGCTGGCGAAACTTACTAGGTATAGCCAAGCGATTTTTTTCATCTAAGTTGTATTTGTATTCGCCAATAAACATAAAACTTATCCACAGCTCAAACTAGTTATTCCCCACTTTTTACCACTTTTCTACTTTCTTAATACATTATACCCCACTGACTAAGCAAATGTCAATAAAATAAAGGCTTTACTTATCCACAATAATGCTTATGTTAAACAATTTTTTAACTTTTTTGCCAAATCAAAAAAAATAACTTATCCACACCATATAGCCACTAAGCTCCTTACGGCGCAAGCAGTCTAGTAAACCATTTTAAATAAAAAAACAGACAATAATGACTGTTTTTATATATTCTTATTACCAATTTATACCCGGATCAATTAGTTAACTTAAATTTATTAACTTTTTTACTAATGGTAATATCAACTGGCCGTAAATACTCAACTTTTAAAGGTGTAAACTCTTTTATCTTTGATATTTTAACAAACTGCTGACTTAAAACTTCAGCTTCAGTTAAATGATAAAAAAACTCACCTGCTATTGGTTTTGCCTCTAGCCAAGCCAAGGCATTGATAATAGCCGTCGCTAATTTTAGCTGTGTTAGACTAGCTTCTTTTACTAATAAAATAAAAGATTTAACTAATTTTAAATTTTTGCCAGTTTTTTCAAAAAGCTTGTCTAAAGAAGCTAAAAAACTATCATTCTGCTCAAATTTAGCAACTAATTGACTGGCTATCAACTTATCATCTTGATAAAGCTGCCAAAGCGCCTGTTCTTTAACTTTGATATTTAAAACTAAAATCATTTTTGTTCATTCTCCTTAAAATGCTTAAAATTATAATCGGAAATAGTGCTTAGTTTTGGTTCTTTGGAAAGCTTATCAACTACCACTATCTTATTATGTGCCCAAATATCATACAAAAATTTATCTACTACCGCCAAACGATAAAGATAGTCCTCGGTGCTAAGATAAGTAAATCTTAAATCATGAGCTAAGCCTTCCGAAATTTTCTTTAAATACTTTTCAAAATCTTGTTTTTTCACTTTACCAACAATCAAAACATCAGTCAAAGTCGGAGCCTTGGTCAACATACCAGTAAAAACCAAAAGCTTTAAACCAGAAATTTTAGACATCTTATCAGCTAAATACATATCATCCAAAGTAATAGCCTTAAGCACTAAATTTTTTATTTCCAAAAATAAGGGGAAATCTTGATTAGTATAATAAAATTTCTTGCCACCTTCCTCTGCTGAATGCAAAAAACCAAAATTTTCTAGATTATCCAACTCTCTTCTAATGGAATTTAGTTGTAAATTTAAAAGCCGTGCTAGCTCTCGCATAAAAACTTTATCCTGGGCATGCACACAAAAAAATTTTAAAATTTCTGTTCTGGCTGTTGAACCAAAAATTTGTTCAAGCATAAAAAAATATTTATCACGTAAAAAAATTACTATAAAATCTTTTAATAATAAATAAGCTATTATTTATTACTTACCACTACTAATTGTGGTCAAAATTTCAAAGGTGAATTTTTAAACGTGATTTACTAAAACGGCTGAATATAGTATAATATTATTCGTAACAAATGTAAAATGCCGGACTTAAGATATCACAGATTATTCCGCCACGACGCCTTTAGTGCTCGTGAATTATCTGTCAACTATATTAGCGATGCTGCGGCCTGTGGTCGTCTTTTTATCGTACTAGAAGTCCAAAAAAATAAAATAGACCAGCAAGCACTTTTAGAACAAATTATCAGCGAAGCTAGTAATATCCTTAGTTCTAGCAAAAATTCTAATCCAGAGATTGTTTTAGAAGATATCTTGCAAAAAATAAACAGCCTATTACCAGAATTAAGCGCCGCTAGCAAAATTCGCAACTGGTTATATGGTTTAGATATGGCTATTGGCATTTTTAATAATGAAGCTATTCATTTATCAAACATTGGTCAGATCAACGGACTTGCTCTATCACGCCACCGCCTAGAAGCTGTTTTACATAAAAAACAAAACTTTAGCCCCAGCAAAGCTTTTACTGACATTCACAGCGGTTTACTTGAAGAAGGCGATGTTTTTATTATTTCTACCAACTCACTCCTTGACTATATTGCCCAAGAAAAAATTAGACAAATAGCCAAACGCTATACCCCACAAGCTACAGTAATCAAACTTAATTCACTCCTGGCTACTGTGCCTGATTTTGTTAGCTTTAACGCTGTGGTAATAAAAAATAGTGGTCCTGGAGATTATGATCAAGTAGCCTCAGCAAATACTACTATTGAAGCAAATGATGAAATAAAGAAAAAGTCAGATCTTATTAGTTATCATCGACCTAAAACACCTAGTCATCACCAAGCTAGCTTAGACTTTGAGCATAAACACAATAATAATCCTTTACAAAAAATAAAAAGATTTTTTGCCTTAATAGCTTTATTTTTTATCAGTGTCTATAAAGTATTAAGATTTTTATACCGCCAAATAAAAAATAGTATTTTGTTTATTTTTTCACCACACTGGCGCAAACAAAAGGAAGAGCAAGTATTATCAGAAGTAAAAAATACCTTTGATAAAAAATATAATTGGTGGCAAAGATTAAAGTCTGCCCAAAAAATTGCTTTAGTCGGTTTACTGGCTACAGTCTTAATATTTATTCAAAGTTTAGTTTTTTTAACTCAAAAAAAATCAGTTAGTCAAAAAGATAAAGTTTATCAAGAATTAATAAGTTCAATTGATGGTAAATTTGCTGAAGCTGATAGTAAACTGATTTACAATGACCAAATAGCCGCTGAAACCATCCTACTAGAAATCCAAACAACCTTAGAAAACTTAAAACTCACTAGCAAACAACAAGAAGAAGAAATTGCTACCTTTAAAGAAAAGACTCGCAAACAATTAAATGAAGTGCGACGCATTCACGATGTTCCCGAGCCATTAGAATTAAGTAGTTTAAGTACTTTAGTAAACCCCCAACAAATTGTTCAAAAAGATGGCAATTTTTATATCTTGGATAGTCAAAAAATTTATTTACTAAAAGACCGAAACTTAAACGCTGTTTCTGACTTTAATCAAGGCAAATTTTTAGCGGACTGGCCCCAAAGTCAACGCCTAGTAGTTGGTAATAGTGAACAATTTTTTATTTATGATATTACCGAAAATAAACAAGCTAACTTCCCCTTATCCCAATCTTCCGGCAATACTAGCGTCCAAGATTTAAACATCTATAGCAACAATCTCTATGTTTTAGACGCTAAAGGCAATCAATTTTTTAAATACCCAGAAAATGCAAATAGCTTTAGCAATGGTCAAGCTTGGTTAAAAGAAACGGTAAATCTACAAGATGTTTCTAGTTTTACAGTTGATGGCAGTATTTATACTATTGATAACCAAGGTCAGATCAAAAAATTTACCAAAGGAAAAACAGAAGAATTTAACTACCAAACACCCAATCCAAAAATTGGCGCTCAGGCTACTATCCAAACTTTCCGTGATTCTAAATATCTCTATATTATTGATCCCAGTAACCAACGCGTAGTTATTTTAAATAAAGACGGTAATATTAAAGACCAATATACTTCCCTAAAATTTGATCAATTACTTGATCTAACCATTGACCCTAACGAACAAGCAATTTATTTACTCAATGGTCAACATCTCTATTTACTAGCCGTTAATCAATAAATTTAAACAAATAAAAACTGACCCTTGTGTCATCCCGCACTTGATGCGGGATCTACCATTAATTTGACTATATGCCAGAACAATGGGATTCCCGCTTTCGCGGGAATGACGTAGATGGGTCAGTTTTTGAATAGAAAAATTTATTTTAAATTGACAGTAGCACCAGCTTCTACTAATTGGGCTTTGATTTTTTCAGCATCTTCTTTAGAGACACCTTCTTTAACCATCTTAGGAGCAGCATCAACTAGATCTTTGGCTTCTTTTAAGCCTAATTGAGTAAGTTCACGTACTACTTTGATAACGCCAATTTTGTTGCTACCAGCGTTTGTTAACTCAACGCTAAAAGAAGTTTTTTCTTCAGCAGCAGCGGCTGGAGCAGCAGCCATAGCACCCATCATCATTGGGGCAGCAGCTGAAACACCAAATTTATCTTCTAGAATAGAAACTAGTTCAGATAAATCCAAAACTGACATTTTTTCAATCTCTTCAACAATGCCTTTAAATTTAGCTGGCACTGTTATTTCTTTCTTTTCTTCTGACATAATATTAATTTTTTAATTATTGATTAAAATATTTAATTAATTTGCTTTTTTATCTTTAATAGCTCCCAAAACTCCTACCAAGTTACGTAAATTGCCACTTAAGACATTTACCAAACCTGAAACTGGAGCTTGAATAGTACCAACTAATTTAGCAAGTAGTTCATGCTTGGAAGGCAAGCTAGCTAAACGTTGAACCACACTGGTATCAATGTACTTGTTTTCTAAAATACCACCGCTAATATTTAATTTTTCGTTAGCTTTGGCAAACTTGTGTAAAATTTTAGCACCACTAACTTCATCTTCATAAGACAAAGTCATACCAACTGAACCATCAATTTTATCTAACTCTTCGTTAGGCATTAATTCTTTGGTGGCCATTTTAATTAAAGTTTTTTTAGCTACCAAATACTCAGCGCCTTCTGCTTTTAAAGCTTTACGTAAATCTTCAACGGTTTTTACATTTAAACCCTGATCAGCCGAAAACAAAATAGTTTTGCTTTTAGCAATCTTTTCCTGAATTTTTTGTAAAACCTCGCCTTTTTGTTGTTTATTCTGGGGCATATTATTGTTGTTATTAAAAAATCTGCGTCATAGCGCAGACAATAAAAACTAAGAAATTTTTACCTCGGCAGGATTTATATCTAGCTAATATTAGCTAAAAACCCACTATCTGCGGCTATTTACTAAATTGTAGCAATATTATAAGGCAAAAAATAATATTTGTCAAGAAAAATTATTGTAATAACTATACTATTGACAAAATAAATATAATATGATATAGTTTAGTTTAAAACTAAACTGGTCAAGTTAGTTTGTTCCCCAACTAGGAGGCTAAGGCCGTGAAGAAAACTCACCTCTTCTATTCGGCCAAACAGGCCGAGGTCGTAGCGACGTACCAGGATCACAAAGTCTTCTACCAGATCGAAGGTAAAGTGGTCGAGATTACCGAGGCTAAGACCGTGGAGGAAGGCCAAGCAACCCCCTCCAGCAACTGGGACGATGCAAAATACCTCGGCGTGGGGGACTTCCACCACATCGAAGGAAAATTGACTCCTATCGATGACGAGTACTAAGAGAGTCTCTGGCCCCGAGCAAGTCTCAATGATTGCCCGTTGCACACGCGACGGGCTTCTTTTTTTAATTTTAGATTATAAATAAAACCTAGTCTAAATATTTTGCCTTATTAGCTAAATGTTCGTCATAAGTTTTGGCGTAATAAACTTTACCTTCTTTATCAGTTAGGAAATAATAATAATCATTAGGAGTTGGATATAAAACAGCTTCAATGCTACTAATACCTGGACTAGAAATAGGGCCCGGAGGCAAGCCTGGGTTTTTATAAGTATTATAAGGTGAATCAACTTCCAAATCTGCATAGGTCGGCTGAGCTAAACCCTTGCCAGTCACAAAATTAACAGTGGCATCCGACTGCAAAGCCATATTAATCTTTAAGCGCTTTAAAAAAATATCAGCAATCATTTTTTTGTCAGAGTCATTAGGCACTTCACGCTCAATAATAGAAGCCAAAGTGACTACTTCAAAGATGGTTTGATTTTGAGTAACAATTTCCGCTCTTAATTTATCACTTAATTTCCGATCAAAATTAGCTAAAGTCTTCTTAATAAAATCCTCAACTGTTGTATATTTATCAACAAAATAAGTGTCTGGAAAAATATAACCTTCTAAGCTAGCAATGCGTGGAGCATCCCGCAAAAAAGTAAATTCTGTCTGCCACTCCCCTTTATCACCACTAATTAATAAAAATTTATCGGCATCAAAACCTTTATTTTTTAAAATTTCAGCAACACTCCTACGGTCTAAACCTTCGGGCAGCAAAACTGAACGTTGACTATTGGCTGGTAATTTAGTGATCGTATTACTTAAACGATAAATACTAATCCCCCTCGGCAGATCATAAACTCCGGCCACTACTTTATTTTCTTCCCTTTTTAACCATAGCCAAGTTTCAAAAACAAATTTATTTCTAATAATACCTTGATCAAATAAATTGGCGCTTATTTGATTAACGCCCTGACCAGTTTCAATACTAAAACTCTGATCTTTACTTAAAGCATTATTGAAAAATAGATTATAAGCAAACCAAAGCGCAAAAACTAATACTCCTAAAAAAATGAGTGATAATATCTTCTTAAAAATCTTCATATTAATTTAAAACTAAAATTACTATACCTAATACTAAAGTATAAAAACAAAATTGATAAAATTTATTATGCTGGACAATTTTCCTAAGTAAATTTAAAGCTAGTAGACCAACGATAATTGTGGTAAAAAATCCCAATAAATAAACCGGCTGCCAAGCTAAATCTTTGACTGATAAAATAAAAGAAGCAATGATCGCTGGAATCGCTAGTATAAAAACGTAATCAAAGGCGGCTTGGCGCTTCAAGCCATATAGTAAAGCTACTGACAAACTTAAACCGCTACGAGAAACACCTGGTAAGACTGCCAAACCTTGGACAATGCCAATTAAAATAGCAATTATATAGCCAAAATCTCTTTTTTCTTTAGACCAAAAGCTAGCCCCTACAAATAAACTAGTTAATAAAAAACCATAAGCAGCTATTTCTAAGGTGCGTAAATTTTCGATAAAAGGATAAATGCTCAAACCAATTATCCCAGTAAGCAAAGTACTTATCAAAAAATACTGCCACCATTTTTTTCTGTCCTCAGGCCAGTTACTTGGTTTTTTAAAAAAATCTTTTACGAAATTTTTAAGTTGCTCTCGGAAAAAAATAATGATTACTAGTAAACTACCTAGATGTAAAAAAATATCAAAAGCAATATTAACTTGCACAGCCATTATTTTTTCTAGCAAAACCAAATGTCCGTCACTAGAAATGGGTAGCCATTCAGTAATGCCCTGACTAATACCCAAAATTATACTCTGCCACCAATTCATTGTATTTTAGTAATTATTTGTTATAATGATTATATTATAATAAAAACTTATGTATCAACTATTTCTTATCCCCCTTATAGTAATGATTTTAAACCAATTAATCAAGGTTGTCATTGAAATGTTTCAAGGCAAATTTACTTGGTTTTCAATACTTAGCTACGGCGGCATGCCCTCTTCTCACGCTGCAGTTGTTACTTCCCTAGTTTATCTAATGGCTAAATTTCAAGGCTTTGATTCGCCTAGCTTTGCTTTAGCTTTAATTTTAGCCCTGCTGACTATCCGTGATGCTACTGGTATCCGCTGGCAAATTGGTAAAAACAGCAAATTAATAAACCAATTGATCAAAGAGCTACCTGATAATAAGGAATATCACTATCCGGTTTTAGAAGAACGTTTTGGCCACAAAAACAGCGAAGTACTAGTCGGTATTATCTTGGGTCTAGTAACTACTTTTTTACTAATCAATATTTGGCCTAACTAATTTTTTAAATTAAGGAACTGCCAGTCATAGCTGGTGGTTTTTTAATACCCATAATTTTTAAAATTGTGGGGGCCACATCAGCCAAAACACCAACTGGCGTAATGCGACTAAGATCCGAGCTTGTAAGACCAGTTAAAACGCTTTTACCAGCAAATTCCGAACCAATGATAAATAAAGGCACCGGACTATTACTATGCTCTTTTTCGATTTCACCAGTTTGTAAATCAAATAAACCTTCAGCATTGCCATGATCGGCGGTAATTAAAACAACGCCCTCATAAGACAAAGTAACCTCTACAATTTCATTAATTAATTGATCTAATAATTCAATAGCTTCAATTGTCGCCTGCAAATTACCGGTATGAGCCACCATATCAGGATTAGCAAAATTAGCAACAATAAAATCATATTTACCTTCTTTAATAGCCTGATTAATCTTATTAGTAATTTCCCGTGCTGACATAGCTGGTTTTTGATCATAAGACACAACCTGGGGAGAAGGCACCAAAATCCTATCTTCACCTGCATAAATTTGCTCTTGCCCGCCATTAAAAAAGTAAGTAACGTGTGCATATTTTTCGGTTTCAGCAATATGCAATTGTTTTAAGCCAGCATCTGAAATTACTTTAGCTAGTGGCGTATCGATTATCAATGGTGGGAAAGCAACTTTAACTGGCAAATCCTTTTCATATTCGGTCATGGTCACCAAGAATAAATCTTTAAAATATTCACGAGGGAATTTTTCAAAACCCGGAACAGTCAAAGCTTCTGTCATTTGTCTGGCCCGATCTGAACGAAAATTAAAAAATATTACTGCATCACCGTCTTTAATCTTACCTTTAGCTTGCCCCAAGTCATCAATAATAACACTGGGCACCATTTCTTCATCGAAAATATTTTTTTTGTAAGACTCTTGAATAGCAGTAATAGGATCGTCATATTTATCTTGAGATTGACCCAAAACCATAGCCTCATAAGCTTTAGCAACCCGATCCCAACGATTATCCCTATCCATGCTATAAAAACGCCCTCCCACAGTTGCGATAACTCCGACGCCAATACTTCTTAATTTTTCTTGTAATTTAGAAATAAAATTAACACCGCTATTATAGAGCGTATCGCGACCATCCAAAAAAGCATGCACATAAACCTGATTGACTTTATGCTTACGCGCTAATTCTAACAAAGCATAAAGATGTTCATTATAGCTATGCACACCACCAGAACTTACTAAACCTAAAATATGCAAAGCACTATTATGGTCTTGAGTGTGCTTGATGGCTGCTAAAAATGCTTCGTTATTAAAAAAACTGCCGTCGGTAATTGATTTATTAATCCTAGGTAAATTTTGATAAGGAATTAAACCTGAGCCCAAAGATAAGTGTCCGACTTGGCTATTACCCATCTCGCCCCAAGACAAGCCTACCGCTTCACCCGAAGCAGCAATGGGCATGATTGGATAATGCACCGAATATTTATCAAAATTTGGGGTTTTAGCTAAAGAAATAGCATTAGCGCGCGAAGGTGGCGCAATACCAAAACCATCAAGAATAAGCAAAACTACTGGGCGAGGTCTTTTCATTTTATTTTATAATTAAAGATTTAGCAGTCATGGCCAGTGGTTTATCAACATTCATAATTTCTAAAATAGTTGGAGCAATATTACTCAAACTGCCATTACTTTTTATTTTATATTTTATATTTTTTTGAGCAACAATAAATGGCACTGGATTAATAGAATGTTCGGTATCAATTTCGCCAGTTTTTAAATTTATCATCTCTTCTATATTACCATGATCAGCTGTAACTATTAAAGTACCATTATGATCAAAAACTGCTTTTAAAATATCAGTTAAAGCCAAATCTACTGCTTCAATGGCTTTAATAGCAGCCTGGAGATTGCCAGTATGTCCAACCATATCAAGATTAGCAAAATTAACAGTTACAAAATCAAATTGCTTATTTTGTAAGACATCAACAATATATTTGCTAATTTGTGATGCTGACATAGCTGGAGACATATCATAAGAATCTACTTCTTGACTAGGAATATTGACTCTAGTCTCACCAACAATCGCATGATCATAACCGCCATTAAAAAAATAAGTAACATGGGCATATTTTTCGGTTTCAGCAATATAAAGCTGACGTTTATCTTTTAGACTGGCCACTAAAGTATCAGCTAAATCTATACCTGGATAAGCAGTCAAAATACTATCTAAATCTGGCCCAAAGTCAGTCAAAGCCACAAACACTAAATTATTTAAAACTTTACTGGGTTTAAAAGCACCTGGATTTTTTTTGACAAAATCAGCTTGAACAAAAACTTTGCTCAACTGTCGCGCTCGATCAGAACGCAAATTAAAAAATACTACCGAGTCATTATTACCAATAGTAGCTACTGGTTTTTTACCATTTAAAATAACTGTGGGTTTGATAAACTCATCACTCTCACCTCTAGCATAAGCCGCTGATACAGCAGACTCGGCATTAGCTGCAAAAAATTCGGCTTTGGCTAAAGTCATAGCCTCATAAGCAGCCCTTGTCCTATCCCAAGCCTTTTTTCTATCCATAGCATAAAAACGACCCATGATAGTAGCAATATGCACGCGCTCTGAATCAAAAATATGACGATAGTGAGCTAAAATTTTAGCTGAAGCAAAAATTGGACTATCACGGCCATCAGTAAATAAATGCAAATAAATCGGTTGTTTAGTTTTTTGTTGAAACAAGCTTAACAAAGATAAAAGATGATCAGTATCAGAATGCGGGCTAGAAACATTGGAAATCAAACCCATCAGATGAATACTAGATTTATGTTTATTCACATGCTTGATGGCTTGCAAAAAAGCTGGGTTCTTAAAAAAAGTACCATTATTAATAGAACGGGAAACAGTAACAGCATCCTGCTCAACTACCCGACCAGCACCAATATTCATATGACCAGCCTCTGAATTTCCGGGCTGACCAGCAGGCAAACCAACCTCGACACCAGACGCGGCTAGTTTTGCATGTGGATACTTTTTAAATAAATTATCAAAAGTTGGTTTTTTAGCTAAAACAAAAGCATTACCTGTATTTTCCTTACTAATACCCCAGCCATCTAAAATAGCCAAAACTACCGGCCCACTTGTTTTATCATTGCGATGAAAATTTATTCTTGGCATAAATTATTTACTTGAGTCTAGTTTCAATACTTAATAAACGATTATATTTAGCAATCCGCTCACCCCTTGCAGTAGAGCCAGTTTTGATATACTCAGCATTTACAGCTACTGCAAGATCGGCAATAGTAGTATCTGTAGTTTCACCGCTACGATGAGAAATCATTATTTGGTAGTTACTTGCTTGTGCTAAACTGATCGCTGCTAAAGTTTCTGTCAGCGTTCCAATCTGGTTTGGTTTTATCAAAATTGTATTAGCAGCTTTTAATTTAATACCTTTTTGCAAACGACTAACATTAGTCACAAATAAATCATCGCCGATAATTTTTACTTTATGGTTAGTCACAAAATCATCTTTAGTAAAATGCTGCCAAGCAGACCAATCTTCTTGATCAAAAGGATCTTCTAAAAAACGCAAAGGATAAGCTTGCATTAATTCAGTATAAAAATCAGCTAGCTCATCCGAACTATATTTTTTCTTTTCTAATTTTAATTGATAAGTACTTGCCATCTCATCATAAAATACTGATGCCCCCGCATCAATACCTAAAACAATATCATCGGGTGCCGAAAAACCACTCTTATGGATTGCTTGCATCAATAAATCAAAAATTTGATGATGACTTTTAGCTTCCGGTGAATAACCGCCTTCATTACCCAGATCAATATCCATACCAACATTATGTAATACATTTGCTAGCTCATGGAATATTTCACTAGCTTGCCTTAGCTTATCAGCAAAAGTATGAGCTTGATGTGGCACTAGCCAAAATTCTTGCAAATCAATATTAGTACTGCCGTGCTTACCACCATTAATCACATTGACTACTGGCGTAGGCATTGTATATTTAGTTAATTTATTATTATACAATTGACGCAAGTACTGATAGAGTTGCAGATTATTAGCCTTAGCCGCAACTTTGGCTACTGCCAAAGAAACACCTAGAATAGCATTGGCCCCTAAGTTACTTTTATTTTTAGTACCATCCAGCTCAATCATTAGTTGGTCAATTTGAGCTTGCTCAGTAACTTGCAAACCACTTAATTCTTCATTTAAAATAGTATTAACGTTTTTAAGCGCTTTTAAAACACCGAGACCATCATAGCGATGTTGATCTGCATCCCTTAATTCAAAAGCTTCCCAACGGCCCGTGGAAGCCCCAGAAGGCACGCCAGCGCTAGCCACAAAACCATTAGCCAACTCAACACTAACCTCGAGGGTTGGATTGCCCCGTGAGTCTAAAATTTCTTGAGCACTTATTTTTTTTATTTTAAGCGGCATTAGTTTAATTATTTATTTTTGTCATGCCGAATTTATTTCGGCATCTCCAAGTTACTATAGTTAATTGGAGATCCTGAAACAAGTTCAGGATGACTAATTGATATTTATATAAATTCTTTACTTAAATCTTCCCAATTTTTATTAACCGATTCTACTAAATTAATTTTCCATTACCTATGCCAATTTTTCAACTGTTTCTCACGAACTATAGCATCATAAGCATTATCATATTCTTCATAGTAGACTAATTTATTAACATAATATTTTTTTGTAAAACTGGCTATTAATTTATGTTTATGTTCAAAAATCCTACGTTCTAAATCATTAGTAATTCCTACATATAGCACATTATTATTCTGATTACTCAAAATATAAACAAAATATTGTTTATCCATCGCTTTTCTTATTAAATTATAATCTCAAGAATTACATTTTAAGTTTTCTTTAACCTATTTAAAGACGGTAAAACGTCACCCTGCAAAAAAGACAACATAGCACCACCACCAGTAGAAATAAAAGAAAAATTATTTTTTAATTTTAATAAATTAACTAGTTCCACTGTTTCACCGCCGCCAATAATAGTCTGGGCCCGATATTTGGAAATTACTTTCATAATAGTGCTAGAGCCCTGCCTGCCCTGACTGTTTTCAAAATAACCCAAAGGACCATTCCAAACTATAAGCTTTGCTTTGGCTAGTATTTTCAAATACTGCCTGACAGTCTGCGGTCCAATATCAATAATCACATCACTGGCTGCTATTTTATCAACTGGCACTATCCTAGTGCTACGACCGTCTAAAGAAGAAGCAACTACCACATCAACTGGCAACAGCACTTTGCGATACAATAATTGCCGAGCCACATCTAAATAATCTTTATCTTTGACTGATTTACCTACACTCAAACCCTTGGCCGCTAGCATAGTATTAGCAATAGCGCCACCAATCATGATGTTTTCAGCTGATAAAATAAATTTTTTAATTAATTTAATTTTAGTAGAAACTTTAGCCCCGCCTAGTAATACTACTAAACCAGCTTCTTCGGCTTGTGCTTTGCTTAAATATTTTATTTCTTCTTGTAAAAGCAAGCCGGCATAACTAGGTAAAAAATAAGTAATAGTATACATGGAAGTATCTTGGCGATGAATATTAGCAAAAGCATCATTAACATAGACATCAGCTAAAGAGCTTAATTTTTTAGCTAATCTTTTACAATTTTTTTGCTCACGTTCTTGAAAACGAATATTTTCCAATAATACAACCTGACCAGGCTCGAGTTCCTCGCTGGCCTTACGATAACTAACAATATCTTTATCCCACAAAGCTACTGGAGTTTTCAAAAACTTAGACAAGCTTAAAGCCACTGGCTTTAGAGAATATTTTTTGACAGCCTTACCCTCTGGACGCCCTAAATGAGCTACGATAATAACTTTAGCACCCTTGTCTTGCAGATATTTGATAGTTGCTAAAGATCTAATAATCCTCTCTTGACCATCTTTGGCAACTTGGCCATCTTTTAAAGGCACATTTAAATCTAAGCGCAACAAAACTCTTTGCCCTTCTAGCTTTTCAATTGATTGAACTGTTTTTAATTGCATATTAGTTGAATTGAGGAATAAAAATATAATCAATGTTTTCCGATTGAATTAATTCGCATAAACTAGCAGTCGGAATTTGTGCTTGCGCTCTTTCAAAAATCCAGCTTTTTTCATCAATCATAACTTTTAATTTATTAAGCTGATCTTTTTCTGCTTGAGTAATTGGCACTTTTTTAAAATTAATATAAGCGCCAATCAAAGTAGTTTTGGCGTTTAAACTTAAAATAGATTGATCAATTTTATCAGATTGACAACTCAATGTCTGTAATAATATTTTATCTTCTTTTTTACTTTTATTACTAACAAAAGTAAAAATCAAAGCCAAGCTGATCAAAATAATCAGAAAATAAGAAGCCGATTGGCTTATTTTCATAGTATTTTTCTTTAAAATTAAAGGCTAATACCTCTACTAGAGGCAGAGGTATTATAACATTTTTGAGATTATTTTTAAAGGGAAAAGATTTTTGATTTAACTACTTCTTTGAGCAATTATCTAATATTTATTTATTCAATTTATCACCGAATAGTTTATAAATTTTTTCCTTATCTTCCATGCCTATTTTGGAGTTGTGTTCTACTGTATCAATTAATACTTGTTTAGTATTTTTACCAAAGTAATCCAACATATCTTTATCAAAATCTTCAGGATTTCCGTAAAGATTCTCCATAAATCCGAACATCCCTAATTCTTTAAGTTTAAGATCGTCAGATGAACAGGCTTCTTCTAAAAATTTTGATATACTTTCTAAAATCTTAATCTTCTTTTCCTTAAAGACTTCTTTAAAAAAATTCTGCAATACACCAAAAACTACATACTGATTATTCCTATTTCCATTGTCAGAAATATACTTATAATCATTATAATTATTCAATTTAGGGACATAATCTAATAATTTTTCTAAAACATTTTCATAATTTAACATAATATCTATTTTAAATTATGACTTATAGTTCTCTAATATATGAGTTATGAATTTCTTTGAATTCGGACCTAATTTATTAATATCTTGCTTCATTTTATTAGCAACATCTTGTCTAATACCAATATAAAATAGTAACACACAAAGATTATTAAATTCTTTTGTTTCGGGAATAACTTTGTTAGAAATATAAATATCATTTATTTGATTCTTAATAATATCTTTACCGGTTGATAAAGAAACAATACGTAAATATGGGATTACCCCTGACACATCATTTTCCAACAAAATCTCACCTAATAAAAAATTGTTAATATTAAATGTGGAAACATTTTCCAAAGTCCTTAATATATAAGTTCTATATTTAAACCTATGGAAGTCATTTAAAAATGGCAATAACAATCTATCCTTTTCCTCATCAGTTAAAGATCTTAGTTTTATATTAACCTCTTCAATCAATCTTTCTATCTTATTATCAATCTTATGTTGCTCTTCATCATTATTAAAAATCTGCGATGATAGTTCAATAATTTTTTTATAAATTTCTTTTATGTCCATAATTTAATATTATTTATCTAAATTAATACGAAACATCTACAAATTTATTTCTATAATTTATTCCGGACTTTTCAAATTGTTGCTCTAACACCCATTGATTACCTTTTCCTTGATAATGCCCAGACCATTCGTTATATGATTGTAGTTGACCATTTTTAAATCTCATAGTACCAGCAAAATTAACATCTCCTCCATTTACTAAATCTGCATGACTAAAGTCATCACCACCGCCCGGAATGCTTTTTTCCTTGCCAAATATAACATTGTTATTTTTTACTACTACTTTATAATTACCATTAGCTAAATTTTTACCGTCTAAGATTCTCCCTTGTGAATCTAATTTAAATCCCGTATTTCTTCCAGGATAATACCCTTGACCAGGATCGCCAACTTTATCAGTTAACACAGGCAAAGACTTACTGCCATTTATAGCATTATAAGTATTAGGCGCATAAGTCTGTACAAATGGCTTGGCCAACTCACCAACTCCAAGACCTACCATAAAACCTGTACCTAATTTATTTAATGATCTTTCACTATAATATGCAGCGGCGTCAAAATTACCCTGAAAAGTATTCTTAACCATGTTATAGCTATCTTTGGCGCCCCAAATAGCACCACCTACTGCCCCAACTCCGGCTGTAAATATTTGCCAAAAATTACCATCTTTATCTACTAATATTATTGGGTTATTTCTGCTATAAACATAGCTATTTAGGGATTGAGGATCTGCTAATATTTTAGATAAAGACTCTACTTGAATTATTACTGGATCTACACTAGTAAACCTCCCTATCTCATTATCCATATACCGAGCCCCATAATACTGCAAACTAGACTCTTCGTCATACTCCTGTCCAGTAAAACTATAATCATTTTTCAAATCAACGAGCTTGTTATCATAGTTAATACTACCAAATGGCTTGTAATCTGACAATTGAGCCGTAGCACCAGAGCCATCTGTTAATATTGAACTAGAATTCAGATGATCTCCTAAAATATAATATGGATTATCATTATTATTAATAGTTGCTATCTTGATAGAGTTTAAATAAATATGTGCTTTAGTCTGATCAGTCTCATTTTTTTCAAAATAATTTTCAATATACTTATCCTCTTTTATCCTCTGCCATTCCCAATGACCGACTCCATCTAGCTGTTCTTCACCACCATCCAAACCTTCTGCCTGCATCATACTGCCTTGTACCGTTGGTGTTTCTTCAATATCTGGAGGGATAAAGACATAGTCTTCAGTATATTTTAAGAATCTTTGGTTATTATGATCATATTGGTAATAAGTATTATTATTTGAGACAATGTCGTTAGACAGACTTAAACGATTACGATAGTCCCAAGAGAATTTATTAATACCGCCGTTTCTAGTCATATTACCAGCTGCATCATATTGGAAGTTTCTAGAACCATAGCTAGATAATTGATGTGGCTGACCATTGTTATAGTTTAAAGTGCCTAAGTCAGAATTACTGGTCATATTACCAATACTGTCGTAAGTGAAGCTTTGCGTATAATTTTTATCAGGATGATTAGGATAACTGACCGTGGCTGTGAGTAGCCTATTTAAATCATCATAGGCATAAGTAGCTGATTTTTTAAGATCCATATTAGCATTATCAACTAAAGTCAAAATATTACCTACGTTATCATAAGTATAATTAAGATCTTGCAAAGTGGAAGTAGCTTGGGTAGATAAAATTCTAGTTAAGCGAAAAGCTTGCGCTGGATCATAAGTATAATCAGTAGTCACGCCACTAGCCCTTTCTACATGCGTCATCTGGCCGTTTTGATTATAAGTGATATTTGTAGCCAAAGTAGAAGTAGCTAAATTCACACCGCTTACTTGACCAATAGCATTAAAGTTGTAGCTAACTGTCTTATTGTCTGGATACTTTATTATCTTTAAAGCGCCAGCTAAATTATAGTCAAACTCCATGACAAATACTTCATTGGCAATGGTGGTAGTAGCTGTTTTGACTCTACCCAAAATATCATAATCATAGGCCTTAGAATTGCCATTGCCATAATCGGCAAAACTTAGCTGGCCAATATCGCCATGTTGATCATAAGTATAACTAATTTTAGTATTGCCACTTAATTTTTCTAATAAGGGTCGATTAATATCATCGTAAGTGTAAGATATAGCATCATTCTTAAAAGATGTTTCCGTTAAGACGTTGCCATTTTTATCATAGGTGTATTGAATCTTAGCCGGATTGCTAACCGATGTTTTGTGCACCATATCTTGCCAAGCTAGATTATCTAGAGCGTCATAGCTAAAGTTTCTAATATTACCAGACGAGTCAGTAATCTTTTTCAGCTTATTAGTCAAAGTATATTCGTAATTTGTAGTATAGACACTGGCGCCATTGTATTCTTTGACTTGCACTAAATTACCGTAGGCATCTTTAGTCAAATCCTTACGATTATTATTAGCATCAGTAATTTGAGTAGTAAAACCATTATAATCATAGTTAGTAGCCCCCACTGGTGTTACTTCTGTCAAAACTCTGCCTAAAGCGTCATAGGTATAAGTTTTGGCAGGCTTTGATAAATCAGCACTACTGTAGACAATACTACTAGTAATATACGGCAAAGATTGTCTAGCTACCCTGCCTTGTGAATCATAACTAATATCAAGGGTAGTAAACTCATTTGTGCTAGCTAAGCTGCTTTTTTTCTGAATAACTCTGTCTAAACCGTCGTAATACTCGCGCGTAGTAGTGTAGAGATTATTATCAAAATAATCTTTGCTTTCTTTATATCTTGGTAAAGTAATATCCTGATAGCTGATTTCTTGTTTTTTAATTAAATTTGAAGGACTATCAGGATTAGAAATCCATACTTCTTTTAACCTACCAAAAGCATCATATTTATTAACTGTTGTCAGTCCATTAGAAGCAGTTGTAGTTGCTACTTGACCATTGAGTAAATTATACTCTGTATAACTAACTTGGTTTAAAGCATTAGTAGAAGAAGCTGGATATAAATTATTACTATCGTAAGCAATAGTGGTAGTAGCATTTTCAGGCGATATTTCTTCAGTTACTAAGCCAAGATTGTTAAAATTTCTATTAACTTCAACATCTTGCTCAAGATAATCCTCTTTGGTTAAATTTACTTTTTCTACTTGTCCTAAAACCAAAGAGTTATCATAATAAAGATTTTGCTCTTTACTATCCGAGTTATCACTAATTACTTTAGTCATTGGTGCTGCTAAAATATGATCCTCTATATTTTCAGCATAAGCATAAGCTGTATCTTTTTCATCACCAGTTAGTTGACTAGTGATTTCACCAGTATCAGTATTAACAACTACTTCACCCAGATTATTTTCCGTTAACAAATTTCCTGAAGTTAAATCATAATTATATTGGATAGCTGTTGACTTAGTAGCTCCAGTAAAGTCAGTGCTAGATTTTAAAGTGTTATAAACAAATTTATTATTATGACCTAAATCAGTTTCTTCCCATTTATATAATTCTTGAGAAAGCAAATTATTACTATTATTATCATAAGTTTCACTACGATATGGTTTGCCGATTTTATAATAGCTATCTTGATATTCGCCTTGGCTAGAATTTGATTCATTGCCTTGGTGATAATAAGTAATGGTTTTAGTATCATCAATAATTTTTTCTACTTGACCAAAGCCAGCTACTTTTCTTTGCTCGGGATTATTATAATAATACTGACCATCACTATATTGATAATCGATAGTTGATTCATTATCTAAACCATCATTAATAGTGATTTGTTTAACTGTTTGCACTACAAAAGGCAGGTTAGGATTAAGTAGATTGCCACTTTGATCTTTATATTGTGTAGATGGCTGATAACTAATATTTATTTCTGAGCCTTGACTGTTTTTAATAGTAGAGAGAGATTCGATTTTGGCGTTGTTAAGATAAACCTTTTGTTCATCATGAGACCCTTGTGAATTCCACCAACGCAAACCCTGAATCAAACCCCCTATATCATCTCCATCAGCATCTCCTATTCGTACACCTCTATCTCCACTTCTAGAAAAATCTATTGGTAAAGTATAACTTTCATCTAAATCCCAACCATGACCATTGTTAATATATACTTCTTGATATTCGTTACTAGATACTCCATAAGATTTTACAAAATCAACTAAATTATCTTTATTGATATCCATTAACTTTACACCCTCATCAACTACAGTACTCCAACTAATATAGTAGAAATACACTGGTATATCATAACTTTCATCTAAATTCCAATTACCATTGCCGTCATTTATATAGACCTCTTTAATAATATATTCATTACTATTTACAATATGGGATGATCTTAAAATATCGACTAAATTATCTCCGTTTACATCAGCTAATTCCACACCTTGATTGCTGTCTGTACCCCAGCTCATATAATTAAAATATACAGGAATATCATAACTTTCATCTAAATTCCAATTACCATTGCCGTCATTTATATAGACCTCTTTATATATATACTCTGTACTACCGTTCCAAACATAGTAAGATTTAGCAAAATCTACTAAGCCATCCCCATTTACATCCGTTAATCTCACGCCTCTTTCTTTGTAATATGAAATAAAATAAGTTGGTAGTTCATAGTTTTCATCTAAATCCCAACCATGACCATTATTAATGTAAACATATTTATAGTCATTAATATAATGTTGTCCCTCTTGGTCATACTCACGATAATAAGCCCTGACCACATCAGCCAGGCCATCGCCATTAACATCATCTAATCTAACACCCTGATCACCATCATAAAATAAAAAATACTCTGGGAAATTGTAAGTTTCATCTAAATTCCAATGACCATTGCCGTCATTTATATATACATCTTTATAATCAAGAACGTAGTGCTGCTCTTCCTGATAATATTCACGATAATAAGCATGGACTGCGTCTATATATCCATCGCCGTTAACATCAGCCAATCTTACACCCTGGTCTTTCTCAGTGTTACCGTAATCATAATGAAAAATTAAAGGAAACTCATAATTTTCTTCTAAGGTAAAACTTTTAACAGTTTCCTGATAATCAAAGTCATTTATTGGTAAACTAACTATATTATTACTTTCATCTTTAGCACTTTCTAAAATAGTATCTAAATATGAGCTTTGACCGTTATTACTAGTAATATAATCCAGTTCATATTTTTTAACCCAATTATCATTAATACTAATATCTATTTCCGAAATACGATAATTATTAATAACATTAAAACCAGTGTTATTAGAGTCTAAATTATCAGCTCTTGTTTCTCTTAAAAACTCAATAGTAAAAATACCATCTGTTGTATCATTACCAGTATAAGTTATGGTATCAGGATAAATCTGACCAGCATCCTTAAAATATTCATATTTTATATAATTATCATTAGTGTCCCGAGTTTCACTTAAAAACCACTGGTAAATCTGAGCTTGATCACTAGGATTATCTTGACGAGAACTGGTAGCAACACCAAAAGTATAGATATTACCTGTTTTATCAGTTGCTTGCCAATAATTACTTTCAGTTAATTCATATTTAATAAAATCACCAGATTCTACTTCAGCTTGATATTCACCATGCAGACCATCAAGGGAATTTACTAATTTTAATTCACCCGATAAGGAAGAACTAAAAAAAGATTCAGCATAGAGATTATCCGAACCTTTTTTATTAATTCTTTTGATACTGGGAAGATTTAAAGACCACCCATAGCCAAACTGATTTAATTTTTCTGTATCTTGATTATTGTAGCTTAAGGCAAGATTGGGCTGCAAACCATTTCTGCCTTGAGGAATAGCTAAAGGAAAATCATAAACCAAAGCCCCAGAATTGCCTTCGGTTTTTAAATTTAATTTTTCTAAAGAAATTTTGTTTTCGCCTTTATCAAAATTTGGTTCAGGATCTTCTTCGGTCAAAGTCTCTATTTCTAGATTGCCTGGCTTTGGCTCTATTGCCAAAATATCACCAGGCTCTTCTATTGGCAATAAATCCGGTTTTAAATCAGGATCAATCAAAATTGGCTTTACTTCTTCTGGTATTGGCAAAGACAAAACTGATTCGTCTATATTTAAATCCGCTGGCATTACTGGCTCAACTATTTTTGCCTGCGCGCTTACTTTTGGTAAATAAGCAAAATTATTGAGCAGCAATAAAATAGCCAAACTAAAAATTTTTATTTTCATTTTAAATTTTGCTTTTAACCTCAGCATATAATTTTGATTAATTGTTTAAAATAATTTTATCCTCCAAAACGCTTTTATTATTTATAAAGTTACTTTAATAAATATATATTTTTTAAAAAATGACTACTTTTATGTACTTATCAATAATTAATCTGCATATAACAAAATCAAACAAATTTGCAAAACGCTAGCAAATGATCTATCACCGTATTTACTATTATTATATTCTTCATAAATAGAATCTTTACGAACTGATACACAATTAATTTTAGCTTGGGTTGCTGCCATAATACCTTTGTTAGAATCTTCTACAGCCAGACACTCATCTGCTTTAACTGCTAATTTATCCATAGCTAACAAATAAGGATCAGGTGTAGGCTTCAAATTATCAACATCTTCTCTGGCTATAATAACATCAAATAATCCATTTTGATTTAGATTATTTAATATTAAATCAATATATTTTCTTTTAGAGGAAGAAACCAACCCTAATTTATAGCCTTTCTTTTTTAGCATCTCTATGCCATGTAAATTTAAAAATAAACTATTATTATTAAATATTTTAACTAATAAATTTTCGTATTCAAGATAAACTGCCTCCATAAATGTTTCTTTGCCAAAAATCCTATTGCCATTTATGGAACCAGCTGAAAGATGATCAAATAACCAGCCTTCTTGATCCAACTCAAATTTACGATAATCATCTATTGAGATTTGTTGCCCAAAAAACTCTGTCGCTGTTTTTTTGTAAGCATCAAAAAAAATCTGTTCAGATGGAGCGATTGTGCCATCAAAATCAAATAAAATAGTGCTTAATTTATCTTTATTTAAAATATTATTAGCATAAAATTTCGCGACATAATCCCGATAAGGTTCGTCCGCTGGCGTTAAACCACAAACCTTAAATTCATCTACTATTTTATCAAAAATATTGACAAAATCATCCTCTGAATGTGAATTTTGGCCGCGAATATAACTAATCTCAAATTCTACAAATGAACCAATATTTTGCAACTCATCTAAAACTACAGCTATAGCAAAGTCTACTTCTTGTTTAAGGTATACCCGACGCTTTTTCTTGACCTCAACATAATTATGATAACCTAAAGAATTAATCATCTCTTGATAATCATTATATTGTCTAATGTCTAAAATAATATTATGCTCTTCTTTCAAATAAAAATTAGATGGCACTTGGGACTTGCCCTTAAAAGTCAACTCCAGTTTATCATTATTACTACGCAATCTTAAACAAGTTCTATCTTTAACAAATTGCCCATTAATATCAGTAAAATATTCATCTTTTTCCAACAAGTCTTTTTGTAAAATAAAACCTTTTTTTTGGCACTCTTTAATTAATGCTAAAATATCCTTACAAATATATTTAGCCTCTACCTCAATAATTTTTCGAGTTGATAAGTCTGATTTTTTCTTTTTTGATATTTCGGCTATCAAATAATTTCCTTGAATATTGGAAAAATTATCAAATTTTATACTAGCATTTTTTTCAAAATGTGAAGAAATGATACTATAAAAATCTTGACGTGATAGATAAGCGCCACCAACATCTTTTAAAAAACCGGCATACCAATATTTATGTAAAAAATATGGAATAAGGCCTGAATTATTTGGTTTTTCTATCTCTACAATAATCAATTTTTCAGCAACTCTAAAAATACTATCCAATAATTTTAACAACTCTTTTTTAGAAGACATGTGGTGCAAGGTATTAGCGCAATATGCTACAGCAAAAGAATTTTCCTTAAATGGTAAATAAGTCGCATTATGATTAGTAAAAATAATTTTCTTATCGTTACTCTGAATAGACTTTATTTGACTCCAACTAATATCATTAGCCACCAAATAATTAAACTTTTCATTATTAACACTATTAATAATATCACTATCACCACAAGAGACATCTATGAAACTACCAGCTTCACCGATTAGATTTTTTATTTTATCTAAAAATTCTGATCTTTTCTTGATTCTTGAAGTTAAAATAAATTTTTTAACGAACTTATTATGAATAAAATATCGCCAAGCACAATTTTCATTAGTAGCAACCTCTATTTCTGGAAAAGGCGTATCAAAAAACTTTAATCTGCTCAAGACTAATTTTACCACCTGCTGATTAGCATACCTATTAATTTTATCAATCTCTTGATCAGTTGGATGAATAAATGCCCCCAAAGATTCGTCACAATTAATCTCTTTAAAATTTCTAATCCTAGCAGTAAAGGCTATACCATGATGCACAAAACTATTATCCTGACAATTAAATTTATTCTTGATAAAAGCAATTGGTTCAATCTCACCTAAAATCATTTTATTACCATCTGTTTGTATTCTCTCAGAAATTCTTCTAACCGCCGTATGAATATCTTCATTTTTTAAAATGCTACCACCAGGCAAAGACCAGTAAAGTTGTTCTTGTAAATTTCTTTCCAGAAATATACGACCACTCCCATCATAGATAACTAAAAGTACAAAAAAATTCCTTTTTTGCACATAAGCAAATAATTCATCCGAAACATCCCCCTCGTATTTGATTGTAGGTAAATTATAAATACGGTTATAAGTATCCAGAGTATATTGCACAAACTCCGTTTTTTCATTAAAAACGTTATCAAAACTAAATGATGATTCTTTATTTAAAGACATAAGGTATTAAATAATTTTAACCTCGACATATAATTTTGATTAATTGTTTAAAATAATTTTATCCTCCAAAACGCTTTTCTTGATTTTACGCTCTAAAGATTTTTGAAAAAATAAACAATCAGCTAAATAAAAAATCCAGCCAAATATTAAAAATAATAAAGAAATTAAAATTATCAAAATAAAGACAAAAGGCCAATATATTTTTGATAATAAATTACTTTTTGCTATTCTTAACATAAATATTTAAATTTAGCGGACAATTTGTATAGCCGTCGCAAGAATTTAAGCCGTCTATACTAGCTACATTAAATATACGCTTAAGCAAAAAACTTGTCAAATATTAAAAGCCCCTAATTAATACTAGAGGCTTTTAGTTTTTCTGATTTTTAAATTTGGAATATTATTGTAAAAACATAAAACTATCAGCCATAGCTTGATCAAATGTAATCGCTCCCCTATTGTCAGACCAAAAGTATGGCTCTTGCCCAATTGTCCAAGCAATCACTTTTTTATTAGCTGGATAATATTTAATAACTGACCAAGTATTAATAAAACATTCTGACTCTCCTAAGTCCTTACCATCATAAGCTGTAAAAACATCATAAACGCCATTTTGTATAGCAGGACGCTTTTCTTCTAATTGACAATTACCAAAATTTTTATAGAATTTTTTAATAAAAATATCTAGATCTTTATCATTATTAATATTATCAGCTATAACAATTTTCCAAGCACTTTGTTCCTTTAGGAGAGCTATTGAGTTATCAATTCTTTTGCAAGCTCCATTAACATTTTCATAAAAATATTCATAGGAAATCCAAACCGCCGCAGTATCAACGAACATTTTGGTAGGTACTAAGCCATTGGTAATTTTTGCCTGACCATCTTCTAAGATACAATTACCATTCCACAACTCCATCTGTTGTGGATAATTAATCTGAAAACCTAAAGATTCATTTTTATATGTTAACCAAGAAATATTATTTACTTGATTTGTTAAATGTGAATTCGTTGATTTATTTAAATAATATACTAACAAAGCCACAGTAATCGCTAACAAAAAAACTAGGCTTAAAAAAAATAATAATTTTTTATTCATAATATTTTGATAAATTAGGAGCTGGCGTATATAAAATTGGTGAATAATTTTCAGCTGGTAATTGGCTTTGGTTTCCATAGCGAGCCCAGGCCTGCACCTGATAACTCTGCCATCGGTCACCAATAGTATAAGTAGCCTGACCAGCTTTATTGTAATTTCTTTGCAGTGTTTGGGCAAACAAAGCGCTATTTTTACTAGCATTTTGTTCTAGCGTATACACATAACCACTGCCTGATTTTGGATCAAAACTTATTTCCGCAATAACACCTACATGACCATAGCCACCGCCCTGCCAAGAAATAATATCATTTTCTTGCGGCATAACTGTAGCACCATTTTTATAAACCTCAAAATTACCTGCATTTTTAAAACTATTAAGTATTTCTTGCTTACCAAAATTACTACCGCTCCCTATCCTGCCAATAGTAACATCAAATTGTTGCTTGACAAAGTCCTTAGCCAGAGCAACACATTGATACTCGTGCTTATCACTGCCGGTAAATTCTCCCCCGCTTTTTAATGTTAAGCCACGATATACGCCAAAAGCTTCGCCTACATTATAAAAATTATTTTTAGCCTTATATGGCTGGTATTCCGAAACTTTCTCTCCAGACTTGTCTATTAACTTAATTGGATTATTACGAGCATAAGCATAGCTATTGAGCTGCTGCGGATCAGCCAAATATTGCCCAACATTTTGTAGATAAACGGGGTCAAGCGAGCTAAAACGACCCAAAATATTATCATAATAACGAGCGCCAAAATACTGCCAATTATTTTCAGCATCAAACTCTTTGTCACTAAATTGATAATGATCATTAGTACTAGAAACAGCCGAATTTAATTTGCCAAAAGGCTGATAATCAAGACTAGAGACAATTTGACCAACTGAATCAGTTATCAAAGTCGGCGAAGCCAAATGGTCATCTAAATTGTAAAAAACATTGCCTTGAGCATCTACGGTGGCTATTTTTTGTTCGCCTAAATAGATAAAATCCTGATCGCCTGTTTTTAAATTACTACTAAAATATTTATCTACGTATTTGGTACTGTCCTGTATTATTTTTTGCTTTGACCCAAGAGCCAAAGAAAGTTGCGGCAAAAAAATAAATAAAAAGATCGATACTAAAAATAAATAATTAAAATCGCTTTTCTTTTGAGGCATAACTTTAAATTAATAATTAAAGCTTGCCTGTGTTTTTGTTTATATTAAAAAAACAATCTAAAATAATTGCCTGTAAAATATCCTAAATTAAATCTGACAATTGCCATCTTGTCGCTTTTCTTAAGCTAAACTTATTATATACCTAAGAAAAAATAACCGTCAAGCTTTACTTAAATTCTTCAGCGCTAGCGATCTTTACCATCTCACCATTACCATCGATTGGTATAACAAATTGAAAAGTACTACCCTTACCTTTGCCTTCGCTTTCCGCCCAAACTTTACCACCATGCTCTTTGATAATCTTTTGGGCAATAAATAAACCTAAACCAGAGCCGCCAGTATGAATTTGCGCCACACCCGAGCCACGGACAAATTTTCTAAATAAAGTTTTGGCTTCTTCTGGATCAATGCCAATACCAGTATCCTTGACCACAAAATGAAAATCATTAGCCTCAACACTGACTGAAATTTTTACCGAGCCAGTCAAGGTGTATTTAATAGAATTATCAATCAAATTCAAAATCACTTCTCTTAATTTATCACTATCAGCATTAATCAAAGGCAAGGTTTTTTTAGGCTCTTCATAAAGCAACTCTAATTTTTTCTGTAAAGCCTGGTTATTTAATTCCTTAACAACACTAACTATCAAATCATTTACTTGAACTTCATGTTTGTCTAATTTTAATCGACCTGACTCAATCCGGGAAACATTTAAAAAGACATTGATTAAACGTGCTAAACGCGAAGCGCTCTCAAATAAATCTTTAATAACTACTTTAATTTTATCCGGCACTGGACCAAAATCTCCGTCAATCATCATGGATAAATAGCCCTTGAGAGCCGAGATTGGAGTGCGCAATTGATGCGAAGCAATTGATAAAAATTCAGATTTAGCCCGATCAAGCTCGCGTAAACGCAAATTAGCTTCTTGTAATTCGGCATTGGCTGATTGTAAATTATTGTATAAATATAAATTACGAGACACGATTCCAACTTGATTAGTCAAAGCGGTCATAGTCTCAATATCCAAAGCCGAAATATGATGGCGTTCTACTGCCATCAAAAAATGTATCACACCGATAATTTTGTTTTCTGAAAAAATTGGCAAACCCACCACTGTTTTAACTCCTAAAAATTTCTGTATTTTATCAATCGCCGCAACTTCAACCGGCGGTGAGAAAAAATCAGACATTTTATCGGAAAAATTTATTTTACCAGACAAAACAGTTTGCGCGCCCAAAGAAAATTCCGGATTAAGTTGAGCTTCAAAAGTTTTAGGATCACGACCCAAAATACTAATAACATCTTTCGTTTTTTCATTATCAGTAATAGCGCCTATTTTTAGAGTATGCTTAGATTCATCAATAAAACTTAAAATACCACCCACATAACCTAATTCCAAAGCAATACTATTGGCGATATTTTGATTAACTTGCTTTAAATCTAGGGTGCGACTAACCATATTAGTCACCACCTGCATAGTAGTCAAAAATTTATTACGCTCTTCTAAACCAATATTGGCCTCGCGTAAACTCTTGGTTCTGTCCTCTACCTTAGCCTGTAATTCACGATTAAAGATCTGAACTTCTTCATACAATTTAGACTTAGTGATAGCCGTACCAATTTGTGGCACTAAGACTTTTAAAAAGTTAATATCATCTTGATTATATAAATCGCCAGAACTTTTAGCAGAAAATAACAATATGGCTGTTACAATATTATTATCATCGGCAATTGGTACTACCATTTCTACATTAAAACTTTCGGCTTCTCTGATAAAAATATCCAAAGTCTGATAATATGGGGACTCATTATTTATATCACCCTGCTCTCTAATTAATTCTTCAACAATAATAAATTCCCTATGCTCTTGGATAAAATTAATAAAACTAGGGCTCAATTTAAAGTCTGACTTACTGATTTGAGAACTGGAAAGTAAAACGAAATTTTTATCTTTAGCAATTAAAGTTGAAACTTCTTTAATTTTTAATTCTGTTGCTAGCAGATGAGATATGGCATAAGAAAGTTTATCTAAATCAATTTCTTTAGCAACAACAGCACTGGCTTTTTGTGAAACTTTTTGGTAATCAATGCGGTCTTTATAAAAAATTCTGTCTGTAATTTTAGCAAAAGCTCTTTTTAAAGGATCTAAAAAAATAACTATAATAAAAGAAGTAATTATGTAAACAATAATGTTACTAGATTTATTTTCTTCACCTAAATAAGTAGTAGATAAAAAAACTGATAATGCAAAAAAACTGGCAACCATAGCAACAAGAAAAGTATATAAAATACTCCTAATTAAAACTACTCTTATATCCATTAGCCTATACTTTACTATGGAATAAGATATAAAAAGTAAAAATATAAAAGAACCAGTCAAATCAAACTGACTAAAGAAGTTAGTAAATATAATTGGAAAAATAAAACTTAATATTATTGCAAAAAATGCAAATATAAAAGCTCCTGTTGCTACATACATCATCTGCAATTTTTTTATACCAATACTCCTATGAGCTGCTCTAAAAAGTCTAAAGACTATATATATTAAAGATCCAGATAAAAAAATACTATAAATATAAAAAAGTGACCCAAACTGACCATCAAAATAACCAAAATAAATTTTATCGACACTTTTTACAACATAGTCTGTAAATAAGGATAGAAAAAAGAATAAAAAACCAAAAAAATAAACAAAACAATATTTAAATATATTAATTTTACCTTCTAATAGATAAAAAAACCAAGCCAATCCACTAGAAACTAAAAGGGCTCCTATGCCATACATTCCTCTTACCCATATCTCTAATGGATAAATCCCTGTAAGCAAATTATCAATAGCCCATACTGTATTTGTTTGAGCAAATATAAAAAATAATTGATGCAGTCTACTCTTAGTATTTTGCTTTAAAACAAAAAACGGTAAAATAAAACTAGCAATCACTATAAAACTAACTAAAATCAAACCAAACATAAAAAATTTTTAAATAATATGTAATTGTCTACCAACCGTTTCTATCATATTTAAAGCTGTGTCTATCTGTGTTTTGTTATGAGATGACATTATTGAAAATCTTATCCTACCAGTATTCTTTGGAACAGCTGGCCATCTTACAGCTGGCGCAAATAAACCATAATCAAATAATTTTTTAAAAAATAACATTGTATTATAATCACTACCTACTAAAAGTGGCACCACTTGCGTATTACTATTAAAAGTGTCAAAACCCATTTTTTTTAAATTACTATTAAAATATTCATAATTAGTTCGAAGTTTTTCTCTAATTTCAGGATGCTCTTTTATATAATTAATAGAGCCAATAACACCACCAACAATGGCTGGCGATAATGAATCTGAAAACATATATGTTCTACAAGCTACTCTAAAATAATCTGCTAAATCCTTACTACAAGAAACAAAGCCGCCTGATACACCCAAGCCCTTACTAAACGTTCCCATATTAATATCAACCTCTCCTATTCTATTAAAATGTTCCGCTGTTCCGGAACCAGTTTTTCCAAAAACACCAATTGAATGAGCATCATCTACCATGGTTAAAGCATTATATTCTTTTGCTAAATCTAGAATTTTATCAAGCTTAGCTATATCACCATCCATACTAAAAACGCCATCCGTTATAATTAACTTTCTATTATATTTATACCTAGATAATTTTTCCTCCAAATCAATGATATTATTATGTTTATATACTAATACTTTAGCCTTACTTAATCTACAACCATCAACTATACTTGCATGATTATATTCATCACTAAAAATTACCAACTTTCTAGCTGATATTAATTTACCAAACCCTAGAAGGTTAGAAACAGCTGGAATAATACCTGCATTAGTGCCAAAACCAGAAGCTATAGAAACGCAGTTATTGTGACCTGTAAAATTAGCAACTAAATTTTCCATTTCTTCATGAATAACCATACTACCAGTCAACAATCTCACACCGCCCGTACCAATGCCAAATTTTTTTACATAATTAACGGCACTATCAATAACCTCTTTTCTATTAGCTAAGCCTAAATAATTATAAGACCCAAACATTAATATTTTTTTATTATCAACAAATACCTCTGAACCAGTAGCAGACTCTAAAACCTTAATATCAGGATAGCCTACACTATTTTTTAATAAATTTAATATATTAATGATTTCTAAATCAGATTTAACATTTTTTTTAATTCTAGATAATAAAATATTTTTAATATAATTATATTTTGAAAAAAACATATTTTTAAATCACTTAATTATATATTTGGACATAATATGAGGCCGTCTCAATTTCAATGTTAATGTCAACATGCCATTCTCCTGACTAAATTCTTCATTTAACAATTGAAAATGATTAATTTGTTCAATATTTGCCAAGTGCTCTAAAGCTTTAGTTATTTGCTGTTGATAAAACTCTTTTAACTCTGTTTTTTCTAAAATTTCAGGCCAAGCAAACTGCAAATCAGACTTTTGGCACCACTTGGATAATTCCTCTTTATCCGGCACAATCAAGGCAGAAATATGTTTGCTGTTACTACCATAAACCATGCTTTGGCTAATATATTTATTAGCATTTAAAACATTTTCAATTGGTTCTGGAAATACTTTTTTACCAGTAGACAGTACTATCATATCTTTAGCCCTACCAATAATGGTCAGAAAACCATCATTGTCTATAAAACCAAGGTCACCAGTTTTAAACCAGCCGTCATCTACCATCACATCAGCTGTAGCCTCAGGGTTATTATAATACCCTAACATCACATTATCGCCTTTTATTAATATCTCTTTATCCTCCGCAATCTTAATGCGATTACAATCTATAGCTGGACCAACCGTGCCGTACTTATAAAAATCCAATTTATTAATAGCCGCAATCGGACTGGTTTCAGTCAAACCATAACCTTCGATATTTTTAATGCCAAGATTTTCAAAAAATTTACCAATCATAGGATTTAATGAAGATCCGCCAGAAATTGCTAAACGTAAACTACCACCAAAAATTTGACGCAACTTTTTTAAAACCAAAATATTTAAAATTTTGTATTTTATTAATTGTGACCAAGGCAAACGACCATGTCGTCTAGCTCTCGCTAAATCAATTGCCTGATAAAACAATTGTTTGCGCATTTGCCCTGAACTCCTAATCTTATCGTAAATCTTATCGTAAATCTTTTCAAAAATTCTAGGCACGCTAGGCAAAACCGTAGGCTTGGCTAACTTAATATCAGCAACCATGGTTTTAGGACTTTGAGCAAAATAAATACTAGCACCAACAAAAATCGGACAATAGTAGCCAGCCATACGCTCAAAAGCATGTGATAAAGGCAAAAAAGAAAAAAATCTATCCTGACAATTGATCGGCACGCGCCGAATAGCAGACAAGGCATCAGTCACTATATTATGATGCGATAACATCACACCTTTGGGATCACCGGTAGTGCCAGAAGTATAAATAATAATATGTAAATCGTTTGCCTTAATATTAGGCTTTTTGATTTCTGGACAAAGCCCAGCGTCTAAAACTGGCCAGGACAAATGCTGCGATTCACCTTCTTTATTCACTAAAAATATTTTTTTAAAAGACAAATTTTTAACTGTATCTTTATGTTTAGCAAAGTTAGTACCATCAATCAATAAATAATCAGCCTGAGCATGTTTAACTAAATTGGCTAAATAACTACCACTAAAAGTACTATGCACTGGCACAATTACTAGACCAAGACTAGCAGCAGCTAAATCAGCAATAATCCACTCTGGAGAATTAGGTAACATAATAGCTATTTTTTCCCCTTTTTGTAGGCCCAATTCTTGCCACCATTTAGCTATCTGCAAACGATAATTATCTAAAGCTTGATAAGTAATAGTTTGGTATTTTTTGTTACTTAAAAAAGCCAAAGCATTTCGCTTACCATACTTTTCCACGCTTTCCTTAAAAACATCCGTAATTGTCTGTGACATGTCTATTTTTTCAATATTATTTTACCATAATTTTACTTTTTACCACAATAGTAAAATTGCCCCGCTGTTTTATACTTCGGGGCAATTCTTTATTATAATTTAATAGTACTTAGTTTGATTAATTCTTCTAAATCATCAGTCTCTGCTACCTTATTTTTTCTTTCAAAACCACACTTAAGGCAATGGTAAGTAATAACTTGTCCATCACCTTTTGATTCTAAATCAATAGGCTTCATCAAGGCCTGACAAGCCGAAGCTCTATCTCCAGGATTAATATCTACATGCTTGCTCCATAAACACTTGGGACAATGATTGGTATAGCCATTTCCTTGTACTTTAATACCACAATGCTCACAAATAAAATCCTCAATATGACGTTGAAATTTTTTAGCTAACATAATTTAAACACAACGCCTACTAATAAAATTATCAATCTTATTCATAATAAAATCATGCCGACTGGAATTAATCATGCCAAAACCATGTTTGCTTTTTTGTAAAATAAATAATTGCCGATCAGCATTGGCCCAATTATCATAAATCCATTGCGAACTACGCGGACTAGAAACAGAGTCTTGCCGAGAATGAATAATCAAAATCGGCACTGATATTTGAGCTACTGTCTTTTTAGTAAAATGGTCAATAAAATGATAAAACTGAACAATGCTTTTAATTGGCAAATAAACATGGCGACCAGCTTCGCGAACATTTTTTAAATCCGCAACTTGATGCCAATTTTTTTTATAGCGCTTCATAAATATTCGTGCCAGTGGCAATGCTAAACGAATATAGCGCTCTTTATTAATAAAAATAGCTGGATTAATCGCTACAATACCCTTGATACGAGGATGATGATAAGCTAACTGCATACACATGTTAGCCCCAAAAGAATCACCAATTATAAAAATATTTTCATAAATATTAGCATATTTAAAATAGACCTGTTCTAAAGAATGATACCACTGCAAACTGTTACTATCCCTCAAAGCTTCAAAGCTGCCGCCATGACCCTTTAATAATATCGCTTCTACGTCCCAACCTAAGTTGGCCAAATTATCAGCTAGCTTATGCAAACCATAAGGCGAACTAGAAAAACCATGCACTAAAATAATTAAAGTATTATTATTTTCCTTGGCTTTGATAAAAAAAGGTTTAGCCTTTAGTGAAACTTGATAATCCAAATCATAAAAATTCTTAACCGGATGCTGATTTTCCATCATAATTTAATTAAGCTTATATTTATTTTTTAAAACTGTTTGATAAGCAGTGTCGTTATCCATATTATCTTGGATCAACTGCCGCAACCAATCTGCTCCTGACATATTAGCATCACTTGCTTTCCAATTTAAATAATCAGAAATTTTTCCTGACAAACGCAAAGTATATTTAATATTAAATAAATTGCGCAATTTACCCTGATCTAAAGTTTGCAACCAGGCAATAACTTGTTGTTTTAAATCGCTGTCTTGATAAAAGCTAATTTGCAATTTTTTAGCAAAATTGGCTTGTTGATTCAGGTTTTCCAAAGTGCTATCTAATTTAGATCCTTTGGGCAACAAACATAAAACTGGACGATTTTGGGCCAAAACTAAAGCCAATAGATAGGCTGCTTGTGTATCTAAATTTTTAGCTAAAATCAACAAAGCATCTACTTTCAACGCGCCTTCGCTATTATCTTTGTTTTTTTTCAAAACCGGCGCTAAATTACTAAGTAATGAAACACCTGCCTGCTTTAAATAATTACTCACTAAACTAGCCTCGCTACTTGCTTGTGGACTGTAAAAATATATTTTCATATTTACCCCGTTAAATAAGATTTAAGCCTCTTATATATAAATAATTTACCTAAATAAGTTTTTAAATATTTTTCTCTTTTTATTGCATCTTGTTGATTTAAGCATACTTCGTAATAAATTATCTTTAATGGCCTCCTATTTTTAGTTGATTCTACTTGACCTGCTAAGTGTTGCTTAAATCTTAAATTTAAATTTTTAGTATAACCTATATAAAATTTATTATCCTCTTTACTCAACAATACATAAGTGTAGAATGACATAATATTATAAAAATTTAAATTTATTTAACTGGGCGGATCTTCAATTAATATAATAAATATTCACCCATCAAATTTTTATTTAATAATTTACCAAACTCTAAATTTGATTTTACATTAGCTGCCAGCCACATAGTTTTAATTACAGCAGCTGGCCAAGTGCAATTATTAATAAAAAATATACCAGCCTGATTATTGTGATTAACAAAATTATATAAAACCACTGGTCTAGTCCAATCTTTTATTTGTTTTAATTTACTGGGCTCTAAAATTGCCCCATCTTCACCCTTGATGATTATAGCTTTATACTTTTTTATTTCTGTTTTGGAAAATAAGCAGGGCAAGCCACTAACATTATTTAAAATTAAAATTTCAGCTTGTAATTTATTATAATTCGGCAAATTTGTTTTATAATTCGGCAAATTTGTTTTTATATTAACACCAAAATCAACTCTACCCCAATAATTATTATCAAGACTGCTAAATAAATTTAAATCACTATTAGGCTCAAAATTAGCCCGCAAGCCAGGCAACAAACGCGTGCCAAACATAATAGCTGGCTGCGGCAACTTATAATCTAAGGCCTGAATTGCATTAATTAAATTAGCCTTTAAGCCCAAACCACTATATTTAGCCTTAATCTTGACTAAATATTCTTTATTGCGTTGCCATTCTAAGCCACTTAAATAACTAGCAGTTAAAATAATATTTTTAGAAAAATTAGGCAATGAAAAAGCTAAAGCACTAGCCGTGTAAGTTAGTTGCTCATTGCGACTCACAATAATAAAGCCATCTGCTTCTGCTTGTTTGGCTAAAATAACTTTAGCCATTTTTTCCCAAATTAAAGGATTCAAAGTTTCTGCTTCGCCGCTGATAAAAACAGGCTCTAAGTCAGCCATAATTGATAATTCCGGCAAAACACTAAGCCAAGGCAGGACGTCTGTTTTTTCTTGGATGCTTAATAAGCGTTGATTCTTATCTGAAATCCAAGTGCCACCAGCCAATAGTAATAATATTTTTTTCCTGGCTCTAGTCATTAATCTTATCTTTAGAGGATATAATAAAATAGAAAACAGTAATGTTCATAAATAAAGTAAAAATTGGACCAAGCCAACCTAAACTAAATTCTCCTAAGTAATTTAACAATATATTAAAATAGGCGCCACCAAATAAGCCAATACTAATGCTTAAAATTAACCATTTTAATTGCTTTTTAGCTAAACCCTCAGCATGTTTATATTTAACAAATAATAAATAAATTGACCAAATTGCTAACATAAAAAAATAAGTAACATAAATAAAATAGCCATATCTATTAAAATACGAAATATAATCAAATGGTCTCATTCTCCAAACAGTACTAATAATAAACCACTTAGTATAAATTATACTGGATAATAAAATAGTAAATAACCAAATTATAGTAGTTTTAACTTTATCTATTTCTTCTCTTTGATAGGGAAAATGTAAAGAAAAATAAAACAAAGATAAAATAATACCAATACTAAGAAAATTAGTGGTTTTATCAAAAAAATTAACTAACTCTATTGCAACTCCAGAAAAAGCACATATTACTGTAAAGCTCCATAAAAAATTAAAAAATGTTACAATGCTAAAATACCTATTTATTTTATTTTTTAAGCCACGCTTAGCCACTAAAATACTCATCAACAAATTAATTAAAGTTGCAAAGGTTAATGTTATAATTTGTACTGTTAAAAAAATATTCATAAATTAATTATTTATTTTATCCTTTGGCATTATAATAAAACCTAAAACTATAAAATTAATAAATAATGTAAATAAAGGGCCTAAATGAACATAATCAAAATCATCATTATACATTGAGAATAAATTAAAATAACTGCCAAAAAAAGTACCTAAAAATACTCCCCAAAATACAACTTTTAATTGCCATTTAAATAAACCCTCCGCCAAACGATATTTATAAAATAAAAATATAAGAGCCGCCAACATTAATAAAACTAATAATAAAGTGTATATTACATAAGATAATAAATTAAAATTTGCCATATTACCAGGCCAGATTATTGTTTCTACAACGAACAATCTATAAAAAACGGTAGTATAAACTAACACAATAACCACAATAAAGTTTAATAACCATTTATAAATTTTTGGTAAATTAAAAATTTTATAAGGAAAATATATAGAAAAATAAAACAAAAATACCACCACTAAAAAAGCAAAGGCATAGGGCAGGCTAGCAAAAAATCTCAATGTCTCTTGATTGGAACTTAAATTAAAAAGTATTAAACTTAAAGACCAAAAAAAATTAGCCAAAGTCATGCAACTAAAATACAAATTTATTTTATTCTTTACTCCGCGACTAAAAATAAACACGCCCATTAATAAATTAACTAGGCCAACAATAAATAAAACTAAATTTTGTTGTATTAAAAATTTTTCCATTTTATTATATTAATATAATATTATTTCTTCCTACGATTGCTTTCCTACTAAGGCCTGCTCATACAATAATAAACTGCCAATGGCAATATCTAGATATTTATTAACTTCAATTAAAAATTCCAATTGTTGTATGGATAATAGTTTTTGTTTATTATCTATTAACAATATTCCCAAAAGCTGTTGATTATAAAACACTGGCAAAGCAATGTCAATATGACTATTTAAAAGCTCGGCCGTGATTTGCGAATCCCCTTGCCAATAAACCAATTCGGCAGTTTGCTTAATTTCTTTATCTTGAGCTAATTTTTGTAGCCAGAGATTTTCATTAAGAGCCAATAATCTTTCACCGCTAGGAAAGACTTGATAAAAAATATCAGGCTTATGGCGCTTAGATAAATACAAATAAATATCATTATAATCAATAATATGACTAATTTCCTTAGTAAGATTAGCTAGTAAAAAATTTAAATCTTGGCTGGAACGTAAAATTTTAGCAATATTATCCAGGGCTTGCGTGTAGTCCCAAGCTGGATTCACAATCAAATAATCCAAAGAACGACTCACTCCCTCAAACACAATTGGTGCTAATAGTCCTAAAACAATGAAGCCAACAATAATATTGGCACCTTGATTAAAGTCTACTACTATTACCTGCTTAAGCAGTATAAATAATAAATAAAAAATAGCACCAGTAATAAACAAACGCCACAAATCAACTACTGTCCGATAACTAGCTATCCTTAAATCATAAAATCTTTCATGAAATAAGGCATAAGTAACAATAGCTGTGAAAAATATAGAAACATTAACACCAATATAATATAAATTAGAAACACCTAATAAAGGTAAAACTACGTTTAACAAAATAGCAGAAAGAGCTACTAAGGCAGTGGCAATAAAAATATAATCAATTTGTCTTTTGACAATACTAGCTGCTGTTTTGCGATTACGAATTAAATAATACAAACCATAGGCCATCAATAAGGCAAAATATAAAACAAAATAAATATAAATCGGACCAGGTACATAAGATAATTCTCCTTTATCAAAAATAACTTTGCTCAAATTATAGTCAGTAAAAACCAATGGCGACAAAATAATAGCTGGCACAAACCATAATATTTTTTTAAATAGCTTAGTTGTCGACCAGTGATCAAATAGCGACCAAGTTAGCCAAACCCAAGTTGGCGCTAAATATAAAGTTGGCAGCAGACCAAAACGTACAGACAACAAGAGATAAGGACTGTCCAAAAATAAAAAAATATTAGCTAACTCTGAAGCTTGCCAAATAAAAAGCAGCGCTACCATAGTAAATATTGGCCAGCGCCGCGGACGATTTTTTTGAACTAAAATAAATATCAATAAGGAAAAATTTATTAGCCAAACAAGCAGTAAGATAAATGTTGATAGCAACATAATTAAGCCGTCTAAATAATTAAGCCGTCTTGTTTAAAGATACAATTTTGAATAAAGATTGTCAAGAAAAAATAATAAAAATAGAGGGCACTTTAAGTGCCCCCTTTGCATATTTCCTTTGTAAAATCAGGAATTATCAAAAAATCTTCTCCAAATCGGAAATGAAGTTATCAATCCACTCGCTTTTTACGTCACGAGTAATATTAAACTTGACGATCTTGCGGGGATGATCTTCCGGATCCTCAGGATCACGGCTAAACCAATCCCACATCAAACGATAGTCGGTAACCAAATCAGCCATCCGACGCCAAACAGCACTATTCAGATCTTGAGGAAAATAGAAAGATACCATATTCAAATGACACTGAGGTTGCAAAGACAACTTGGCCAAACGATCAGCCAAATAGTCACGTTGCAGCAAAGATGCGGAATGCATACCGGCAAAGCCGCTCGAACCCTCTCGCTGGAAAACAGCCCAGCAAGCTGCGGCAAAAGCGCCGGCACGCGAACCAATCAAAGTATCATCTTGAGCACCATCAACATAATGAGCCGAACGCTCGATATAGCATTGCGGACCATCACCTTGTTCGGAACGCCGACACAAGAAAATCCCTTCAGCCAAGGGGCACTGCCCCATCTTATACGGATCAACTGTCATAGAATCAACTTGAGGCACTCGAAAACCCCAATTCATGTCTTGCGTTTCACGCAAGAAGGGGTAAACAAAGCCACCATAAGCAGCGTCAACATGAATATAAAAATCCCACTGCTGCGAAACTTCATTACGCAAACAAGAAACTAGAGAGCCGACGCTTTGGACATTGTCCATAGCGCCAGTCAAAGTCGTACCTTCATTCAAAAAAATCAGGAAACGACGAATGCCGTAATGCTCACGCAAATGACAAATGCGTCGTTCCAATTCAACAACATCGATACGACCACTTTCATCGCACTTGATGAAATGCAGGCCACCGCCATTGTTTGACGGATGAAAAACATGCTTAATCGGCTTATTACCAATAGGATCCAAGCAAGGCTTGGCACAAGGAGTCCAAATACCCTCGCCCAAATCCAAAAGATTACAAGCCTTACGCAGACTATAATGGGAAGCTGACGAAGCTAACACCGCTACCCGATTATCACTCGGATCAACAACAGTGTGCCGTAGCTTCTCACGACCAACCCACAAACCCATCATATTAGCTTCAGTTCCACCAGAAGTAACGTAGCCGTCAACTTGCTTGGCACCCAACAGGTTGCCAACCATATTAATCAAATCACGCTCGATATTTTGAAAACCAGCAAAACCTTTTTCTCCCCTACTACGAGTCAGGGTCATAATATTGTTAGCGTGCAACAGAAAACCCTGTTGCAAAATATCCAAACCCAAAGGGTGTGGCGACATACTGGGAAAACCCAGGACTTCGCTTTCACCCCAACGAATAGTTTCCTTAAACTGCTGATCCAAGAAAGCTCGGATCGTGTCGTCTTTGGCCCCCACCAGGGGCCATCGACCGGAAAACATTTTGGTTTCTTCCATGACCACTAACCTCCCTTAGGACGGCTTGGGAAGACTTGGGTAGTCCAGGTGCATTACCCGCCGCACTTCCTCCATGGTCCTCTGACCAATTTCACAAGCACGGTTGGTGCCGGACCAAACAGCTTCAGCAACAATATCGGGTTTTTGTTCAACATCTGATCTACGATCACGCATTGGCTCTAGAAAAGTGTTGATTGATTGAGCCAAGCGGGCCTTACAATCAACACAACCCAAACTACCAGCTATACAATCCTTACGAATCTGAAACTCTTCTGATTCATTAAAGATTTGCTGATAAGAAAAAACTGGACAAATGTCAGGATTACCCGGATCATTTTTTCTAGCCTTATTAGGATCAGTGGTACCCAGACGAACTTTTTCTGAAACATCGCTACTATTATCAGATAGGTAGATAGCATTACCATAGCTTTTACCCATCTTCTTCTGACCACCGCTCAAATCACCCAAACGCGGAATAAAACCAACCTTAGCTTTAGGCAAAACAAAAGTATCGCCATATTGGCGATTAAAAGCCCGCGCCAAATCGCGACTCATTTCAATATGAGGCACCTGATCTTCGCCAACTGGCACTAGCAGTTCAGCTTCCGGATCACTGGGATCAGGAGTGAATAGCAAAATATCAGCTGCCTGTGAAACAGGATACATCATAAATCCCAAATTCACTGAAGACATGCCGTGTTGCTTGATCTCGTCCTTTAGCGTAGGATTTCTCTCTAGCTCAGCCATGCTGGTTAGCAAGGCTAAATAGGTAGTAAGTTCCGGATATTCCCGCACTGCTGATTGCAGTACAAAAGCAGAATGCTTGGGATCAAGGCCAACCGACAACCAGTCAATGACCACTTGTCGTACTGATTCCTCAATCTCAGCCACGCGATCAAAATGAGTAGTAAGAGCTTGAACATCAGCTAACAAAAAATAACATTCATATTCTCTTTCCAATTCCAGCCAACTATGCAACGCGCCAACAAAATGACCAAGGTGCAATCTGCCGGTCGTACGCATACCTGTCAGGATACGCTTATTTTGCATGTCATCACCTCCGTTTTCCTGTGTTAGTTGTGGTGAAGTTAACAAGTAAAAACTATATTTCCAAAATCGCTAAAAATATCAGTTTTTGTATAGAAAATGGTACTTTCTTTATATTATCAATGTACCTTAAATTGCCTATGAAATTACCATAATTCTAAATAATTGTCAAAAATAAAAAGCTCAAATCTGAGCTAGATCTGAGCCATATTTTAGGGTGGCAGGCGCGGAGGGACTCGAACCCCCAGTCCTGGTTTTGGAGACCAGTGGTTTACCAATTAACCGACGCGCCCACCAATGACATGAACTAAATATAATGGTATTATACATAAAAAAAGGCTTATGTCAAGGCATTAATAACAAGCTTGACAAAAATAATAATAAAATATAAGATAATATTAATACTTTGAAAATTACAAAATCTATGAAGCGTGTCCCGCAAATTGCGGGGTTGGGCACGCAGAGATGGTTATTGCGTTAGTGATAACTCGGCAGCCTCCGTAATCATGGGCTAACTGATGTCGCCATAAGCATAAGCTAATGGGGCTTGAGTCGGTAAAAGTGATTTTGATCTGTTTTACTGACAGATTTTTTAATTTGTCATAACAATCAAAATAATAAAGGTGGTACCACGGGAAGCTTCTCGTCCTTTTAGTACAAATATTATATTTGTAACAAGAGGATAAGAAGTTTTTTTATTGACTTTTTCGTACATTTATGTTTAATTTATCGACTTGCTCTTTAACATTATAGCTTAGGTTGTAAAACGATATTACAAATTTCCCGCAAAACAAGGAGGCTAAAGAAATGAAAACCATTTTAATAGTCTGCAAAGGCAATATATATCGCTCAGTGATTGCTGAATTATGTATGCAAAAAGAAATAAAAAAAATAGGCAAAGAAGATACTATAAGTGTAGTTTCTAGAAGCTTACAAGGCACAATGGGTCTACCCTTACCAAAACATCTTAATCTTCGTGATTACTCAGAAGAATATAATTTGGCTAAACCATACCTGGATAATATAGGTATAGAAATACCTATTGATAAAAAATCTACTCCGATAGATAACGACATAATTCACCAGGCTGAACAAATATTGGCCATGGATTCTTACATACTGACTAAACTTAAAGAACAATTCCCCCAATATTTTTATAAAATAAGATTATTCGGGGAATTATCCACTGATGTTAGTGACATAATAGACCCTAATGGAAATAAAGATTCCGAATCTCATCAAATGGTTATAATATCTATTCACAATACCGTGAGACTAGGAATGGACAAGCTAATAGAGTGGTTGGGATAAAGGCAACTAGCCTAAAAGAAGGAGCACCAACAATGCCCATCGATGTCAAGCACCTACTCAAAGATCATGCTTATCAGAATATTCCTTTGACATATGACGAAGCTTACGCCTTGGGTGTCTACACGCTAGATGGATGCGCTGGTAATGCCCTTGCGCAGATACAAAGCGTGGCTGTCCTTTGCGCTCTGCACAGCCAAGCTACCTATAACTGGCAATGGAACAAGCGTCTTGAAGAACATCACGGTCATCCACTGCCCAAGAGTCCAGCTGAACAAATTGCTGGTATCTGTGCTGCTATTTTTGAACATGATATTGCTAAATCCGAATTTGGATTCTTGAACCCGGAAATGGAATTTGCAATGGATAATTGCGGCATGGGTGGCGATCTGATCGTTACCGCTAATATTAGCACGGTGTCAGCATTTATTGCTGCCTCTGATGGCATACCGATGTGCAAACACGGTTCCCCTGCCAATGCTGATAAAGGTCTTTATGGTAGTTCTGATTTTGTTTCTAAAATTTGTCGCATTAATACTTTTGCCGACAAAGACAAAGTAATGGAAGCATTGAGAAAATATAATTTTGGGTATACGGAAGCACTTGATACTCGCTACAAAAAGATTCATTTGCAAACCCATAGCTTTGCTAAACTACCCCATATGAATGACATCATCGGACCCATCACTAATCCTATATCCACTAAACTCATGACCAGGCGTGTTCTGGGCGTGAATCAACTGATCCCGCCTCGCGTCGTAGCTGAAGTTTATTTGATTCTTAATCAGAAAGGCTTAACACATCTCAAGCACGGCCTATTTATTCGTGGTTTTGCTGATGAATCAAGAATCTTTGGTATGGACGAAGCTTCTGTGTGCCATGGTGGTACTCAAGTTGCTGAATTGCGTAATGAAGAAATTTTGGAATACGAGCTTAGTGCCGAAAATTTTGGTATTCACCCTATCCCACTGGAAGCTGTGCGCCCGATTGGCAATAAAGGCGAATATTCGCTCCAGCTCCTGTCTGGAGAAATTAACGGCGAACGCATGAGCACTGTCTATGCGAACGCTTCCTTGCTCTACTACCTAGCTGGTTATTGCAAATCTTTTGCCGAAGGTTTCAAAATGGCTGAAGCTGCTCTCAAAAGTGGCCAAGCCCTTGAAACGATGAGATTGGTAGCTAAGATGTTACCAAATTAAGATTGTGATACAATGCGCTAGGCAAGTTCACACTTGCCTAGCGCATTTAAATATATATACATTTTAAATTTTATGCTATTATTATAAATAATAAATTATGTTAAAAAAAATATTCAAAAAAAATAAAAATATTATCATTGGGGCTCTGCATTTTCCCCCACTTTTAGCTTATCCTGATTTCCCTGGTTTTAAAATCGCTAGCCAGAATGCCTTAAGTGATCTTAAAGCCTTTAGTGATGGTGGAGTTGATGCTGTTATTTTTGAAAATAATTACGATATCCCCCACCAAATAATGGTAAACCCTGAAACTATTGTCGCCATGACTTATTTAGGAGAAAAAATTAAAAAACAAAGCACATTACCAATCGGCATTAGCACCCTGTGGAATGACTATAAAACAAGCTTAAGCATTGCCAAAACTTTAGATTTAAAATTTATTAGAATACCTGTATTTGTAGATAAAGTTCGTACCAGTTGCGGTTTAGTTGAGCCTGTATATAAACAAGCTGTTAAATACCGCCAACAATTAAAAGCAAATAATATTTTACTTTTTACCGATATTCACGTTAAGCACTCAAAAATATTATCAAAATACAATTTATATCAATCTGCAAAAATGGCAATTAAGAGCGGCTCTGATGCTTTAATTATTACTGGCAATTGGACTGGCCAAGCGCCTAATCTTGATGAGTTAAAAAAATTAAGAAATAGCGTTGGTAATTTCCCAATATTTATCGGTAGCGGAGCTGACCATAAAAATATTAAAACATTATTACAATATGCTAATGGAGTTATTGTCAGCACTTCTCTAAAAGAAGGTAATAATAAAAATAATGAAATCAACGTCAAAGGCTGGCAACAAAGAATTTCCAAAAATAAAGTAAAAAAAATAATTAATAAAATTACTTAAATATAATAACCGATGTGATATCACATCGGTTTTTCAAAAAATAGCTTAATTATATTGTTAAGAGCATATTACGCGCAAATAAAAATCTGCTAACAATACAAGTTCATCTATCAAAACAAATTCTGTCTTTTTGTGGTTATCTCTATGTGCCGAACTAATGACTACGGTCTTAAGGCCTTTATGAATTAAAACATTGGCATCAGATCCGCCAACTGATTCAAAAAATCGAGGCTCGATATTTTGATCTTTAAAAATGGATACAATCTCAACAACTAGAGGATCTTCTTTATCATACAAATATCCGTCAGCTACGGAATTAATCTGGAAATCAATGGTGCCACCATAAAAAGCTGTTGCTTTTTCTAAGGCTATACGAATATTATCTGTAGCTAATTTCAAAGATTCAACTTTTAAACTTCTTAATTCTCCAAATAGGCAACAAATGTCTGGCACAGTATTTCTAGGATAGTCTGACAAATTTTCTACCTTCAAATCTGCCTTAGTTATCTCTCCATCCAAACCAAGAAAGCCCTGAGCTAAATTAGAAGTAGTCCAATCATCAATTCTGCCCAAGGGTAACCCTTCTACAGCGATCGCCCTAGCCAAAATCTTAAAAACATCAACCCCACGCTCTGGCTCTTTAACATGAGAACGCTTACCATTGATCACAATATTAAATCTATAATTATATGGCGCACCTAAAGTAATCAAGCCATAGGGCGCGGCATTATCTGAAATAATACAATTCTTTCCAGAAATAAGTGACATATCTAGCTGTTTAGCACCAAGAGAAATCAACTCTTCCTGCCTAGTAAAAACTAGCTCTATTGGCCTATGAGATAACTTATTTTCTCTAGCCAAAAAAATACTTTCAAAAATAGCAGCTATCGAGTCTTTGTTATCCGCACCTAAAATAGTATTACCATCACTAGTAATCTTATTTCCATCAACAATCTGCGGCCTAATAAAATCACCACCAATAGGCACAGTATCCATGTGACTACACAATACTATTGACTCGCCAATGCCTGCAAGCTTGGCTACAATATTCCCATAAGCATCACTGGTAACCGAAAAATCCAATTGCTCCAACAGATTTGAAATAAATACAGCTAACTCCCTCTCTTCGCCAGAAGGACTTTTTATCCTAACTAGATCAAAAAATAAATTAATTAACCTTTCTCTATCTACACCAACCATGGAGCACCTACCTTTCTCTTTTGTGCCAGCCCCACAAAAAACAAAATATATATATGTTAAAGATCATATAAAACTAAATATAGATTATAAAAAATAGACAATAATGTCAACCAAAAAAGAGTCCGCCATCCGCCAAACGGCGGAGGTGGACTCTTTTTATAATTTATAAAATTATTTTTTTAATATTTTTAATGTCTTCGTAAGCTGTTATTTTCATAGCTTCTTTAACTTCGGCCATGGTAGTTGCTGCTAATTTTTTATTTTTTTGCGTACCTTCAATTAAGGCATCTTTAATCATTTCTGGATGAGCTTGATAAAAAGCTCTTTTTTCTCTAATTGGCTCCAAAAAATTATTTAATATTCCTGTCAAAAGACTCTTTACTTGAGCATCGCCTAGCTTACCAGCCCGATATTCTTTCTTTAAATTATCAAGCTCTGTTTTGTCATGATAAAAAGCGTCTAAATAAGTAAAAACTACATTACCCTCAATATGACCTGGATCAGTGGCTTTAAGTCTAGTTGGATCAGTGTACATTTTTTTGACTTTTTTCTCGACCAAATCAGCACTATCTGACAAATAAATACAATTACCCAAACTCTTACTCATCTTAGCCTTACCATCAATCCCTATTAAACGCGGCACCCTACCTACTAAAGCTTTGGGCAAAGGAAAAATTTCGCCGTACATACGATTAAATCTTCTAGCAATTTCCCGAGTAAGCTCAATGTGAGGCAACTGATCCTCGCCTACTGGCACTAAATTTGCTTTTGGTAAAAGTATATCAGCCGCTTGGCTAGCCGGATAATTATAAAAACCTAAAGAAATATCTTTTTGTAAAGCTGATTCGTCTTTTAAAGTTGGATTACGATCAATTAATACCCTAGGAGTAATCATACTCAAAAGCATGGCTAGCTCTGCGTGTTCTGGCACATAGCTTTGAATAACAAAAGTATTTTTATTTGGATCCAAACCAACTGACAACCAATCTATTGTTACTTGGATAACCGAATCTCTGATTTTAGAAATATTATCCGCATAATCACCAAAGGCTTGATAATCAGCAATCAAAAAATGACAGTCATACTCATTCTGCAATTTAATCCAATTTTCTAAAGCGCCAACATAATGTCCCAGGTGCAGACTGCCAGTTGGTCGCATGCCAGTTAAAATACGCTCCTTTTTTGCTGAATTTTCTTGTTTTGACATAACTTGTTGATAATAAGATTTTGTTTGATATTATGTGAATAATACTACAAAATATTTTTTCAGTCAAAATATATTAGCTAAAATAAAAAACCCTAGCACTACCACTAGGGTCCAAAAAATTGAGTAACAATCAAGCTACGCGCAGATAGCTACTGCGCTTGGATAAATCCTTACTTACTGCCTCATCGGTATGTGTAAAATTAATTAGTTCTAAAGCCATCTTTTGCCGCAAAAGCTTAGTATCAGGATGATCCAAAGCAAACTCCAACTCTTCACAACGCAAACTAGGATTATGTGCCAAGCGAATCGTCGCTGTAATAAAAATCCTAGAAATCTTGATTTCATAGATTTTCCAAGTTGCAGAAGTAAAAGTCATTGCTCTTTGGCGCGCCCGAAAAGGACGCCGATCGCGCCGATATTTAATACGCAAAATTACCAATAAACCTAAGGTAAATAGTAGTATGGCTAATGTAAACAAGCCCATCTTCAATTCAAAAGACATGCTTACCCTCCCTTGTTTTGAGACTAATAGTAAGGAATTTACAAATAACAATCGACAAGCAAAATTAACATAATTAAAAATTTTTGTCAAAAATAAAGGGCTCGCTGACGTTTTTTTACGCCAGCGAGCCCGGGGGCACGCGGAAGGACTTGAACCTCCGACCTCTCTCTTCGTAATGAGAGTGCTCTGTCCAGCTGAGCTACGCGCGGCAAATTGCCTATACCCCCTTGATACTACTTCCGAAGAACTTAGCATCCTTTATGCTAGATAAGCCTATATGCTAGCACTCCTATAATTTTTGTCAATATAAAAATTGTACACAAAAAAGCCCAGTTTTTAAGGAAAAGCTGAGCTGTTTTTTTTATTTAAAATTTAATATTAATTGCTTGCTGCCCTTTACTTGTATCTTGCACTTCTACGCCCAAACTCTGTAAATCTTTTCTAAGCTGGTCAGCTTGCTGATAATCTTTATTTTGTCTAGCTAAAATTCTTTGCTTTAACAAAGCTTTAGCTAGTACTGGTATTTGCAAAGCTTGCTTTTGATATTCCTTTAGGTCTAAGCCTAAGACTTCATCCATCTTAAAAACTGTAGCCAATTTTACACCACTGCTTTCGGAACTTGTTAATAAACTTTGTAATACTGCTAAAGCTTTAGCAGTATTTAAATCATCCGCTAAGGCTTCATAAAAATCGGCCATAACTTTTTTACTGGGCTTAGTAGCCTTATCTAAAAAAGCAATTGTCTTAATAATATTAATCAAGCCAGTCTGAGCAGCCATAAGCGATTCCCAAGAAAAATTTAAAGGCGTACGATAGTTATTTTGCAAAAGTAAAAAACGATAAGCTAAAGGTGAAATCTGCTTAGCCTCTAAATTAGTTAAAGTCATAATATTACCAAGAGATTTGGACATCTTTTGATTATCAAATTTCATAAAAGCATTATGCAACCAAAAATTGGCTTGCAATTTGCCTGTCACTGCTTCTGATTGCGCCATTTCATTAGGATGGTGCACAGTCAAATGATCCATACCACCCGTATGAATATCAAAAGTATCGCCCAAAGTCATCCGACTCATAACCGAACATTCTAGATGCCAACCCGGAAAACCATTGCCCCAAGGACTATCCCACTCCATATCACGTTGACTGTCTTTAGGCGAAAATTTCCATACCGCAAAATCAGTAGGATTTTTTTTCTCTTTATTTTTTTCTACCCGCGCCCCTTCTTGTAAATCTACATTTTGCAAATTAGCCAGTACGCCATAGTCATCAATCTTACTAGTATCAAAATACATACCATCACTAGTCTTATACAAAAATCCTTTACTATCCAAAATTTTTACAAAATCTATTTGCTCTTTGATAGTTTTGGTAGCACGTAAAGTTTTAGTTGGTGCTAAAATATTTAATTTATTAGCATCACTTTCAAAAATATTAAGATAATAATCAGCAATTTCCCAAGCAGTTTTACTCTCTATTTTTTTGGCCTTTTCCATCTTATCTTCACCCTCATCACCATCCGAAACTAAATGACCAACATCAGTAATATTCATTATGTGCTTAACTTTATATTTTTGTGATATTAAAAAACGCTTTAAAACATCCCAATAAATATAAGGCACAAAATTACCAATATGCGGATAACTATAAACCGTTGGTCCGCAAGTATACAAACCAACTTGCCCTTTTTTGATGGGCTTAAACTCTTCTTTTTTCTTACTTAAACTATTATAAAAATAAATTGGCATAGGCTTATCTTATCATCCAATGGCTAGTGGTGACAACCGCCCTACTAACCAACCAATAATTATGGCTACTCCCCCTAATAAAATCATGCGCATACCAACTTTCCACCAACTCTGGCCAGTAATTCTAGTTGTCCAAATTCCTAACATAAATAAACCGAGCATAGTAAAAATAATAGACAAAAACATCGCTAGATAATTAGACCAAAAAAAATAAGGAAATAGTGGTATTAGTCCTCCTAAAATATAAGAAATAAACATAAAAAAAGCCGAAAGCAAAGAATGATCTTTAGGGCGCAAAGGCAAACGCAATTCATGACTAATCATCTCTTCTAAAAATAATTTCTTATTTTTACTAGCCACTTGCGCCATATCAGTAGCTAGTTTTGCTGGCCAACCTAACTGACGATAAATATGTTCTAGCTCATGACGCTCCTGTCTAGGCTTACTGTTCACCTCTTCTTTTTCTTGTTTGATTTCTCTTTTTTCTACTTCGATTACTGAACGATTAGCTAGATATGCACCAACTGCCATAGAAACAGACTCTACTGAAATAATTACCAAGCCAGACAAAATAATCACATAATGATTATTACTGCCAATACCAATACCGGTGATTGCACCCAGAGTAGATACCATACCATCTTCCAAACCAAAAACAATTTCTCGTAAAGAAGCCACTACTTTTTTAACTTTTACCATAATTTAAAATTTTAAAATAAATACTTACCAATAAATTATAACAAAAAATCGCCTAATAGGCGATTTTTATTTATTTTATTGAATTTGCCCAATCATTTCCACCAAACGATTAGAATAAGCCCATTCATTATCATACCAAGCAATAATTTTTACCATATTACCACCTACTACTTTAGTCAGAGATAAATCAACAATTGAACTTCTTGAATCTTTAATAAAATCAGAGGAAACCACTGCTTCATCGGTAACTCCTAAAATACCTTTAAATCTAGGCATATTAGCCGCCCGACTTAAAGCTCGGTTAACCTCTTCAGCTGTCACATTTTTTTTCAAAACAAAAGTAAAATCAGCTAAAGATACTACTGGGGTTGGGACTCTAATTGATAAGCCATCAAATAAACCTTCCATTTCCGGAATTACTTGGCCAGTAGAAATAGCCGCGCCCGTTGAAGTTGGCACAATATTTTGACTAGCTGTCCGACCACGCCGAGCATCTTTGTGAGGACTGTCAACTAATTTTTGATCAGCTGTAAAAGAGTGAATTGTGGTCATCATGGCTTTTTCCACCCCAAATTTATCAACCATGATTTGCGCTACTGGTGCGATACAATTAGTAGTACAAGAAGCATTAGAAATTATTTTTTGGCCAGCATACTTATGTTCATTAACTCCCAATAAAAAAGTTTCCGTGCTACCGCCTTTAGCTGGAGCAGATAAAATTACTTTTTTAGCACCAGCTTTAATATGGTCAATGGCTTCATCGCCTTTGACAAATCTACCCGTGCATTCTAAAACTACATCTACGCCTAATTTTTTCCAAGGTAATTTTTTTGGCTCAGGAATAGCTGTTACTAAATATTTTTTACCATTAACAATAATATTACCTGCTACTACGGAAATTTTCTTATCATAACGGCCATAAACTGTATCGTATTTCAATAAATAAGCAAGGGTATCTGCTGGTGCTAAGTCATTAATCGCTACTACCTGATAACGACGTGATTCTTGCATTATTTTAAAAGCGGCTCGGCCAATGCGACCAAAACCATTAATTGCTACTTTGATTGTTTTTTTTGCCATATTTTTTATTTTTACTCTAATAGTATAACAAATTTATTTACTTTTTGCTACTTTACATTGATTACCTTCGGTATAAGGATATTCCACAATATCGCCATTAATCTCTAAATCAACTGTTAATTTTTCAGGATGAACAGCTACCACTTTACCACTACCAATTTTAATTTTCATATTATCACCTACTTGTGGCACCTTACCATCTGTCCAACGATCACTTTCATCTTCAAAGCGCAAGCAGCACTTCAAGCGACCACAAACACCAGTCAAACGATCTGAACCTCGATGTGATAAAGACTGATTCTTGATTAAGTCAGGATTAACATTGCCCAAGGTATGCAACCAAGAACGACAACAAAGATTAAGTCCACAAGGACCAAAATCGCCCTCGGCTTTAGCTGCATCTCTAACACCAATCTGCTGTAATCTAATTTTTTTATGAAAATTAGACACCAAGCCTTTAACCAAATCTCGAAAATCTACTCTGGTATTAGCAATAAAATAAAAAGTTAAACGACTAGAATCAAAAGATTCAGCTACTTCAATTAACTTCATTTCTTTGAGTTTACTTTGTTCGAGTAGCTGGCGGCACACCTTCAAATAATGAGGATAATTTTTTTCATTCTCTTTCAGCTGCTCCAATTCCTTACTACTAGCTGGGCGCAATAAAGAACTCAATTCTTCTTTTGGATCTAAATCTTGATTATCATTTTCACCAATAAAAATAATCTTACCAATGTCCTCACCTAAAGGAGTATTTACTACTACCATCTGCCCAACTTGAGCTTGGGCATTATTAGTAGAAAATTCTGGTAAAAAATAATAGTCTTTATCTAGTTTATGTAATTGTATTTTAGCAATGCGCATATATATGTTATTTAGCACTAACATTATGGCAAATAACATCGATAATAACAAGGGTAAACAAAAACCACCCTAATAAACAGAGTGGTTTTTTAAATTTATTTTATAATGAGAAATAATAATATTTTTCTAGAACTGCTTTATTAGCAGATAATAATTGTTCAATCGTTTGTTTATCTTCTTTAATATAAGGCTGTTTTAATAAACAAACTTCGCTATAAAATTTAGCTAGTTTTCCAGGCAAAATCTTATCCCACATGGCTTCTGGCTTGCCTTCCGTTTTTAACTGCTCAGTATAGATTTCTTTTTCTTTGGCTACAATTTCAGCTGGCACATCTTCGGGACGTAAATATTTTGGTGCCATAGCAGCAATATGCATAGCAATGTCCTTAGCAAGTTCTGCACTGCCACTGGCCAAAACTACCACGGCTGCCACTTTTTTATTAGAGTGCAGATAGCTGCCTAAAATACTGCCTTCAATTAAATCAAAATTAGCCAGTTGTAAATTTTCACCAATCTTAACAATCAGTTCATTTTGAATTTTGTGATTAGCCGATTCCACAAAAGCTTCTTTGCCAGTTTGCATTAATTCTTGAGCTAAAGAATTTACCGTATCAATAAAATCTTGGTTTTGAGCAACAAAATCAGTTTCACAACCAAGCCCAACTACAGCAATCTTATTAGCAACTTGCGCTAAAGCAATCGCTCCTTCATTAATAGCACGATCAGCTTTTTTAGCAGCAATCTTTTGTCCGCTTTTTCTTAAAATTTCAATCGCCTTAGTTTCATCACCTTCAGCTTCAGTTAAAGCCTTGTTAATGTCCGACATGCCGGCACCGGTAATATTTCTAATTTTTTTAACTAATTCTAAATTTGGCATAATTTTATTTTTGAGATTGTTAATCTTATTTAGTGGGAGTAGCAAGAGTTCTAGCAGCTTTTGCTTCTTTGATAGTAGCAGCTACTAAATTAGTAATAACTTCAATTGATTTTACGGCATCATCATTAGCCGGAATAGCATAATCTACTAATTCGGGATTAACATTGGTATCAGTCAAAGCAATGACCGGCACTTTCATCTTTCTGGCTTCTGAAACTGCGGTTTTTTCTTTTTTAATATCAACCACAAAGACAGCTTGCGGTAAACGTTTCAAATCTTTAATACCACCAACTGTGTCCTGTAATTTATCCAACTCTTTTTTAAAAGTAACTTGTTCTTTTTTGGTGTATAAATCCCAAGTGCCATCGGCTTCTTCTTTTTCCATTTTTTCTAATTTTCTAGTCAAACGGACAATATTATCAAAATTAGTAAAAGTACCACCTAGCCAACGACCAATGATATAAGGAGAATTACAACTAAGAGCAGCTGCTTTAACCAATACTTTGGCTTGTTTTTTTGAACCCACAAATAAAATAGCACCATTAGCTTTGGTAATTTTTTCGATGAATTCTAAAGCTGTTTTTAGACCATCCACAGTAGCCTGCAAATCAATAACGTGGATACCATTGCGCTCGGTATGAATATAACGGGCGGCTTTAGGGTGACGTTTGGATGTTTTATGACCAAAGTGTACCCCTTGTTTTAACAATTCCTCTAAATTAGGAAGATTACTCATCTTATTTTTCCTTTCTTATCTTTCCTAATAATTAGGAAAGATACCCATATTTGCCATTTTAGCTAACTTACTTAAATTTAGTAAGCAGGGAAACTAAAACATTGGGCAAATATTTGTGATTAATTAAAATATAGGCTATTGCCTAAAGTGCCAAAATAATAGCATAAGTCTTATATTTTGGCAAGACTAGCCATACTAGTCTTGACTTGGGGCCTAAAATATGATACTCTTTGCTGGCATTACTTTTAATAAAGTTTCGAAATTAAACTAAAATTTAGGTAAAAATATGAAAAAAGATATTCATCCAAACTATTACCCTGATGCTAAGATCATTTGCGCTTGTGGCCATACTTTGACCACTGGTTCAACTGTGAAAGAGGTGCGCGTGGAAATTTGTAGCAATTGCCATCCTTTTTATACTGGCAAAGAAAAATTAATTGATACTGCTGGCCGAGTGGATAGATTTAAGAAAATGAAAGAATTACAAAAAGCTGTTGGTGCTACTCGTCGTGGCCGTACTGCCAAACGTCAAGCTTCTACTGCTAAAAAATTAGCCAAAGAACGCGCTAAAGCTAAAGCTGAAATGAATGCGCCAGTTGTTGCTAAAAAAGCTGTCAAAAAAGTTGTTGCTAAAAAACCAGCTGCTAAAAAGTAGCTAGTTTAAATATTAAAAAACTCTTAAGACTAATTCTTAGAGTTTTTTTATTAGCTTAAATTTTGATATAATATATATATGGAAGACACTATCATAAAAATGAAAAAAATAGTGGCCGAATTAGAAGAACAAATGCAAGCTTCAGAAAATCTTGCTAATTCTAAAAAAATGGCCGAACTTGGTAAAAAATACAATGAAGCCAAGCAGATTTTAAATTTGGCAGAAAATATTACTAAAACCGAAGCGGAAATTAGCAGTTTAAAACAAAGTCTAAAAACCGAAGCTGACCCTGAGATGATTAGTCTTACCGAAGAAGAAATCAAAAACCTAGAAGTCATCCTTACTCAAAATAAAACTGATTATGAAGATCTAATACACCCCGCTGATCCTAATGATAAAAGAAATGTAATTTTAGAAATTAGAGCCGGTACCGGGGGCGAAGAATCAGCTTTATTTGCCGCTGAACTTTATCGCATGTATACACGCTTTGCCGAAAAACAATCTTGGCAGGCAAAAACCTTGTCTGTTAACCGTACTGGTTTAGGTGGCTTTAAAGAAATTATTTTAGAAATCACTGGTGATAAGGTTTATAAAAATCTTAAATTCGAAAGTGGCGTTCACCGTGTCCAAAGAGTTCCTGAAACTGAAAAAGCTGGCCGAGTTCACACTTCAGCCGCAACTGTTGCGGTCATGCCTGAAGCTGAAGAAGTAGACTTGGTAATCGAACCCAAAGATATTCGCATTGATACTTTTTGCGCTTCTGGACATGGTGGCCAATCAGTAAATACCACCAAATCAGCGGTCCGAATAACCCATTTACCAACTGGCACTGTTGTTTCTTGCCAAGATGAAAAATCTCAAGGCCAAAATAAAGAAAAGGCTATGGCTGTTTTACGTTCTCGCGTACTTGCTCAAATGGAAGAAGCCGAACATGCAAAACTAGCAGCAAGTCGTAAAAACCAAGTCGGCTCTGGTGACCGTAGTGAAAAAATCCGTACCTATAATTATCCTCAAGATAGAGTAACTGATCACCGTATTCATTTGACTCTGCACAATATGCCTAAAATTTTAGATGGTGATTTATCACCAATTATTTCCGCTTTGCAAACAGCTTCCAAAGCTAGCGCTTAATCATGACTATTAAAAAACTTTTACAAGAAAATTATTTAAGCTATCCCCATCTCGGAGCTGGAGATATAGATTTAATTTTAAGTATTAGTTTGCATCGCTCCCCTGACTATCTTTATAAAAATAACACTAAACAATTAAACAGCGAGCAAGTTAAAGCTTTTAAAAAAATGCTACTTAAGCATTTAAACGGCTGGTCAATTGCTCATTTAGCAAAAAGCAAATATTTTTTTGGTTTAAAATTTTTAGTAACTAAACATACCTTAATCCCTCGCCCTGAGAGTGAATTATTAGTAAGTACTGCTTTAGAATACTTAAATAAACAAGCCATAAAATCACCTAAAATTATCGATATTGGCACTGGCTCTGGCTGTTTAATTTTAAGTTTAGCTAAAAATTACCAAGCTCAAGCAAATTATACAGCGGTTGATATTTCTGGACAGGCTTTAAAAACAGCCCGTACCAATGCTCGTAAACTTGGTTTAAAAAATAAAATAAATTTTAAAAGAAGTAATTTACTAAAAAATATTCCTCCTCAAAAATTTAATTTAGTACTAGCTAACCTGCCTTATTTAACTAAAAACCAACTAAAAGAACCAAGTATTAAAAAAGAGCCTCGGTCTGCTCTTTATGGTGGTAAAGATGGTTTAATCTACTATCGTCAGTTGCTCCATAATATAGATAATTATTTAGCTAAAGATTATTTAATAATACTGGAAATTGACCCGCAGCAATCAAGTGAAATTAAAAAAGTAATAAAAAAATATTTACCCTCTGCCCGAGTAAATATTTTAACCGATCTTGCCAGTCAAGACCGCGTGGTACTAATTCAAAATTGTTAAAATTTTATTTGTTCTAAATTATCTACGATTTGTATCCAGCTTTTGCCTGATACTAATTTTAATTCATTACCATCTTCCGACATAAATCTAGTTCGTCCATCAATATATTTCCATTGTCCTTCTTGCCTGCCTAAACTATTAAAGATAAAAACCTTACCACCTTTAGTAGTATTAATACTCCTTCTTTCCGTATCAACTAAACTAGAAGGAGCTACTTGGATAACAACATTATGAGCTAAAGCTTGCTCGCCATTATTATAAATAAATTTTTCATTATTTTGCCAACGTTGATAGGCACCTATTGTATCACTATAACGCCACTCTACTTTATAAAAATCAACTGAATAATCAATACCGATTTGTTGCTTGGCTACTGTAGTAGTGGCCGCTGGAGCTACAAAATTCCAAGCCAAAGCACTAGAACTAGTGCTAATTTTTTTTACTGTTTTCATCTCTCCAGCTCTGAGCCAGTTAGCATTAGAAGTAAAAACATTACTAGGCGCTTTTAATTTTTGATCACGCCAAAAATAAATTTCTCCAGCACCAATCTGATCAATATTAGTAAAATTATAATCTTGAATTTTACTCAAAGCTTGTGGACTACCGCCAACGTGCATATAGATGCCAGCATACTCCTCTGCCCAATCCATAAAATAAGGGCGAGCTGAACGAATTGGTCCTACTTTTTCAACAATTTTTTGACTATCAAAAATAGCTAGCAGTCTAGTAATATGACTTTCCGCTAGAGCTTCATAAATAATATCAGCTTGTTCTAGTCCAGTTTGCGGTCTGATGTTATAAGCATTATCTATCATCACAGCGACTGGAAAAAATGGAGCAAAATCTGTTTCCACAATACCTGTTAAAGGGTGGATAATACTAGCAGTAGAGCTAGCCACTACCTGATTATCGTTAGTATTTATTAATTTACGAGGCCTTAAACCGCGGCTTAAACCAATAAGTAATAAAATAACTGCCACTACTATGACAGTTATTGCTAAATAAATTTTATGATAACGAAACATCTTTATGACAAGCAAAGATATTTTTTAAATAATTATTCTGACTTTTCTTCTGGAGTAGCAGCTTCAGTAGGAGCAGCTTCAGTAGGAGCGGCGGTTTTACTGACGTCTTCTTTTTTAGGAATAATAACATCAATTACTGGTTCAGTTGGACCATCTAAAACTTTAACCTTTTTATCAATTGGCAAATCAGCTACCTTGATATCACTACCGATTTGAGCTAAAGAACTCAAATCTACTTCTACTTTAGCTGGCAAATCAGCCAGTAGACATCTAACTTTGATGCTTTGTTTTTTAATTTCCAATTTACCACCTTGTTCACGTACAGCTGCTGAACTACCAGTAAATTCTAAGGGCACAGTAGTGATAAAAGATTTTTTGGGATCCAAAATCATAAAATCAACATGAGTAATAGTATCCTTAACTGGATCTTGTTGATAAGATTTTAAAATAACCTCAATATCTTTACCTTCAAGTTGTAAAGTAATAACTCGGCTAGTACCAGCTGTTTTAATCATTTTTACCAAAGGATTATATTCAACAGCAATATTATGATTTTCTTTACCAAAACCATAAATTACGCCTGGCACTTGGTGTTCTTGACGTAAAGCGTTAAGCTCGCTAGCTTTAGTAAGTTTTCTGGAACTCACCTTTAACAATAAATCTGACATAGAAAAAAATTATTTATAAAATATAGTGGCTCTATTTAATCATAAAACAAGGCATAAGTCAACCCCATTAAATAAGCCCGCGCAAAACGCGGGCTTCCCGCAACAAAAAAACTTATTTTTACTTTCATATAATATTTACAATTCTCTCGCTTTAATTATCTATAGACAATCCCTGGCGGGATTTTACGGGGTCAAGTCTATAAAAATAAAAGCTACTTATGACTTACATATATGTTTTGGACTATACCCAAAGCAATCATCGACGCCCACAAAGAGCTGCCGCCAGCTGACACTAAAGGCAAAGGAATACCAGTAACTGGAGAAATGCCCATATTCATACCAATATTAATAAAAATTTGTACTAAAAACATACTGGCTACGCCTAAAGCAAAATAAGAGCCAAAATCATCACTAGCTAGTCGCATAATACCAAATAAACGATACATAATAAAAACAAACAAACCTAAAAGTACCAAAACTCCAAATAAACCAAGATTTTCGGCCACAACTGCAAAAATAAAATCCGTGCCTGGCTCTGGTAAAAAACGTAAATTACTTTGTGAACCCAAAGCTAAACCGCGTCCGAAAATCTGACCCGAACCAACAGCAGTAATAGATTGTAAAACATTATAACCTTGGCCCTGAGGATCGAGTCCTGGATTAATAAAAGTTAAAATCCTAAATTTTTGATAAGCTTCTAAAACAAAAAACCAAGCCAAAATACTAATTGAAACAAATAGGCCCCCCAGCCAAATCAAATGACGTCTTTGCAAACCAGTAAATAGCAACATAATCACCCAAGTGCCAACTAAAACTAAACTTGAACCTAAGTCTGGTTGTAATAACACCAAAGCCACATAAAATAAAACCGCCAAACCAGAAATAAAAATATGACGGAATAAATAAAATTCTTTGGCATGATCAGAAAAATATCTAGCCAACCAAATAATCAAAGCAATTTTTGCAAACTCTACTGGCTGGATACTAACGCCAGCAATCACAATCCAACCTGTAGTACCTTGGATGGTCATACCTAAAAGCAATACGGCCAGCAATGGTAAAATAAAAAAAACATAAGTCAACTTACTAAAAGTTGACCAAACTTTATAACTAATGGTAGAAAAAAATAAAAAAATAAAAATACCGGTAAAAATATACAGAATCTGTTTACGAAAAACTAAAAAATCAGAATTGGCAATGTTTAAATTTAAACTATACAAAATGCTAGCGCTTAAAAAAAGCAAAAGCAAAACAGCTAAAAAAAGCAACCAATCTAAACGGCGCAAAATAATTAAAAAATTCCTCATAAACCAAAGGTATTGCCGCTGGATTCAATTAACTTAAAATTATCCCGATCAAACCAATTAACCCTAGGAATAATCTCAACTCTGCTCACGCTGGCCAAATTATAAGCAAAAATTGCCTCTAAATCTCTTAACTCTAAAGAATTAAAATCACGAGCTGGAATTTCAGTAAAACCAACTAGATTTTCACCATTTAATAATAAGACCTGCCAATCAACCTGCCAAAAATCATACAAAGACAAATTTTTTGCCTGCCAAGAAGCTCGCGCTGGGAAAACTACTGTCTTATCGTCTACCTTCTCCCGACTCAATGGTTTAAAATTAATATTATTAATTGACCATTTAATCTGCCTAATATCATTTGATAACCTATGCCATTTATAATTATTAATCTTTAGTTTAACATCCTTAACTCCCTGATTAGAACGATAGCCCAAAGAACTTAAAACTACTGTGTCTTCTGAATTCAAATAACTAACTTTAACTGGCAAATCTTCACCATTAATAACAAAGTTATATTCAAATTCTGGCAACAACCAATCGGTATTAGGATTTTTAACTATTGCTACTAAATTATAAATATTATCCCCTACCAATAAAGCTCGCGGCATACCGATAGTCAAATTTTTTGGTTGGCTCTGACTATGAGCAGCTGGCCAAGAACTAGCTGCAACAAAATTAGTTGCTAATTTTTGCCAAGAAGAGTACTTAAAAAAAATAACTAAGTTATAAACAAAAATAGAATAAATAATCAGACAAACAAATACACCTAAGCCATAAGCAAGACGAGTAAATTGTTGACGATGAGTCAAAAAATAATAGCCGCGCTCTATTTCTTTGGGTGTGATTGGCTTGTAATCTGGCATAAATAGTTAAATATTATTTTTAATTATACAACAACTTGCTAGATAAATCCAATAATTTGGCAACGATTATAAATTTGTGGTATAATAGCCTTAAGTTACAAAATAATTTTAAAAATTATATGTTTAACACCTCGCAGGATATTTTAAATTGGTTACTTGGCTTTTCAGTACTAATCGTAGCCTTATTACTTGCTTGGCTTTTGTATCAAATGGCCAAAACCTTAAAAAATATCAATAAAACTTTAGAAGGCATCCAAAAAATAACCACTTCTATTGAAACTGGCATGGAAAATTTAAAAAGCAAAACCAGTCATTTAGCTGCTTGGGGTAGTTTAATGTTAAAATTAGGCGAACAAGTAGTTGGCATTATCCGAGATAAATCCGAAAAACGCCGCACAAACAAAAACAAAGAACAAAAATAAAAATACCTATCTTTAATTAGAGGATAGGACATCCGATAACTAAAATATGTTTGATATTCTTGCTATCGGTTTTTAATTTACCCCGTCAAATAGATTTAAATTAATAAAATTAATTTAAATCTAAAATTTAAGCTTTGCTTAAATTTTATTTGACGGGGTGGACTCTATTAACACTTTTAAATAAATTTGGAAGCAAAAAATAAATGTTTGTTCACCTCCATACTCACTCACACTATAGCTTACTTGATGGTTTAGGCACTATCGATGATTTAATCAAGCGCGCCAAAAATAATGGCGCTACTGCTTTGGCTCTGACTGACCATGGTGTTATGTATGGCACAATTGAATTTTACCAAAAATGCAAAAAAAATGGCCTTAAACCAATTATTGGCGTAGAAGCCTATGTTTCACCAACTACTTTAGATGACAAAAGTTCACGGGAAAAACCATACCACTTAATACTGCTAGCTAAAGATTACCAGGGTTATAAAAATTTACTCCAACTCACTACCATCGCCCATTTAGAAGGCTATTATTATAAACCACGCATAGATTGGGCAACTCTCAAAAAATACAGCGCTGGCTTAATTGCTACCACTGCCTGTTTAAACGGACCTTTAGCGCGACACTTAAAAGGCGGCCAAGCTGATACGGCCGAACTAATGCTTAAAAATCTTTTGGATATTTTTGGTACTAACAATGTATATTTAGAATTACAATGGCGTAATTTTCCTGAACAAAAAATTGTTAATGATGGTTTAAAAAAATTAGCCAGTAAATATCAACTGCCCCTAATACTGACAAATGATATTCATTATGTAAACAGCGAAGATGATCAAGCGCATGATGTTTTACTTTGTATTCAAACTAAACACAAACAAGCCGACAAAGAGCGCATGACTTATTTGGGTGAAAATTATTCCATGTATAGTGAAGAACAATTTTCCCAACTATTTCCAGATATACCTGAGGCAATTACTAATACTCAAGCGCTAGCTGATCGCTGTGAAGTAGAAATACCTTTAGGACAAATTCAATTACCTAACTACGAACTACCTGAGGGACTTACTGCTGAAGAAGAATTAAAGCGTTTAAGCTTGGAGGGCGTACCTAAACGCTTTGGCTACAGCTATCATGACGCCCCTAAAGAAATACAAGAGCGCTTAAACTATGAACTAGACATTATTACTAAAACTGGTTTTGCTTCCTATTTTTTAATTGTGCAAGATTTTGTTAACTGGGCTAAGCAACAAAAAATTGTAGTTGGCCCAGGCAGAGGTTCTGCGGCCGGTAGTTTGATCTCATTTTTAATTGGTATTACTAACATTGACCCAATTAAATACGATTTGTTATTTGAAAGATTTTTAAATCCCGAACGTGTATCCATGCCCGATATTGATATGGACTTTGCCGACACCGGACGCGATGCCGTTATTAAATATGTCGAAAATAAATATGGCAAAGACCATGTTTGTCAGATTATCACCTTTGGTACCATGGCGGCTCGGGCTTCGGTCCGTGATGTTGGTAGGGTTATGGGCTATTCTTATGGTTACTGCGATCAAATTGCCAAGTTAATCCCCATGTTTTCTTCTTTAAATGAGGCTTTGGAAACTGTAGATGAACTCAAAAAAATACACAATGAAGACTTAGAAGCCCAACGTCTTTTGGATATGGCTAAAAAAGTAGAAGGTTTAGCTAGACACACTTCCACTCATGCTTGCGGTGTCTTGATTACTAAAGAACCATTGGTTAACTACACGCCTTTGCAATATGCCAGCTCGGATGATAAAACTATTATTTCTCAATACTCCTTGCATCCAGTTGAAGATTTGGGACTTTTGAAAATGGATTTCTTGGGTTTAAAAAACTTAACCATTCTAGAACAAACTATTGCTGTTATTGAAGCTACTAAAAAAATAAAAATTGATATTGATGCCATACCTTTAGGCGATGCTAAAACTTTCGCCCTTTTACAACGCGGTGAAACTACTGGCGTCTTCCAATTAGAATCTGGCGGCATGAAGCGTTATTTAAAACAACTCAAGCCTTCGGAACTAGAAGATATTATTGCTATGGTAGCTTTGTACCGACCTGGTCCAATGGAATTTATTCCCGATTTTATCAATGGCAAACACGGCAATAAACAAGTTACTTATTTGCATCCTAAACTAGAGCCAATTTTAAAAAATACTTACGGCATTGCTGTTTATCAAGAACAAATCATGCGCATTGCTAGAGACTTGGCTGGCTTTAGCTATGGTCAAGCTGATGTTTTGCGTAAAGCAGTAGGTAAAAAAATCAAAGAACTATTACAAGAACAAGAAGTGGCCATGGTGGCTGGCATGGTCAAAAATGGCTTGGACAAAAAAACTGCCCAAAAAATCTGGGACTTTATTATTCCTTTTGCTCGCTATGGTTTTAATCGCTCCCACGCTGCCTGCTATGCCATGATTTCCTATCAAACTGCTTATCTAAAAAGTAACTACCCCGAGGCTTTTATGGCTGCTCTACTCTCCTCTGACCAAAATAATATTGACAGAGTAACTATTGAAATCAACGAATGCCGTAAAATGGGTATTGAAGTTTTACCGCCCGATGTTAACGAAAGCTTTGGCAATTTTGCTGTAGTAGTTAATAAAGAAGATCCTAATAAACTTGGTAAGATTCGCTTTGGTCTGCACGCTATTAAAAATGTCGGTGAAAATATTGCCAAAGTCATTATCCAAGAACGAAAACTCAATGGCCCTTACAAATCTTTAGAAGACTTTTTACTGCGTATCAAAGATAAAGATTTAAATAAAAAATCCTTAGAAAGTTTGAGTAAGTGCGGAGCCCTTGATTCCCTTGTTTCTCGCGGACAAGCTTTGGGTAATTTAGAAAAATTACTAGAATTTCATAAAAAAATTCAAAACGAACAAAAAAACGGTCAAAATAATTTATTTGCTGATTTACCATTGTCTGCTTCCATGTTATCGCTCAAGCTTGACGATTATCCGGATATTGAAACTAACCGCAAACTTTCTTGGGAAAAAGAATTATTAGGCTTATATTTAAGCAATCATCCTTTTTCAGGTGATTATCAATTACTTAAAGAAAAAATTACTCCTTTAAAAACTCTAAAAAATTTAGCTGGCCAAAACGTCCGAGTAGCTGGCATTATTACTGCTATCCAAAAAATCACCACCCACAAAGGTCAGGCCATGATGTTTGTGACTATTGAAGATTCAGTAACACAAACAGAGTTATTAGTTTTTCCTAAAACCTTAGAAAAAACCTATGGCCTTTGGAACGACGAACAAAAAGTAATAGTTGAAGGCAAGGTATCCGATAAAGACGGTCAAGCTAAAATCCTGGTTGAAAATGCCAAAATTTTAAACCCTCAATTTTTACAAGAAGTCAAGGCTGCTAATTTTTCTAAAAATCGGCTCTGCATTCGCCTGCCTCATGATTTTCATAAAAATAAACTAGGTGATTTGAAAAAAATTCTAGAAAGCCACAAAGGCAGTACGCCGGTTTATTTAGAAATCCACAATGGCCAAGTACGTAAAGTTAAAACTGACATTAAAGTTTTACCAGAACCAGAACTCCAAAATGAAATTATAAAACTCTTTGGCCCTCAGTCTTGGCAACTGACTAATAATTAGATTTAAATCAATTTTTTTGGTATAATAAGCTCAAAGTAAGCTATCTTATCTATGACTAAAAAAGTAAACAATCATAATCGCCTTTATACTAAAATTATTATTGCCCTGCTCATTTTAACGGTAGCGGCTATTTTTTTGATTTTAAATTTTGCTTTAACTAAAACTACTATTAAAATTTTTAGCCAAGTTGAAAACAAAAACGAAAAAATCATCATTCCTTTGCAAGCTGAAAATAGCGAAAACGTAAACAACGAAGCCATCTTGGGTAAAATATTAAATACCGAATTAGAACTCGCTATTAGTATACCTAGTCAAAGCACTACTACTTTAAGCGAATCTGCTCAAGGACTAGTGACTATTTATAATAATTATTCCAAAGATCAGACCTTGGTCAAAACTACCCGCCTACTCTCTAGTGACAATAAAATTTATCGCATTCAAGAAAAAGTAAATATTCCGATTGGTGGCAGTGTTACTGTTTGGGCTATTGCCGATGAAGCTGGTGCTGATGCGGTGATGGAGCCAGGCAAACTTACTATTCCCGGACTTTGGGAAGGTTTACAAGATAAAATTTATGCTGAAAGCAAAGATGGTTTCAAACTGGAAAGTTTACCTACTTATATAGTTAGTGCCGAAAATTTAGAACAAGCTAAAAGTGAATTAAAAAAACAAGCAACTAGCCAAGCCTTAGATACTATTAATACTAGTTTGTCTGATAATTTAAAAATTGATGCTGAACGTATATTTTTAAAAAGCGAAACAATTGATACTAGCTACATTGGTCAAAATAGCCCGACTTGTGATTTAAAACAAAAATTTACTGCCTACGGTTTAGTATTTTCTCTTGCTGATCTTAAAAAAATGGCGGAAAATAAATTTATTAAAAATTTAGATAGTAGTCAAAGTTTAATAGAATTTTTACCAAAACAATTTAGCTATCAAATTTCTGAAATTGATACAGCCAATAATTCAGCCGTTATTGAAGTAAATCTAGAAGCTAAAATAAACTCTAATTCTAAAACCTGGTCTATTGATAAAGAAAAGATTTTAGGCTTAGATGAAGCTGGTATCAAAAAATATTTAACCGATGAACTTAATATTGATCAAGTAGAAGTAAAATTTTTCCCATGGTGGGTTAAAAAAGCTCCAAATTTAAAAGATCATATTATTATTGAGTAATTTTGACAAATTACACTTCTTTAAGCTATAATAAATAACGCTTTAGACGATTGGAATAGCTACCAACTATTCTCCTAAATGGATGCCAAAAAGGCCTAAGTCTAAAAAAATTAAGTGTCCTCTTTTTTTGGGGAAACTTGGGTGGAACCGCCCTCTGCTGTGGGTCCCAAGAACGATTGTTCTTTGGGATTTTTTAATTTAAAATATTAATTTTACCCCTTCTTTTTCTCCCTCTAAATTAGAGGGAGATGCCCGCCGGGCAGAAGGGGTATACAAAAAAACATATGAATAAAGAAGAACAAATTCACAAAATTCGCCATTCACTCTCCCATATCATGGCTATGGCGGTTTTAAAAAAATTTCCTAAAGCCAAACTAGGCATTGGCCCAGTGATTGATAATGGCTTTTATTATGACTTTATTTTACCGGGAAAATTATCAGACACTGATTTACCAGAGCTAGAAGAAAGTATGTGCGAGATTATCAAACAAAATATTGATTTCAAAAAATCAGCTGCTAGCCGTAAAGATGCTCTTAAAAAAATCAAAGCCCAAGCTCAAAATTTTAAAGAAGAACTGGTAAATGATTTGCCTGAAAATGAAGAAATAACTTTTTATGCTTCTGGAGATTTTGAAGATTTATGTGCTGGACCCCATGTCTCTAATTCTAAAGAAATCCCCTTAGACGGTTTTAAACTCACCCATTTAGCTGGCGCTTACTGGCACGGTGATGAAAAACGGGAAATGATGACTCGTATTTATGGTTTAGCTTTTGCCACACGCAAAGAACTGGCTGTGCATTTAAACATGTTGGAGCAAGCAAAACTCCGCGATCATCGAAAACTTGGTAAAGATTTAGACTTATTTACATTTTCTGATTTAGTGGGCGCTGGTTTACCGCTTTGGACACCAAAAGGCACTGTTATGCGCCAAGAATTAGATAACTATGTCTGGGAATTACGTAAAAAATATGGCTATGAAAGAGTAGCTATTCCACATATAACTAAAAAGGAGCTATATGAGACTAGCGGCCATTGGGAAAAATTTGCTGAAGAATTATTTAAAATAAAAACTCGTGAAGAACATGATTTTGTTATGAAGCCAATGAATTGCCCTCATCATACTCAAATCTATGCCCACTTACCGCGTAGCTACCGTGATCTGCCGCAGCGCTATGCTGAAACAACTATGGTCTACCGCGATGAGCAAAGTGGCGAACTATCTGGTCTACAAAGAGTTCGTTGTATTACTCAAGATGATGCTCATGTTTTTTGTCGCGTCAATCAAATGCGCCAAGAAATAGCTAATGTCATAGATATTATCCAAAATTTTTATGGAACTTTTGGCTTCCCTCTAACTAGGAGGTTATCAATACATGATAGTGCTAATATGAAAAACTATCTAGGTAATGAAAAAATGTGGGAGCAAATGGAAGAAGAATTACGCACTTTATTAAAAGAAAATAAAATGGATTTCGTAGAAGGCGTAGGCGAAGCGGCTTTTTATGGACCAAAAATAGATTTTATGGCCAAAGATTCCATTGGTAGAGAGCACCAAGTAGCTACTGTCCAACTAGATTTCAATATGCCTGAAAGATTTGATTTATTTTGTAATAATGAACAAGGAAATAAAGAACGTATTGTCATGATTCACTGTGCTATCATGGGATCAATTGAAAGATTTTCTTCTAATTTAATTGAACACCTAGCTGGTAATTTTCCTGTATGGCTATCCCCCGTACAGATAAAAATATTGACCGTTGCCTCTCCTCATGTTGAATTTGCTAAAAAATTAGCAGCTGAATTTATTACCGAAGGTATCCGCGTCGAGCTAGATGAACTTGCCGAAACTGTTGGCAACAAAATCCGTAAATCCGCTCACGAAAAAGTGCCTTATGTACTAGTTATTGGCGACAAAGAAATGGATTCGAAAGATTTAGCAGTCAGAGTCCGAGGTCAAAAAGATCTACTCAATATCGACAAACAAAAATTCATCACCAAAATAAAAACTCAAATCAAAAATCGTAGTTTAGACTTGTTATAATTAAAGCTCAAAAAATAATATGGAAATCAAAACCGCTTTAACTTACGATGATGTTTTATTAGTGCCAAAAAAATCATCTTTACGTTCTCGCAACGACTCAAATACTGGCACCAAGCTTTCCAAAAATATTAGCTTAAATATACCTTTAGTCAGCGCTAATATGGACACCGTCACCGAAAGCCGCATGGCTATTGCCATGGCTCTTTCCGGCGGCATTGGCATTATTCACCGTTTTTGCGATATTCACACACAAGCCAAAGAAGTAGAAAAAGTAAAACGTACCCAAAATATTATTATTGATAAACCATTTACGATTTTCCCCGAAAATACCATCAAAGAAGTAAAAGAAAAAATCCAAGAACTAAATTGTAAGAGCTTTTTAGTTAGTGATGATAATAATACTCTTTTGGGCATTTTGACTAGTCGCGACTTGATGTTTGCTAATGACGAAAATGCTCAAGTCAAAAACCTAATGACACCGCGAGCTAGACTAATCACTGCTAGCCACGATATCAATATAATCGAAGCTAAACAACTACTTGCTACTCATAAAATAGAAAAACTACCTTTAGTAGATATCAATTTTAAAATCAAAGGATTAATTACTGCTACTGATATTGCCAAAAACTACAATCACAAAGGCGCTAGCAAGGATAGCAAGGGCCGCCTCATGGTCGGTGCAGCTATTGGCGTCCGGGAAGATTTTATGCTACGCGCCCAAAGCTTAATTGAAGCTGGCGTTGATGTTTTAGTCATTGATATTGCGCACGGACACTCCGATAATGCTCTTAATGCTATTAGACAAGTAAAATTACGCTGGCCAGCATTAGAATTAATCGGCGGTAATATTGCCACCGCCCAAGCCGCCAAAGACTTAATTGAAGCTGGCGTTGATGCTGTAAAAGTTGGTATTGGCCCTGGTTCTATTTGCACTACCCGTATTACTACTGGTTTTGGTGTACCGCAACTAACTGCTATCTTAAATATCGCTCCAGTCTGCAAGGCCGCTGGTATTCCTATGATTGCTGACGGTGGCATTAAACAGGCAGCTGATGTAGTAAAAGCCTTAGCTGCTGGCGCTGACACTGTCATGATTGGCGGACAATTTGCTGGCACCGAAGAAGCACCTGGCCCAACCCTGACCTATAAAGGGCGCCAATACAAAATCTCTCGTGGCATGGCTTCTCTCACTGCCGCTCTATCTCGGCCTGACGCTAAAGAAAAAATTAATCAAATCACTCCGGAAGGTATTGAAGCTCGGGTTCCCTATCGCGGGCCAGTGCAAAATATTATCAATAATTTTATTGGTGGTTTAAAATCCGGCATGAGCTACGGCAATGCCCGCAATCTAGCAGAATTGCGCAACAACGCCGAGTTTATCCGTATTACCCCAGCTGGTGTGATCGAATCTCACGCTCATGACAATGAAGTACTTTAACAATGCCTAAAAAAACTAAAAAATTTCACTTAATAATTTTTGGTTGTCAAATGAACACATCTGACGCTGAAAGATTGGCTACAGTTTTAACTAATCTAGGCTACCAGGAAACTAAAAATGAAGCCGAGGCTGATTTAGTTGGGGTTATTGCCTGCTCAGTCAGACAAGCGGCTGTTGATCGTATTTATGGCAAACTACGTGAATGGCAAATACTTAAAGAAAAAAGACCGCTTATTACCCTACTTTCTGGTTGTGTTTTGCCAGCTGACCGCAAAAAACTGGCTACTAAATTTGATTTGTTTATTGATATTAATCATCTAGAAAATCTAGCTACTGATCTCAAAAAATTGACACCTGAAGAAAAATTAGCTTTACCGCAATTTTTTAGCATTGAACCCAGCTATTATTCTAGCTACCGCGCCTATGTGCCGATTATGACTGGCTGTAATAAATTTTGCACCTATTGTGCTGTTCCACATACTAGGGGTCGTGAAATTTCTCGCCCAAGCCAAGAGATATTAAAAGAAATAAAAGACTTATTGAAAAAAAATTATAAAGAAATTATTTTACTTGGTCAAAATGTAAATAGCTACGGCTTGGACAAAAAAGATGAAATAAAATTCCCAGAACTTTTAAAAAAAGTAGATACCTTGGGGAAAAATTTTTGGCTCAAATTTTTAACTTCCCATCCTTATGACATGTCACCAGAACTTATTAAAGTAATGTCTAAGTGTAAAAATTTAAGCCCTTATTTACATTTACCTATCCAATCTGGTTCAGACGCAATCCTTAAAAAAATGAACCGACACTATACAGTGTCAAGTTATAAAAAATTAATGCGCAGTATTCGTCAGCAGTTGCCTAATTTTGCTATTTCTACTGATATTATTGTTGGTTTTCCTACTGAAAGCAAAACTGATTTTCAGGCTACTTTAGACTTAGTTAAAGAAGTAAAGTATAACACTGCTTACTTTGCCCAATACTCGGCCCGTATTGGCACGACCGCTGCTAAAATGTTTAAAGATGATATTAAAAAAGAGGAAAAAAAGAAACGCTGGCAAGAACTAAATAAACTAATCGGCCAACAATCACTAGAGTTTAATAAAAAACTAGTTGGTAAAACTAGTCTAGTGCTCATTGACCAAAGTAAAAAATCTGGTCAGTATTATCTTAGCATGGGTAAACTGTCTAACTACACGACCGTTAAAATCAATAGTAAAAAACCGTTGGCCATTGGTGAATTTAATAAAGTAAAAATTACTAAAGCCTTAAATTGGGGCGTGGAAGCAGAAATAATTAAATAAATTATTATATGAGATTTGAAAAACCAAAAAATCAAATAGAAATTGAGGGTGAATTATTTAACATAGATGAAAATGGCTATGTAAATTTTGGCGATGTTGCCCGTGGCCTTCTTAAACAACAATGCCAATATGCCAGTCGTTATGTAGACGGAAAAATTGAAGGTTACCCAAGTCTAGGTGAAGATTTACACTTTCAAGGAGATCCTAGTGAATACCATGAATTACTAATTCACAAAGACGACATAGAAGAATTTATTAGAAGAGTGAGAGAATACAAAGAAAAACGTCAATTTTAACTTCACCAAAGTTATCCCTATTTAATACTAGCTAAGCAATGCCAAATATTAAACCCAAAATAATAGTAATCCTCGGTCCGACTGCTTCTGGCAAGTCATCTTTAGCTGTAGAAATTGCAAAAATTTTTAAGGGCGAAATCATCTCAGCTGATTCTCGGCAAATCTACCAAGAGCTCAATATCGGCAGTAACAAAACTACTCTCTTAGAGCAAGATGGTATCAAACATTATTTGTTAGATATAGTTAGGCCTGATCAAGAATATTCTTTGCACGACTGGCAGCAGGCAGCTTTAGCTACCATTGATGAAATTCATAAACAGCACAAACTCCCAATAATCTGTGGCGGCACGGGATTGTATCTATCCTCTATTTTGCAAAACTACCAGTTACCGCAAACTGATTTAGCTTTACGCAAAGAACTAGAGCAACATAGTCTTGAACAGCTAATCAAGCAACTAGAAATTTCTGATCCGGAAATTTTAGAAACTATTGATATTAACAATAAAGTCCGAGTATTGCGAGCTTTAGAATATGCTTTGGCTTTTAAAGCTAGTATCAAAGCTGGTCAAAAATCCGGTGACTGTGCTTTTGACTACCTCATTTTTGGTATTGACCCAGAGAGAAAAGCTTTGTACAAAAAAATTGATCAACGTGTTGATCAAATGGTAGCTCTGGGTTTAGTAGCTGAAGTCAAAACTATTTATCAAAAATATCAGGACAAAAATAGTCCTGCCTTATCCGGCATTGGCTACCGCGAAATCATCCAATATTTAGATAATGAAATTACACTAGATAAAGCTCTAGAACTCATCAAACAAAACACTCGTCACTATGCCAAAAGGCAAATGACTTGGTTTCGTCGCATGGAAAAACAAGGCTTAAAAATACATTGGAATTTAGCTCTAAGCGATATTAAAGAAGAGATAAATAATTTCTTAAAATAAAAACCAGCGACTAAGTAGCCGCTGGACACTCTCTTCAATTTTCTGGATTGATGGTTTTTGGGGGCGACTTTTTCGCCTCCGCTTCTCTGTCAGCCTGCGCCAGAATAATAGCTTCTTCTTCTGGCGGATACCTCCGCCCGCCAAATTGGCTAACCACGATGCGTTCGCCATTCGGCCTTTGCCTGATTTCCGGCAGACACATGACACACCTCCTTTCGGAGCTAGGGTTTTGAGTGAAGAACTAAAGTTGTTTAATCTATAACAAATAATAAAAGGTCTGTCAAACAAAATCGAACTCTTTCCTTCTTTTTTTGATTTGTTCTTGTAAATCAATATAAACACCTTCTATATTATTCATTATCTCGTGATTCCAATATCTAATAACTTTTATGTTCATAGATTGAAAATATGCCGTTCTAGAGCTATCATAATTAATAATGTCTAATTTAGCATGTTGACTACCATCTATTTCAATAACAAGTTTTAATTTTGGACAATAAAAATCAACAATAAACGGACCAATGCTGTATTGCCTACGAAATTTATAAGCGCATAATTGCTTATTTTTTATTTTTGACCAAAATAATAATTCTGCATCCGTCATTTGCTGACGCAAACCCCTACGTATTAATTTAAAATTAGGGTTATTAAAAATAAATCGCATTTTCTTATATACCTCCTCTGTCTCTCGACTTCGCTCGAGACATCTCCCCCTAATTTAGGGGGAGATTATAGAGGGGGTATTTAACTTAATTTCTCTTTCAAAATCTCCTCTATTTTCTGAGGATTAGCCTTGCCTTTTGATTCTTTCATTACTTGGCCCAAGAAAAATTTGAGCAAAGGCTCTTTGCCATTACGATATTCTTGAGCTTGCTCTGGATACATCAAAATAACCTTCATCACTAAATCAACTAAAGTGCTATCATCATCAATTTGAGTTAAATCCATTTTATCTGCCAAATGCGAAGGATCCTGGTCTTTACCAGAAAACATTTCAGCTAAAATCTTTTGACCAGCGGTACTGTTTATTTTTTTCAAATAAATCAAGCTAATAAATTCAGCCATATTTTCTGGCTTAATCTTTAAATTTTTTAGCTTAAAGCCGCTTGGTAATAATTTAAATAATTCGCTAGTAACCCAAGCATAACTCAAGCGACCTAGCTCAAGTTTATGCTCTAGCCATAATTTTTCTGCCTCCTTAGACTCTAAAGCTACCTTTTGCCATTGACAGACCCAAATCTGTAATTCTGACATTAGTTCTTCATACCAAGCTGCCCAGTCTTTTTGACTAACTAAAACTTTGGCGTCCAAGGCACGCAAACCATATTCTTGCCTAAAACGCTCTTGCTTGGCAGCCGGCAATTCTACTAATTTAGCAACTACTTCATCCATCATGGTTTGTGATATTACTAAAGGTGGCAAGTCTGGTTCTGGGAAATAACGATAATCAGAAGAACCTTCTTTAGTACGCTGTAAAACAGTTACTTGTTTAGCTTCATCCCAACCGCGCGTTTCAGTCAATTTACTAACTTGTTTTTTATCCCATAGTTCTGTTTGGCGCTCGATTTCATATTGCAAAGCTCGTTCTACTGAACGGAAAGAATTAAGATTTTTAATTTCCGTTTTAGCATAAAAATTTTTATCACCTTTGGGGCGCAAAGAAATATTAGCATCACACCTTAATTGTCCTTTTTCCATATCAGCATCAGACACTCCTAAATAACGAGCTATTAATCTCAGTTGTGTTAAAAATTCTTTAGCTTCTTGGGGACTTCTAAAATCAGGTTCAGTGACAATTTCGGCAAGTGGTGCTCCGCCACGATTAAAATCAACCAAAGTTTTATCACCTAAATGCATATTTTTAGCCGCGTCTTCTTCTAGATGCAAGCGAGTAATACCAATACGCCTACGTTTTTCTTCTACTTCAATAATCAACTTACCGTGTTCGGCAATTGGTTCATCAAATTGAGAAATTTGGTAACCTTTAGGCAAATCTGGATAAAAATAATTTTTCCGGTCAAATTTTGATTTTTTATTAATCTGACAATCTAAGGCTAGAGCCATCAATAGACCTTGTTCTACCGCTGCTTTATTTACAGTAGGCAATGTGCCAGGATGCCCTAAACAAATTGGACAAACATTAGTATTAGGTTTATCACCTTCTTGATTTGCGCAAGCACAAAACATCTTGCTCTTAGTTTTAAGTTGCAAGTGAATTTCTAAGCCGATAATAGCTTCGTATTTTGACATATTTATTAACTATATATATTTTTTTAACTTCTGACAAATTTCTTCATGAATATCTTCAATGGATCTAATATGACCAGTGCCATCATCACAGTTAACTACCTCCCACTGATATTTTTGGGCAACATATTGCCCAGCTTCTAGAGCATCGCGTAAATGACTAAGATCATTTTCATGAATATCATTTTTTGATTTCAAATGATCATGGCGTTGCTCTTTTTGTAAAGCCATTTTTTGTGAAAGTTCCGCCGAAATATTCATAAAAAAAACTACATCTGGTCGCGGAATGGCAAATATACCAAACTCTAACTCATCTAACCAATTTAAAAAAATATCTCTTTCTTTAATGTCCTTTATTTTTCCGGCTTGATGAAGCATACTAGATGTAGCATAACGATTAGCTAAAATTATTTTACCTTCTGCTAAGTATTTTTTCATTTCAAAGGAAGCATCATAACGATCAACCGCATATAAAATAGAAGCTCGATAAGCGCCAACTTCTTTAGCTGTTCCGAAATCACCATTGAGATATTTTTCTATCATCAAAGCAGAGTCTTGTCCGTAACGAGGAAAATCAACCGTCTCTATTTGATATCCTTCTTTAATTAATTTTTCTTTAAGTAAATTAAACTGAGTAGTTTTACCACTACCATCTCCCCCTTCTATAACTATCAATTTTCCTGACATATTTAATATCCACTAGAACCAAAATTATTAGCTCCCCGATTGCTTTCGACTAGTTCGCTTGCTTCTTCTATTTCAATATCTTCAAATTTTTGGATAAGCATCTGGGCAATCCGATCACCTGACTTTATTTGATAAGATTCTTTTCCTAAGTTAATTAAAGCTACTAAAATTTCTCCCCGATAATTGGGGTCAATTACTCCAGCCAAAGTATGTAAACCATGCTTAGCAGCGAGTCCTGATCGATCTCTGACATTGCCCCAAAAGCCAGCTGGAATTTCAACAGCCACGCCAGTAGAAACTAGAACTTGATCACCGGGATTTAATAAATAATTTTTAGCAGCTACTAGATCCATTGCACAATCGCCTACGCGTGAAACTTGCGGTAAGGTGGCCTCTGCTATTAATTTTTTTATTTTAATTTTCATACTTATTTAATAATAATATCATGCTCACCGCGCTTGATATCAAAACGACCAGGCTCTTGATCAAGGTGTAGCTGCAAACCATAAGTGCCAAATTCTTTTTCTAAAATTTTAGCCATCTCAATCGCTCGTTTCTGCAAAGTCGGATGCACAAATCTAGTAGATCGTAGTTCAATCAAATAAACTAAAGCTGGCAAATCACCACTAATCATATTAGGCAAATTATAACCCATAGCCGTATAGTATTGAGCAATACCGGGATTTAAATTTAATTTTTTAATAGCCTGCTCTTGATAGCCAACCAAGCTTTCGGCTGCTTGCCTTAAACTCTCTGGTAATGACTCAAAATAAAATTGATTAAAACCATGCTCTAAAGTAAGCAAAGGCATGCGCTGAATCACTGCTCGGTGACGCTGAATATCGCGAAAAGATCCGAAATCAAGCATAAAACCAAATTGCAAAGTACCGACTTGGGCCAAAAATTTTGGCAACTCAGTTTTCAGAGGACGAGAGCTTAAAACTTTTTTATATTTTTTTAATAAATTCAGATCCAAACCATTATATAATAATTTTGTTTCTGAAAAAGTGTCATGAGTAAAATAATAATCCTCATTCATCCATTGCTTATTATAATCTTCAGTAGTAGCAAAAATCGGATAATTAAAAGAGCTAGGATATTTTTCTTGTAATACTTCCTGTAATTTTTCCGCTACTTCTTTAACCTCTAATAATGGATGGTGCCTCAAAAGCATCAATTTATCAGCTACTTGCCTCATATTACTATGCCAAGCCAAATTAGTAGAAGCACCAGCTGGCAAAAAGCCACGCAAAATATCAAAGGCTCGAGCGCTAATGGCTTTATTATAAATTTTTTCTTCTTCTGAAGCTTGCAAAGGAAATTGTTTTTTTAAATGATCCTCGACTTGCACTCGTGAATTTAAATAAAACTGCCGCCAATTTTCCAAAATATCTTTAGATTCTTGGGTACCAACTGGATCAATAAATAATTGTTTAGAAAAATCAATATAGCGAGTAGAAGATTCTTGTCCACTATATAACGCCCAATCTTGAATGGCTTTGGCTGCCAACATCGAAACACCTTCGATAAAAAGGGTTAAACTACCGCAATCACCAATAGATTTATGACCATAACCAACATAAAAATTAGCCATAAAATTAGCTGAACCTTTTTTGCTCAAAGTTTCTAAATGACTTTTTACTCCACCCGTAGAGCGTGAATGCAAAGCTTGGATCATAGCTTCTGATTCAGGATTAATAACTGCACCAGTATCAAGTAACATAACCATACCGCCACTACTTAAAGACCGAGAAACATGTTGTAAATTATCTAATGACATAAATAAAAATAAACTTATTTAACTAAATTATCTAATTGTTTATATAAGTCCTCCAAACTACCATCGTTATTTATTACTGCTGTTGCTTTACTCATCAGTTCTGGAATACTTAATTCTGTTTCTAAATTATGATCAGCTTGAAACTGCTCCCAAGTTTTACTATTATCATCTGGATTTTCTCCTCTAATAATCAACCTCTCATAACGCTTTTTCATATCGGCTTCAATAGCAATAAGTTGAAAACCAGGTAATTTACCGAGATGTTCAATATCAGCTAAACGCCTAGCCCCATCAACCACCACTATCTTATTTTCAGCCCTACTAACATCTTCAGCCATAACTTTAGCAAAGATATCTTCGGAAAAATTCTGTCTTAATACTAAAGAAATACGAAACATATTTTCTCGAGATTGTGGTAAATATAATCTATTAAGCAGATCACGAATAATAGTAGAAAAACGAAAATACTGAACTCCATATTTTTCCACTAAATATTTAGCAGCCGTACCTTTGCCAGCTGATGGTAAGCCAGTAAAAACTAAAATTTTTTTGTCCATATTATTATTTCTTTTTTTCCGTCATGTCTTCGTATGCCTGCACTTCGTCATCATGCAAAACATCCAACTTAATACCTGCCTGTTTTAAAATATCTTGCCCACCTTGATGATAGTGCCTTTCGGCAACTACTCGCTTGATGCCACAATTTACTAGCAGCATACAGCAAGTCACGCAAGGTACCATACGACAATAAATAGTAGCTCCTTCTATCGACACCCCTCTTTTGGCGGCCTGGCAAATTAAATTTTGTTCAGCATGAATAGTTCTCACACAATGATTACTAACAGTACCATCACCATGGTCAGTCTTCTTCATCAAATGACCAACTTCATCACAATCAGGAAAACCTTTAGGTGCGCCAACATAGCCAGTAACTAAAATCTGATTATCTTTGACTGCTATTGAACCACTTCTACCTCTACTACAAGTGGCTCGTTTGGAGGCAGTTTTAGCCATTTCCATAAAATATTCATCCCAATTTGGACGAATATGTTTTTCTTCTTGATTATTTTCTAAGCCTCCGACTTTTTTTTCTTCCGCCATATTTTTATTCATTAAAATATTTAATGCGATCAGGACGAGCCTGGATATCTTTTTTATAATCACCTTTACTAGGAATAATATTTCTGACTCCGCCACGCGGGTGATCTATATCACCCCAATAACGAGGTATCACATGCAAATGTAAATGATCCATAGTGCGACCTGCTGCCCGACCTTCATTAATACCAATATTAAAACCATCGGGCTGATATTTTTCTTCCAAAATACTTTTTACTTTATTTATAATATCAAAAAATGCCCACTGTTGTTCAGAAGGTAAATCAAAAACTGACTCAATATGCTCTTTAGGAAAAATTTCGCAGTGGCCTTTGGCAACTGGAAAATCATCAAAGCGCGCTACAAAAAAATCATTAGCTGTAATCAGCTGCGGATCTCTTTGATCTTGAATGTCACAAAAAAAGCATGGCATAGTGCTCTAATTTTATCAGAATAAAATCACTTTAGCTACATCTTGACAATTTAATATATATATGCTATAATATAGTAGTTAACGCTGAAACCGCCTAATTCTAGGCTGTTAAGCATTGTCCGTCCCTTGACTTGAGGAGTATAAGAGATGAAGAAGATCATCGCCGCCGCCCTGCTGATCAGCCTGCTGATCGCCACCGCTGTTCGATGATGGCGCGACAAACAGCGCCATCGGCATCATCAAGACCTTCTAGCTCTGCTCCCTGCGACTACGACCGCTCGCCCTGCCCTGCATTTATGCAGTGGCGGGCGAGCGGTTTTCATTTTCTTAAAAAAATAAAAAAAGACCACCAAAGTGGTGGTCAGAATTTGAGGTGCCGTAGAGTAGGCTGTTGGTTTATCGACTTGCGGGGAAACAAGTCGCATTCTGCCGAACATAATATAGCCCGACCGAAAAAACCAGCAACCAGCCCGGCGGTGGAGGCATGACCCTACGGCACCGGAACGAAAAAACAAAAGATTAACCCTAATAATTTAACAGAAAAATAAAAAATGTCAAATAAAGACATTTTTATATTAAGCTAAACTTTTTAATTGCTGTTTTAAAATTTTATAGTCTGGAAATTGTTTGGCTACTAAGCCCCAAAAAGCTTTACTATGATTAAACTCTTGTAAATGACATAATTCATGCACCACAATATAATCTAACAGTTTTGAATCAAGCAAACACAAACGATAATTAAAATTTAAATTCCCTTGCTTAGAACAACTCCCCCACCGGCTACTAGCTTTACGAATAGTAACTTTTTTATATTTCAAATTATAAAAATTATTAAAATGTTGCAAGCGCTCTAAAACCAATTTTTTAGTTAAAAGTTTATATTGTTTTACTTCTTGAATACTGTGTTGCTCTCGAAAAATACTAGGCTTAGCCAAACGTTTGCAAGTAGCTGCCTGAATCCAGTTTATTTTATTTAAAATTAATTTCTTTAATAAAAACTGCGGATAACGCTTGGGTGCACTTACTACTAAAACACCATCTACGCCAATACTTAAACGCACGTACTTCATCCTTAAACGACGACGCAATTGATAATTTATATTTTGACCAGCCAAGCTAATGGTTTTAAAATCTGACATTCGTTAAATTATCCTTGATTACTGTTTGAGCCGCTTCCGTGTAAGCTCGTACCAGACCGCCTACTCCCAATTTAATACCACCATAATAACGCACTACTACTATTAAACAGTCAACAATATCCTGCATTTTGAGGAGATTATAAATTGGCCAGCCAGCCGATTTACTGGGTTCACCATCATTATGTACCCTTTCTTTTATTTGACCTGATTCTAAAATTCGATAAGCATAAACAATATGCCTAGCTTTGTTATGCTCTTTTTTTAGATTAACTAAAAATTGAAGAACTTCAGCTTCACTACTTACTTTAAAAGCATAAGCCAAAAACTTTGACTTTTTAATAGTCAAACTAAAATCTTGATTTACTTTAATAGTCGGCATTAAGCTAAAGGATCATCGTGATGTTTTTTGTGATTGTGTCTACACCAAGGCAAACCACAGCCAGCATCTTCTTTTTTACCAGCCACCATACTTAAACCAACTACAATAAAAAGCATGGCCCACAAAAATCCCCAAAAACTACCAGCAATCAAACCCAGCTCTTTAAGTAATAATAAAATACCAACAATAATGAAAAAATAACCAAATACCATATTATTTAAATTAATTATTTAATATTTATATTATAACTGATTTTATGTGAAAAATAAAACCCAGCTAGTAGTTGGGTTTTATTTAATATCAAAAAATATAGTTTTATTTACCTTCCTCTGATTTGACCTGTTCTTTATACTCTCTAATCTTATCAGCAAAATCTAAAATTTCTTCCACTGTGAACGCTAATTCACCTTCCTCATTAAAAAATGAACCCTTAATACTAGAACTGGGAAGAGCTTTAAAAATTTTAAGACTTTTTTCTAATTCCTGCTCTCTAGCAATCATTTCTGGAGTTGCTTCTTCTATATATATGTATCTTGACGTTTTAAAGTTTTGATTAATGCATACGGATCCATTGTCATTATTAATATTATACAGTTCTATTGCGTCTTCTCCTCTTGCTTCTTTTTCACGAATTTCTAAAAGCCTCTGCCTCAAATCACCTACTCTCATTCTAATCTTACCTGCTAACATACCATCATAACCACTGCGCTGCAAAACAAATACAAACTGGTCATCGGATAATTTTAAATTATCTAAGGTACCTAAAAGACCGCCTTCCTCCATATCAGAATCCATGTTGTAATCACTAAAATCGGCATTATGATTATGGATGTCAGCATTAGCATCGCCTGATCCCCCAACATTTTCAGGAGAAAAATTTTCTTTGTTCATAAATTTTATATCAATATTTAATACATAAATCATATAATAAAACTTGAATAAAAACAATACATATTGCCAAAAATCAAAAAAACCAGTAGAATAGCAAAATAGTTAGTACTTAAACTAACTATTAATAATTTTATGCTGCCGACTACCCTTGCTGTATCGGATGCAGCGCTTGATCAGACTTTAGCTCTAACAACTACCCCCCTACTTAAACAAAATGGGGCGGCTTTTTGGTTTTTAAAAAATAATAAAGAAATAAAAATCTGGTCTGATTTACTACACTGTTGGCAAAATAACTTAAACAACTTTAATAAAAAAATATATACTTGGACCGAGCAAGAAGATATTAATCCGGAAATATTTTTAGCTTACCAACAAAATAAAGATTGCTTGATTTTAACTACCATTAGTAATTTGGAAACTCTAGTCCCAGACTGGCATAATTTTCAAAAAAATAGTTTAGCTTTAAATTTAGGGCAAATTTATACTTTATCGGACCTAAGTCGCAATTTAATAAAAATTGCTTGGACACGAGAAACACAGGCTAGCCAAAATTTTAGTTTTAGCATCCGCGGACAAATAGTTGATCTTTACCAAAATTATATTATCTATCGATTAGAATACAATTTTAATGAGATTAGTAGTATTCAAGAAATAAATACCCTAACTAATGAAACAAAAAATATTAATAATCTTATTCTCTGGCCAGCCGAAATTGTCAACAAGCAAAAATTTTTAAATTCCTTAAAAGAACACAGCTTACTCATCTGCGATGCAGAGTATAAAAATTTATTTATTGATTTAAAAAATTCCCAAATCATTATTGACCCTTTAGCTAAAAAAGCTGATTTTAATTTTAGCAGCCAAAGTTTAAATAATTTATTTGATCAAGGTCAGGATAAAATCAAATTATTAAAAAGCTTTCCTGACTACGAAATATTTTGGTTTAGTAAAAATTTAAGTTTAGCCAAAAATATTATTAGCGAGCATAAATTAAAAGTAAAATTAATTGACTGGAATAGAGCCTTAAGCTGGCCCGATACAAAACTGATTGCTAATCAAAAAATAATTACTGTTTGCGACCAAATTTTCTTTTTAGTAGAAAGTGCCAGTACCAATCAGACCAGCGAAAATTGGCTACCCGAATTTAATATCGGTGATTTAGTAGTGCACCGTGATCATGGCATTGCCAAACTCAAAGACCATAAAACCATGCTAGTCGATGGGCAAGAAATTGAATATTTAGTTTTACAATATGCAGCTAGCGATACTTTATTTGTACCTCTAGATCACCTTGATAAAGTCGAAAAGTATTTAGGACCACCTAATCCAAAAATTAATCGTTTATCAATTGATAATACTTGGCCCCAAACTTTACGTAAAATCAAAAGCCAAACCGTAGAACTAGCTAACCAGTTATTGATTACTGAAGCAACCCGTAAATTACACCCAGCTGTTAAATTGCCAAATAATAACTTAAGTCAAGAAATTAATAACTCTTTCCCTTATAAATTAACAACTTCTCAGGCCCAAGCTTGGCAAGATGTCCAAAGTGATTTAATTAATGCTTGGCCAGCTGATCGGCTAATAGCTGGCGATGTTGGTTTTGGTAAAACGGAAATTGCTCTGCGCGCAGCTGCAACTACCGCTGCCAATGGCTACCAAACAGTTTTGCTTTGTCCAACTACCATCTTAGCCCAACAACATTTTGATAATTTTGAAAAACGCCTAAGCGCCTTTGGCATTAGAGTAGCTTTACTAACACGCTGGCAAAGTGCCAAAGAAATTCAGACTACTTTAACGGCACTCAAAAACAAAGAAATAGATATTATTATTGGTACTCATCGTTTGCTTTCCAAAGATGTAATTATCCCGGCTCTGCAACTTTTGATTATTGATGAAGAACAAAATTTTGGTGTAGCTGATAAAGAAAAATTAAAAAAATATAAAAATAATATTCATGTTTTGACTTTGACTGCCACTCCTATACCCCGCACTTTGCATTTGGCATTATCTATGATTAAAGATATTAGCTTAATCACCGATCCCATTCGTAATCGTAAAAATATCATTACTGAAATTTTACCAGAGCAAGAAGAAATAGTTGTCAAAGCTATTTCTCAAGAATTAAAACGCCAAGGTCAAGTTTATTTTTTACATAACCGCGTTGAAACTATTGATTTTGCTTATAAAAAATTGGCTAAACTTTTTCCTAAAAGCAGAATTGCTATTGCCCATGGCCAGCTGGCTGATGAACAGCTAGCCCATATCATGCACCAATTTGACACCGGCCAAATAGATATTTTGGTCTGCTCAACTATTATTGCCAATGGCTTAGATATACCTAGTGCCAATACTTTGATTGTAACTGAAGCTACTCGTTTTGGTTTATCACAACTACATCAACTGCGCGGTCGTATTGGTCGTTCTGATATTCAAGCTTATGCTTACTTTCTTTATAGTTCCGAAAAACTATCTGGACTACCAGCACTACGTTTACGTCAACTAAAACAAGCTAGCTCTTTAGGCGATGGTTTTAAAATTGCTAGTCGCGATTTAGAGCTAAGAGGCGTTGGTCAGATTTTAGGCAAAGCTCAATCTGGTAAAGTCAAAACTATTGGCTTAGGCATGTATCAAAATTTAATTGCCGAAACTATTAATGAACTTAAAGGTCAAATCAGTAAACCTTGGCGTGATATTGAAATAAAATTACCACTTGATACTAATTTACCTGATAAAAATTTTGATACCCTAGTAGATAAAATAAACTTTTATCAAAAAGTTAGCCGCCAAAAAGATTTAAATATTATTGAAAGCAATATTCAGGCCTCTGAGACTGATGCTTTAAAAAATATTTGGCAACTCCAAAAAATAAAAGTATTAGCCCAAGATACTAATATTGTCAGTATCAATTCCTACCTAAGCCAAAATAAACAATACTTAAGTATTAACTTTTTAGGTGAAGCTGATTTTAAAAAAATAGATAGAATTTTAAATATCCAACCCATTTGGCAATATCATAAGCAACAATTAAAAATTATTTACGACAACAGCAGCGCCTTTAAACTAAAGGATTTAATAATAGCTATTCAGACATTGGCTACTTAATTTTAATTGGAAAATAGATTTATTTATGTTATAGTCTAGATAAATATAGACAATTCATGGATCATACCCTTATTAAAAAATATCTACTTGATATTAAAAATATTATATTTATATTTTTATTAATTATAATAATTTTTAATGTTTGGCAACAAATTTTTACCACTTCCTCACCCATGGGCGCCTATGGTAATTTTGGCGATGAAGCAATTATAACTCAAGCTGCCCAAAGAATTTTACATGGCCAAATACCGCATCGTGATTTTTATTCATTTATGCCCGGCTCTAGCTATTATCCACTAGCTGCTTGGATGGCTGTTTTTGGCGAAGAATACAGTAGTGTGCTCTGGTTTAATTTTTTATCAGCCCTTCTATTAATTGGCTCTATAATCTGGCTGGGCTCTTTATTTTCACGCTGGATTGGAATTATGACTGGTCTTATTTTTGCTTTTATGGTTTTTCCCCTGTGGCCTTTTATCTCACTTCACTGGCAATTCTTACTCTGCATAAATATCGCCGCCCGCTTAGTCCTTGGTAGACGTAAACCAATTGACTTGTTGCTAGCTGGTATTTTTTTAAGCTGCGCTGGCCTTACCCTAAGCAATAAAACTATATTTGTAGCCCCAATTATTCTTAGTCTAGTTTTACTAAAAAATAATAAGCTAGAGCGGAAAAAAGGCCTCCTCTTATTTATTACTCCTCCTATCATAATAGCACTTGGTATTTTTATTATCTTAAGCGCCCAAAATTTATGGTCAATTACTTGGACTCAAATAGTAACTAATAATATTGTATTTTATCCAAAATTTAATCCTCCTTTATCTACATACCAATTAGTTAAATTTTTCTCTCTAGCGCTACCTTTTTATTTTTTATTTTTTTTAAAACCTTGGCCACAAACAAAATGGAAAATGCCATATTTTATATTTTTACTAATACATACTGCTTTAGTGCTATCAATATTTTACCACATTGAATTTTTTCACTTTACTCTTATTAGTTCATTTTTCTATTTACTTCTAATAACATCACTGGTAATAATTACTCAAATAATTTGGCAAAAATTTAAAATAATTTACCAGCGAGCTAATTTAAAAGAAATAATAAATATTTATAAGTTATTAATACCTACAATTTTGATTTTTTTTGTTGGCTGGTACATGACAAGCCAATCAATTTATTTTTATAAATCAGCGGGCATAAACGCACCTAAAAAATATCAAAGCGAAATTAAAACACCGCAAGGTATATTTTATCTTAACCAGCAATGGAAAATGAATATTGATCCTAACAAACAAAGTCCTTTAGTAAAAGAATTAGCAACGCTAGATGAACTACTGAAAAATTCTCTAGCAAAGCAACGCCTCTTCTTTTTCCCCTATGCCCCAGGTTATTATTATTTTTATAAAATAGAAAACCCCAGTTCCTACGACATACTACCATCTCCTTATCTGCCCCAAGCTGATTTAGATAAATTAAAAAATGAACTTCTTACCCATGCTGATAAGCTAATTTTTATACCTAAAAGCTGGCCAAGATTTGATACTAATAGCGAATTAATGCAATGGATGCTCCAAAATTTCCCTAAAGAAGAAATAATAGCCAGTGGTGACATTAAAATATATTCAAAATATTAATATCTAATATCTACATGACTAGCCTCCAGTTTTATGTTATAGTCTAGATAAGGTCTAAGATAAAAGATTTGAATAATTATGGGGACACTAGTGCATAATAAAAGTTTTAACCGTAGCTTTCAGGTTTTAGAAGAAATGGAGGCTGGTTTAGTTTTAACAGGACCAGAGGTAAAATCCTTAAAATCTGGACACGCTGATTTAAAAGGTGCCTTTATTTCTATAAAAAATAACAAAGCAACTCTTAAAAAAATGTATATTGCCCCTTACCAAAAAGCGGCTAAAACTTTGGCTTCCTATAACCCAGAACGGGAACGCGCTTTACTATTACACCGTAAAGAAATGCTATATTTAGCCAATAAAACCGACTCCAAGGGCTTGACAATAGTGCCGGTTTCAGTGTATACTACGCGCAGGTTAATTAAGATGAAAATCGCTTTAGTTAAAGGAAAAAAGCAATTTGACAAACGACAGGACATCAAAAAACGTGAGTTGAAGCGTAGTATTGCGCAACATCTCAAAAATTAACCTTTTCATTTACGGGGATGTTTCATATTCGACGGTTAGTGAAAGGATAGATGGCCAGCCAGTTCGCGAACTGTAAAATCGTACAACAATAAGTGCCAAAAACAACTTATTTGCGAGAGTCAAAGGGCTTTTAGCTCCTCAGCTCTCCCCAGTCTTAGCTTAACCTAAGACCGTCTCTAAATTTGCTAGCCTGAGCGGATTTAGCAGGCGTTATAAAACAGGCTTTAAGCTAAATAACGTTAACTTATTTAGCCTGAAATTTTGTTAACTAGATATTTAGCATTTTGTTAATTTTCAAGCTAAGTATTAAAACAAAAAAATTAACTAGGCTGGTAGAAATCTGTTTCTACACTTTCCAGACAGGGGTGTAATCCCCCTCATCTCCACCATTCGACTCCGTCCCTCGTATACTCGGGACTTCGCTCATGGTCTACATCCTCGGCTTTGCCTCGGACTCCGACCACCTAGGAGGCGAATGCCTTGAGCGAGCAAAGCGAGCCGAAAGGCACAACACAATAATTTTCCCCCATGTTTTATAAATCCCTAAAGGATAATTAAGACATCATTTAATAAACTAAGAGAAAAACTTGAACCCTAGATTTAATCGACCGCAACCGAGCGGCAAATTTTACCGAATCAATCAATACATCCGTGCTCAAGAAGTGCGAGTGATTGATTCAAACGGTGAACAATTAGGCGTATTTTCTACTGCCCAAGCTTTAGAGATGGCTCGTACTCAAGAATTAGACTTGGTAGAGGTATCCCCTTTAGCTCAGCCTCCTGTCTGTCGTATTGTTGATTTTGGTAAATGGCAATATCAACAAAATCGCTTAAGTAGCAAAAATAAAACGAAAAAAGTTGATACTAAAGTAATTCGTATTTCTTTAAAAATCGGCCAGCACGATATTGAAACTAAACAAAAGCAGGCTCGAAAATTTTTAGAAGCAGGTCACAAAGCCAGGATCGAACTACGTTTAAAAGGCCGCGAAAAAGCTTTCCGCTTAAAAGCCAAAGAAGTGCTAGAAAATTTTCTAAATACTTTAGGGCTTGAGCATAAGCTTGATAAACCATTAGAAATTATGGGCGGAACTCTAAGTATAATTATTACCAAAAAATAAACCAATTTATTAATATTATGAAACTCAAGACGAAAAAACTATTCCGCAAAAGAGTCAAAGTTACTGGCAGCGGCAAAATCATGATTAGACGCGGTGGCCAAGATCATTTTAATTCACGCGAATCTGGTAAAGTAACTAAAAATAAACGTCGTGACAAACAATTGTCTGCCGTTAATAAAAAAGCTGTAACAAAATTGTTACCGTATTTATAAACCATAAATTATAAGTAATAAATGATATGCCTAGAGTAAAAAGAGGTAAAGCCCACATCAAGAGACGCAAGAATGTTTTAAAGAAAACTAAGGGTTATAATTGGGGACGCAAAAATAAGATCAAGGTAGCTCGTGAAGCTATTTTACACGCTGGTAAACACGCCTTACGTGATCGCCACAATAAAAAAAGAGTGGCCCGTGCTAGCTGGCAAGTATCTATCAATGCTGCTGTCCGCGAACATGATTTAAATTATTCTCGCTTTATTGATTTGCTTAAGAAAAATAAAGTTGAATTAGATCGCAAAGTTTTAGCAATTCTTGCTAAACAACAACCAGAAGCTTTTGCTAACTTAATCAAAAGTTTAAAAAAATAATTCTCTAAATAAAATACAGCCCTGCACCGTATGATGCAGGGCTGTATTTTATTTTTTAAAAATTTTAAAATAATATTTTCGTCTTAAATAAAAAATGCCTAAAAACACTCCAATGCTATCAATTAAAATATCTTTAGCACTACCATAACGCCCTTCTACATTTAACTGATGAATTTCATCACTCAAAGCGTAAAAGATAGCTAGTATAATTACTAATAAAATAATACCCCTATTATGCTTAGTAAAAGTTTTAGCCAGTAAATAAGTTAAAACTGCAAAAACAAAAATATGAGCCATTTTTCTTAAAATCAAATCATACCAAGTTGGCAATGATGTTTTTAAGTCTGGCTGAGCAGATAAAAAATAAATAAAACCCGCCCAGAAAAAAGTAGCCAAAATATATAATGACTGTTTAGATAATTTCATATTTTTTATTATATCAAAAAATCGCGTTTAACGCGATTTACTTATTCTACTTTTAAACCTATTTCCTTAGCTAAATCTAAAACTCTATTTCCGCCCACGATATGCTGAGACGATAAAATAATTTCACCATTAGAACGCACATAATACCTATTAAAACCATTAGCCCCATAAATTTCAGCAATAACCGCACCGTGGCCACTTTTGATCTTTTCTATTTCATCGCTTAAATATTGTCTTTCTTCTTGATCGGTCTCTATATCAAATTCCTGACGCAAAACCTCAAGATCAGCTCCTGCTCTTATTACTGCTTTTAAAGCGTGACCTAAACTGTAAAAATCATCAGCATCGCTATCACTAAATGATTGCCTCTGTCTTTCTACCCACTCTTGGCCCTCAATCTTACCGATCTTAACTAAAATATTTTCTAAATTTTTATCAGCTAATAAAAAATTGGCCTCTTGTTCAGATTGCTGGTTATTATTAATTTCACCGCTCTCTGGGCCAAATTCTTTTTTCATATTAATCTTTATACAAATATCTGGCGGGATCGACGGGACTCGAACCCGCGACCTTCTGCGTGACAGGCAGACGTTCTAACCAACTGAACTACGACCCCGCGTATTAAAAAATAAAAACTGGATTAATAAACAAATTGTCTGTTTTTCTGACCAAGCTACTTATAATACTATAAGCTTCGCCGCGAGGCGAGCCCGCGTAAAAAACATCAATATATTAACCTATTTTTTCATTTTTGGCAAGGGCCTTAGATAATAAAAATAAACCCAAAATAAAGCCAATAAAAATAACAATAGGCTAAAAACCTGTGGCAAACGCCAAATCCCTATTAACATCGTATCATCTATCCTAATAAATTCCATTACAAACCTAATAAGTCCATAAGCCCCTAAATAAACCCAGGTTACTAAACCTTGTTTATTAACAAATAATTGTCTTAAAACATGTAAAATAGCAAATAAAAGGAAATTAAGAATAGACTCATAAAAAAATACGGGCTGAAAATGAGTAAAATCATAATAAGGGAAAAATCTATTTTCCATGGCAATCGGTATACTAAACCAAGCGTCACTAGGTTTACCGTATAGCTCTTGATTGAAATAGTTACCCCAACGCCCCAAGGCTTGTCCTAAAGCAAGACTGACTACTAACACATCGCTTAATGCATAAAACTTATAAGAATGTTTTTTGCACCACCAAAACAAAGTCAAAACACCTGCCAGAGTCGCTCCTTGAATAGAAATACCACCTTGCCAAATTTTTATAATATCTGAAAAATTATGAAGATAATAAGGCCAACTATAAAGCACGTGACCAAGCCTAGCTCCTATTAAACTAAAAATAATTAAATAAAAAATTAAATCTTCAAATTGAGACCAATTTAATAAATTACGCTTAATAAAAGTTCGCCCTGCATAAATAGCGGCCAGTATTATACTGCTAACTAAAATCAAACCATACCAACGAATAGATACTTCGCCAATAGTAAAAATAGTAGCTTGGGGTAAAAAATTATGCCACCACATCATTTTATTGTTCGTTTTTTATAATATAGCCAATAATTTTTTCCCAAATATCAAACTTGATTTCACCAGGAATCACATTACCATTAATCATATAAGAAGGCGTGCCCACAACTCCAATCTGCACACCGCTAGCAAAATCTTGTCTAATTTCTTGAGAATATTTTTCTTCGTCTAAACACTTAGTAAATTGCTGCATATTAAGACCGTTTTCTTTGGCTAATTTCTTAATATTTTCTTTAGAAAAATTCTCTGGAGTTTCTTCAGTAGCTTGATTAGCATATAAAACATCTCTAAGTTCCCAATATTTACCCTGCTCATTAGCGCAAGCGGCAGCTAAGTGAGCATTCATGACATTAGGATGCGTGCCTTCATTAGGAAAATCTTTGGCTATAAAACGTACAATAGGACTAAATTTTTGTAATAATTGTTTAATATCTGTTTGATTATCTTTACAATAGGGACAGCCAAAAGATTCATAAGCAACAATATATATTATTGGATCTTCGGCACCAAGCCATGGATCATCATCAGTTAAAAGTTCGGCTGTAATTTTTTGATTAGCTTTAAACTCATCTTCCGTAACCCAAGCAGCTGTTTCTTTAGAATAGATATCACCTTTTCTGATGTGATTAATATTATTAAAAATCAAAAATAAAAAATAAATAAAAACAATAGCAAGCAATACTAATAGTAGCATTAATAATCTGCCCCACCAACGCTTATGCCAAGACTTATAATAACTTTTTGCCACTTCATCGGCTAGACGTTGCCTAACTCTATTATTTAAGCTCATATGTTTTTTCTAAATAATTTCCTAAATTAAATAATTTTTCTTCTGATAATTGACTAGATAAAAGCTGTAGACCAATGGGTAATTTGTTTTTATCTTGAGCAATAGGCACAACTAAGCCACAAATACCAGCAATATTTGCTGACACTGTGTAAACATCTGATAAATACATATCTAAAGGATCTTTTGTTTTTTCTCCTAATTTAAAAGCTGTGGTCGGGGTTGCTGGTGTCAGTAATACATCTACTTCTTTAAAAACTTTAGCATAGTCTTGTTTTATCATAGTTCGCACTCTTTGTGCCTGCTTATAATAAGCATCATAATATCCAGCTGATAAAATATAAGTGCCTAAAATAATTCTACGCTTACTTTCGGCACTAAAACCCTTTGAGCGCACTTGTTTATACCAATCATCTAAATTCAAATTACTCTTAGCGCTCAGACCATAAAGCAAGCCATCAAAACGAGCTAAATTAGAGCTCACCTCGGCTGGCATTAATAGATAATAAGCAGCTAGAGCATAATCTGTACTAGGTAAACTAACTTCTTTTATCTTAAAGCCCTGTTTTTTTAGAAAATTTATGACTTGTTTAATGCTCTGGCTAATTTCTGGATTCAAACCTTTACCAAAGTATTCCTTAGGTAAACCTAAGCGTAAATTTTTATTTACTTTATCAATATTAGCCAAATAGTCTGGCACTATTGCCTTTAAAGTGGTGGCGTCTTTTTTATCAGCACCAGCCATAATCTGTAATAAATAAGCTGCGTCTTTTACCGATCTGGTCAGGGGGCCGATCTGATCAAGCGAAGAAGCCATAGCCATTGAGCCATAACGCGATACTCTGCCATAAGTAGGTTTAAGGCCAACCAGGCCACAGAAAGACGCTGGTTGCCTAATTGAACCACCAGTATCAGTGCCTAAGGCTACTGGGGCTAAATTAGCAGCCACCGCTGCTGCCGAACCACCAGAAGAACCACCCGGAACCCGTTTTAAGTCCAAAGGATTTTTTACTGGTCCAAAACTAGAATTCTCATTAGAAGAACCCATGGCAAATTCATCACAATTAGTTTTGCCCAAAACAATCATCCCCTTTTCCTGTAAACGCGCCACAGCCGTAGCTGTAAAAGGAGCAGTATAATTTTCTAATATTTTAGAAGCGGCCGTTGCTTTTAAATCTTTTACCAAAATAATATCTTTAATGGCTATAGGCACGCCTGTTAAAACGTGAACTTTTTTATTAGCCATTAATTGGTCAATTTTTTTAGCTTCTTGTTCAGCTTGTTCATTAATACTAATAAAAGAATTTGTCTGGTCTTTCTTGATAGCTTTTAAATAAGCTTGGGTGATTTCTAAACAAGAAAAATCTTTAGCCTTAAACCCAGCCTGAATTTTATCAATAGTTAAATTTTTTATATCATCAATAGCCATATTATTTTTTAAAAACGTTTGGTGCCACTAAATAATCCTTGCTAATATTATGAGCTTGTTTAAAAACTTGCCCATCGCTAGAACTAACAGTATCGGGTCTTAGCTCTAAATTATTTATTTCTAAATTGGCAAAAGTAGCCTTTGGCTGATCTAATTTAATCTTTTTTATTTTATTAACATAAGCTAAAACCTCAGCTAATTGTTGCTGATAACCCTTAATTTCTTGCTCACTCAAATTCAATTTTGCCAAAGCGGCTAATGCTAAAATTTCCTTTTTATCAAATCCCATAAGCTAATCTTAACCAATATTATAGACACTGGCAAGCTATTTTTTATTGTGCCAATTATCAATTTTTAAAACATATAAAGTAAATGAAATCAAAAGCAAAGTTTCTACTAAAAAAGCCCCTATATTAGCCAGCCACCAAATAAGCAAAGACAAATCGCTATGCACCCAAATAAAAGGTAATAAGATCATTAAAGAAAGTATTACACTACCATAGTAATCAACTGGTAAGCCCAAACGCCAACGTTTATGCCACCAAATATGCTCTTTTTTAAATTGTTTTAAAGGATAATGCGGATTTAATACAAACCAGAGAAAATCCCATAAAACTACAAATATAAAAAAATAAGACATGGTCTGCAACCAATGCTCCCAACTAATACTAAGCCCAAAGACATAAGGCAAATGAAAAATCAATAATACAAAAGTAAACATTACCATATGATAGCCCGTAGCTTCCCGATCACTCATTAATTTTTGATAAAAACGCAAAATTAAGCCCTTGCTTTTTGGACGCCAAGTAGGTAAATTTCTTGCCCAACCATGTGGCCCTTCTATCTGTATTTCTAAAATAGCTAAAAATATTGCTAGAATAAAAATGTAAATATTAGTTACTAACCATGACATAATTTTTATTTTAACCCTGTTAAATAAGTTTTAAATTTATAATTTAAAACTTAAATTTAAATTAATTAAATATATATATTAAAATTACTAATCTTTTTACTCATATAATTATTACCCTATTATATTAATGATAAATTTATTTAACAGGGTTAATCAATTTTATAAATTCCGCTTCGGAAATGATTTTGATACTTTCAAAATCTTTAGCCTTAGCTAATTTTGAACCAGGATTATCACCACTTACTAAATAATTCAAATTTTTACCAACGCTTGATAAAATCTTACCACCTGCCCTTCTGACTAAATCCTCTGCCTCTTCCCGAGACATATTTAAAGTGCCGGTAAATAAAAATGTTTTATTATTTAATTTTTTATTAGCCAAACTATAATCTTTGATTATAACGCCTGAGTCTATCAAATCTTGCAATAATTTTTGATTCTCCTTATTTGCTAACCAGTCAATAATAGAACGAGAAACTTCCGGACCAATATCTGATAAATTTTCTAATTGCTCTTGATCAGCTTTAAGAAAATTATTAAGACTATAAAAATTTTGAGCTAAAACTAAAGCTGTCGCTGTGCCAACATGTCGAATTCCTAAGGCATAAATAAATTTCGCCAAATCTATTTGCTTAGCTCGCTCAATAGATTGTAAAATATTATTTACTTTTTTATCTTTGAACCCAGCTAAACCTGAAAAATCGCCAACTTTTAACCGAAAAAAATCGGCAGCTGTACCGACCAAGCCCTGCTCTACTAAAATCCTGACAATCTGATCACCCAAGCCATCAATATTAAAAGCCTTTTTAGAAACAAAATGAATTAAAGACTCAACATTTTTAGCGTAGCATTGCTGATTACTGCAATACCAAGCTACTTCTCCTTCTTTTTTGGTAACTGGACTATGACAAACGGGACATTTTTTAGGAAAAATAAATTTTTTTACTTTACTAGTTCTTAATTTTGGCAAAACTTCAACAATATCAGGAATAATATCGCCTGCTTTTTGGATAATTACTGTATCGCCAATCCGCACGTCTAAGCGTTTGATTTCATCTTGATTATGCAAAGTTGCTCGCGAAACAGTGGTGCCAGCCACCGATACGGGATCCAAAATTGCCACTGGCGTCAAAGCGCCAGTACGCCCAACTTGCACTTCAATATCCAAAACTCTAGTAGTAACTTGTTCGGCTGGAAACTTAAAAGCTATCATCCAACGCTCAGCTTTACCAACATGACCTAAAATTTTTTCCTGTTTAACATCATTTACCACAATCACTGAACCATCTGTTTGATAAGGCAGACTTTTACGTTTTTCTTGCCATTTATTTAAGTAGTTTGAAACCGCTATTAAATCATCACAAGCTTCATTATAAGGGCTAGTTTTAAACCCTAATTTAGCCAAAATTTCATGGGACTCTTGATGTGATTTTTGTCCTAAATCAGTAATAAGTTCAAACACCACACAATCCAAACGCCTACTAGCCGCAATTTTTGGATCAAGCTGACGAATTGAACCAGCAGCAACATTGCGTGGATTAGCAAACAAAGGCAAAGAAGCTTTAGCTTGCTGTTTATTAAGCTCTGCAAAAACTTTTTTGTCCATTACCACCTCACCTCTTACTTCTACTATTTTTGGTAAAGTTTTACCAGCTAAAGGTTTTAGAGATAAGGGAATACTATCAATAGTTTTTAAATTATTAGTCACGTCTTCGCCAAACTCGCCATCACCTCTAGTTGCTCCTTGCCAAAATATGCCGTCACGATAAGTCAATACCACAGTCAAGCCATCTAACTTTAATTCTGTATAATAATTTTTGATTGACTCTTTTAAAATCTTTTCATTGCGTTCCTGCCAATCAGCTAAATCTTTATCATCAAAAGCGTCAACTAAAGATAAAATTTTAGTAGAATGTTTAACTTTTATAAACTTGGATAAAACCTTGCCTGCCACACGTTGTGAAGGTGAATCAAATCGTACCAAATCCGGCCAAGCATTTTCAAGCTTAACTAATTCTTTTTTAAGAGAGTCTAGGGCTGCTTCTGAAATCTTAGTCTGATCTAAAACATGATAAAAATAACGATAATTATTTATCTCCTTTACTAATTTTTCAATGCGTAATTTAGCTTCTGCTTTATTCATAAAAATCAATAGCCCTTAGTCAAATCTTCTTCAGAAAATATAACATAACTAAAAATATCTGATGCCGGACTCAAGGCTGGAAGTTGCGCTTTAACACGATAACGTGAATTACGATAAAGCCCTTCTACTTCTATAGAGGCTTGCGATTTAATGCCTGAGTCTAAAGAAAATTTTAAATTCTTTATATTGGTATCTAATGAGCGAAAACCAATGCGATAATAACGATTGCTATCTAGCGCATAGCTAATATTTTCACAATTATCACTTCCGTAAGCGCAATTACAAATATCAAGTAGCGTTCTAGTTTGTGGATTAGCAAAATTAGACTCAAAAGAATTAATAGTGGTTTCTAGACGACTAGAAGCTCCCGTTGGAAAACAGCTATCAATAGACCAATTAATAGAAAATGAGCCACTAGGACCATTGGTAATTGATTCCACCCCGCCCGACGGATCAACAATATCAATATGCTGAGGCGAAGAAGTACTTAAATTATAGATATCCCAAAACCTTGTCAAAGTAGTAGAAGCAACTAGTATGCTATATTGCCCAGCATTAGCATTATCTAAATTAACGGCGTCAAAACTAGCATTTTCTAAATAATCAAAATTAGATACAAAATCGCTATTTTCACGAGAATATTTAATATAATACAAACCCTGCTCAATGCCACTTTCCCCAGCATAATAAGCTGTTATGGAATTTACGGTATTTAAAGAACTTTTAATCTGCAAGGCAATTAAACCAGTGACTAACATGACAGTCGAGGCTGCCAAAGATAAAATAAGCAAAGCTACTACCAATGTAATGCCCTGTGAATTTAAATTTTTATTTTTGCGCCTAAGCATAAATTAACGTTTATAAATACGAGAAGAAACTGTAGTTTGTAAAGTATAACTAATTTGTTCTGATTCAACTTGACTATAGTAGCTAGTCTTTAAAACAATAGTTACCCTAGGGCTAATATTGACTGTCTGACTTAAATAAGGATCAGCTGTTACTGGCTCTACAAAAAAATGCAAATAATCAACCTTAACATGATTTAAGCGAGGTGATAAAATTTCTACTAAATTTATATTTTCTACAATACAAATATCTGGATAAGGATCACAAGTATAGACACCATAAAAAAGAGAATCATTTGCCCAATCCGGATTTGAATAAATTGCCAAAGAACCATCTATTCTTTTAAAGACCATGCAGTTTAAAGAGCTGCAGTCAGGCCGATTCGGATCATTATCAGGCAAAATAAAATTGTAATCTAACTCATTATTTTTTAGATCTTGAGCTATTATCTCTAAAGCGTAAAGTGAATTATTTAAAAGCAATTGCGATGCTTTAGCTCGATGTTGATTTTGAGAAATGAGTACATAAATCATTGTAAAAATAGTCGAAAGCATTGCAAAAACAGCAATGGCAACTAAAATTTCCACCAAAGTAAAGCCCTTATTTTTTTGTCTATCCAAACCACTAAACATACTAACGCCAGTTATATATTTTTTCAACAATATCTAACGATTGTTTTTTATTTAAAGAATACCACTGCAAACGTACAGTAGCCTGGACACCAACCTTGGTGCCACTTAAACATTCCGATAAATTACTAACACTTTCCTGACCACCAGCATCATTTAGGTCTTTACTAATATCCCGACAAATAGCTTGTAGTCTAACTACTCTATTCATACTAGTATAAACATCTATTGGGTCCTGCGGATTCAATAGATTGCTGACATAATATTTTTCGCTATCTTGGTGCACATAGACCCTTGATTCTCGCAAAGCCAAACATTCATCAAAGCTAGCACAACTTAAAACAATTGGCTGAGACTCATTAAAAGAAACTGTTACGTAATCCGCCTTAAGACCATTGTCCCAAAGACAAATTATAGAAGCATCACTAGGATCACAATCAGCATTGGCCTCAATAGCCAACCAATTACTATCTCGTTGATTACGAATAAGCTCGATTGCTTCTCGTCCTAAATTAGCAGCCAAAGTTTTACGAAAATTATTACGGATAGAATTCAGATTAGATTCTGACAAAGTATAGATAGCCACTAAACCAATTGCAAAAACTAGTAAGGTAACTAAAACCTCTATAATAGTAAAACCACTTTTATTGTCTATCTTTCTTATATACACTTTATAAAATTACCAATTATTCAAAAATTCCACCGCCACCACCTTCAATAGGGCGATCATTGGGATTACGAACATTATAAATCTCACAATATCTACAAGCATCAGTTTCAATATTATTACCATCATCACACTCTTCGCCTGGTTCTAATATGCCGTTACGACACTGAAAAGCTGAAAAGCTGCCGTAATTGCCAATATTACCCCAGACAAAATCATCACCAGACTTTTGGCCTAATAATATTACTGCTCGCACATAGCCATTAACACCATCTTGAACATCTGGATACTGTAAAAATATCTGATATTGTTGACCTGAACTTAAATTTAAATTATATGTATTAACTGTATTTTCATCAATAAATTCAAAATTAGCTGACCAATTATTTTGAGCAATGGTAGTACTAGCATTAAAATCGCCAATCCTAAATCTAGGATCACTAAACGTAACGCTTTTAATAATTTTATTTTGATAACGATCGCCAGCATAAAGAACATATCTACCAGAAACTGAAGTGCCATTGCCATTAATCATCTGAATGCCATACTTGCCGGGATACTCTCCCCCATCATATGCTGTTCTAGATACTGCTAAATTGCGCGCATAGCGAAAATCGTTAGTTAAATTATATATGTCTTTATTAAAATTCTGATGAATAGTGCTCTTGATACTAATTATGAATAAAACTGATAAGGTAGCCATTATAGCTATAACTATCAAAATTTCAACTAAAGTAAACCCATTTTTTTTAATATTGTTTTTGTAAAACATATAATTAGTAATTAAATAAAGATACATACCAGTTATAAAGCGCTGGGCCATATAACATACTAATAAAAGTGGCTAAAGTTAAAAAAGTCCCAAAAGGCACCTTATCAGACATTTGCTTCTTTTTGCTCAATAGTAGACCAATGCTAAAAATACTGCCCATAATATAGGCTAGAAATAAAGCTGTCAAAACCTGTGTCCAGCCCAAAATCGCGCCCATTAAAAATCCGAGACGAATATCACCACCACCAATCCAAGTGCCTTTAGAGACTATGAATTGGAATAAAAAGAAGCCTGATGCTAAAACTGCTGCCAATAATAAATTTAAAAAATTTGCCCCTAAACTTAGATTAAAAATAAAAGCTAAAATAATAGCTGGTAATACTACCGAGTCTAATATTAAATAATATTTAAAATCATAAACAAAAATTATAACTAAAAAAGCTAACATGCTAAAGCTAAACCATAATTGCCAAATAGCAGCACTACTTGCAAATTCTAAACCATTTGGCAAAAACTTAAAATAAATTAAAAGAAAACCCAAAGCAGTAGCGAGCTCTACCAAAAAATACTGTTTAGAAAAATGGTGTTGACAATAGCGACACTTTCCTTTCAGCCAAACAAAACTAAATAAAGGCACCAAATCCTTAGGATAAAGTCGGTGACCACAAAATAAACACTTAGAAAAACCTTTAATAAAAGACTCTTGGCGATGCAGCCTATAAATAACCACATTCAAAAAACTGCCAATAAAAAGTCCAAAAATAAAAACTATAATTCCGTAAATCATAGTTTTATTATACCATAATAGGCCCTAAAAGTCATTGCCAAATACCAATGATCATTATTCTAAAATTAGACCTAATTTAATAAAAATTATTGACTAACGCACTGCCACACTACTCCAGTCAAAAGCTGACATAAGCCACCGCCTGATTTTAAACCTAAAGCTTGCCAACCATGATTTAAATTAAACTGAATAGTATATTGTTGCCCATCACTCTGATAAATACCTTCTCTTAACCAATCCTGATCTAAAGACCAGTAGTTTACAGTGCCGGTTATATTAAAACCATTCTCTGAAAGACTAAGCAGATTAACAAGACTAGTAGCTTCTGATTCTGGATATGATCTAAATTGACTATAATATCTTTCTAAACCATTGGCTAGATTTTTACTTTGCGACATCATCAGGATATCCTGACTACGACTATCTTCATAATTGACTAGCCAAATAACAAAAACAATTAAAACAGTCAAAATTCCAAAGCCTATTAATTTTGTTTTATTACTATAATTAAACATATTTATGGTGATTTAGTACAACCACTTTGATTACAAGTGATGGTAACACCTTCAACTATTGCTGAAAAGGAAAAAGTTTTAGTGCTTGTATTACTAGTACAAGTGCCGACTGCTCCATAACGTAAAACTGGCCAAGTATTTTCAGGACCACAAAACTCACCTTCTGGCTGCCAAACACTATTATTACAATACTGAGCAGGCAAGAATCCATCCATAATATCTTGACCATTATCTTGGCACAAAACTCCAATAGAAACTAAAGATGACAAGCTGGTCTCTACATTAGCGATTTTAGCTTTAATCCGGGCTCGATTTAAATTTATAATTTGCCGACCAGCCAAAATACCAATAATAGCAATTACTACCAATATCTCTATTAAGGAAAAGCCAGCTTTATTATTTAATTTCATTAAGTATATTATAGCAAATTTCAACTAATATAAAAACTAGTTAGGTAAATAACCACCTGAGTTATATAATTTACAGCCCAATTCATCACAAGTAATATATTTATCAGAACTATTATCATCAGCTCTAAATAACCAATGATCAATGGTAGATGATGATATACAGCCAATATCACCACTAACACCATTGGTCGGCGTATATGCCCAATTGTTATCAGTAATATCTGGCCAAGTTTTAGTTGAAATACGACAAATTTGTTGACCAATTACTGGTACTGGTGTTATTTTATTCTCACAAAAACTATTAATACAGCCATAATTGCACCTACTAAGCTGAGAGGGTGGATTACTAGTAAGCAGTGTTTCATCACCTTCAACACAAACTCGAATAGCAGCCGTTAAAGACATTAAATTCACATGGACAGCCGAAGCGCGTGCTTTACTACGAGCACCATTTAAACCAATTACCGACAAAGAAGATAAGATACCAATAATACCAATAACTACTAATAGCTCAATTAAAGTAAAACCCTTATTTTTTTTCATTTTATTATTTTACTAACTACCTTTCTATTTTAAGTATAGCAAATTTAAGATAATAAAAAAACTCCCTGCATGCAGGGAGTTTTAATAATTTTATAAGAATAACTAGTAACTATGTAGAGTGAGCTACACAACCAGTTTGATCACAGATAATATAACGGTCGGAACTATTATCGTCTGCTCTAAACATCCAAACATTAGAAGTACTAGAAGACACACAATAAGAGTTGCCAGAAGTTGTAGCTATTGAATACGACCAATTATCAGTTAATAAGTCTGGCCAAAGAGTTTCCGAACCAGCACAAATTTTACCGCCAGCAACCGGTTGTGGGCCAGTAGTAGAGTCACAAGTACCATTAACACATCCTGCGTTGCAAGTAACTGGGGCTGCTATAGGTCCTCCTTGTAGTGGTAAATTATCATCGTGGCAAACAATAATAGCAGAAGACAATGAACTCAAAGCTGACTGCACATTAGCAGCGTGAGCCTTACGTCTAGCACTATTTAAGTTGACAATAGCGACTGATGCCAAAATACCAATAATAGCAATAACAACTAACAATTCGATCAAAGTAAAACCTTTTAATTTTTTCATTTTTACACCTCCTCTCCTACACCAAACTGCCCTGATAAAGTTAAAGCTTGAGATCTCTGAAGCTCTAAATTTCAAAATAGTTCAGCTTGATAATTTAATTAATATAACTTTAATTTTGTGGAATACCCCACAGTATTAATTATAGCAAATTTTTCATTATTAGACAATTTCTATTGCGACATACTTTGAGCTACTTGATACATAGGCAACATAACAGCCGCTACCATACCACCGACACCCACGCCCATAATAATTAAGATTAAAGGCTCTATCAAAGTTGTTAAATTAGATACCATTAAATTAATTTCTCGGCTATAAAAATCACTCAATCTATCTAAAATAGTGTCTATTTTACCAGTTCGCTCGCCAATTACCATCATTTGCGAAAGCATTTTTGGCATCAAAGGCGAACGAGCAAATAAAGTAGAGATAGAGTTACCACCCTCTACTTCTGCTACTGTGTCTAAAATCAATTTTTGGTAAGCCTGATTATCCACAACTTCAGCTACAATTCTTAATGCCAAAGAAATTGGTACGCCACCATGAATCAAAGTTGATAAGCTTCTAGTAAAACGGACTAAATATATCTTTTTATAAAGAGCTCCAAAAATTGGCATCTTAATCTTAATAGAATCCCAAATCAATTTACCTAAACGGCTATTTTTCCACCAATAAAACAAAGCTCCCAAACCAAGTAAGAAAAGTAAAATCCAAATCCAAGCTGCAACCATAAAATCTGAAATACCAATCAAAACCCTAGTAACCAGCGGCAACTCAGTGCTAGTTTCTTTTAAAATAACTGTCATTTTTGGCAAAATCGCTACTACCACGTAAGTACCAACGCCGACCATACCAAATAAAATCAAAACTGGATAAATCATAGCGCCCTTAATACGCGATGTGAGATCATAATCCTTTTCCATCTGATCAGCCAAATATTCTAATACTTCTTCCAAACGACCAGAAGTTTCACCAGAACGAATCATGGCTACATAAAAATTACTGAAAATTTTCTTGTGTTTGGCAAGAGCATCCGATAACTTCATACCACCATCAACATCATTAGCCATCTCGTTAACTTTGCTTAAAAATATTGGGTTAGAAGTTTGCTGGGCTAAAATCCTTAAAGCTTGAACAATCGGTATGGTGGCCTGAATCATCACTGCCAACTGACGCGAAAATATTACTAAATCTTTTTGACTAACTTTACCAATATTAAAATTAATACTATGTTTAGTACTTTTATTTTTACTAGCCTCTAAATACAGAACTATCAAATCGCGATCAGCTAAAATTTCTGCTGCCTCTTGACTGCTCGAGGCCTCTACTACACCTTTAGTCATTGCCCCGTCTCTAGTTCTGGCCCTGTATTTAAATAATAACATAACTTACTTAATTGCTTGTTTAAATATTTGAGGATTATCAGCTACCTTCATTGCTTCTTCGGCAGCAATATCACCAGCCCGCACTAAATCCCATAAAGATTTATCTAAATAAACCATGCCCTCTTCACGAGAAGTTTGCATAATACTACTTAACTGATATAAATGGTTTTCTTTGATACTTGATTTAACAGCTGGCGTGGTAGTTAAAACTTCACAAGCCAAAGCCATGCCCCCACCTACTCTAGGAAGTAGACGCTGAGCTAAAACTACCAATAATACTTCTGATAAAATATTTTGCCCCCAAGCTCTCCGGTCAGCTGACAAATTACTAATAAAACGATCTAGAGCTGATATCACCGAATCAGCATCCATAATCACTAATACTAATTTACCACTTTCAGCTAATTCTAAAACCATTTCTTCCAAGCCATCTTCGTGTAGACTAGATAACAATACAGCATCCACATCATCTTCAATAATAGTTTCTAAGCCTTTACTAAAACTAGTAACATCACGACCAACTTCTCGTTGTTCAATAACTGACTGATTATTAACAAATAAATATTCAATCGGCTCTTCAATGGTTTGAATATGCATGCCTCGATTACGATTTAAAGTTTCAAGCAAAGCCGCGGCTGTAGTCGTCCTACCTGAACCATAAGGACCAGTGATGATTACTAAACCACTAGTTTTATTTAGACTCTGCACTACTGTTTGTGGTATACCTAAATCTTTAGGTGACATAATTAATGATGAAATTAGACGCATAGAAAGAGCTAAATATCCTTTTTGATAAAATATTTTTGCTCTAAATCTTGCTCGATCAGCCCAAGTATAAACAGTGGTAATTTCTTTTTCTTTATTTAAACGCTCCAAATTAGCTGGACTCAAAAAGGAGGCAACTAAATCATTGATTAAATCTGGACTCAATAACTGCTCATCAGTCAAAGTAACTAGTCTCCCATCAATACGTAATACTGGATTATTAGCTACTACCAAATGCACGTCCGTGGCTCTACGCTCCAGGGCGATGTTTAAAATCTTATTAATAAATAAAGTGTCAGACATTTTTAAACTAAAATCTTTTTTATTTTATCAACCACTTCGGCTGGCACAAAATGAGCTTTTATTAAATAATCAGCGGCACCTAAAGCAAAACATTTATCAATATGCTCTTTTTGGGAATAATTAGTCAAAACAATGACTGGAATATTGCTAGTATCTTTATCGTGTTTTAAATTAGCTAAAACTTCAAAACCATCCATTTCTGGCAAATTTAAATCCAACAAAATCAAATCTGGTTTTTCTTTATTCACTAAACGTAAAGCTTGAACTCCGGTAGTTGCAGTAACAACTTTAAAATTTTCTAATAATAACTTAGTATTATACATTGCTAATAAAAAGTTATCATCTTCTACTACTAATATTTTTTTACTGTTCATAAATTTCTAATTGATCAATTACATTTTACTGACGCGCATTACTTCTTCTACAGTGGTCATGCCGAGAGCTGCTTTAATCAAGCCATCAGTTTGCATAGTGATAAAATTTTGCTTTATTAATTCTTCCTCGGCTGCTTCACGAGCAAAACCCTTGGCAATAACCTCCTGCAGACCGCGAGTAACATTAATAGCCTCTACTATAGATAAACGACCCTTGTAGCCGGTTTGCGAGCAATTCACACAGCCCAAGCCCTTAAAAAACTTCATATTATTACGATCCAGGCCTCCATATAAAGCTGCTTCCGGCACTTTTGCTAGTTCATCTTTAATTTTCTGTAAAACATCAGCTGGTATCTGTTCTTCTGCCTTACACTTAGAACAAATCCTTCTTACTAAACGCTGAGCAATAACAGCATTTAAAGTATTAGCCAGTAAAAATGGTTCAACATGCATATCAAATAAACGTGGTATTGTGCCAACCGCATCATTAGTGTGCAAGGTAGTCAAAACTGAGTGTCCCGTAAGACCAGCATGTATAGCAAGTTCGGCAGTTTCATTATCACGCACTTCTCCCACCATAATAATATCAGGATCCTGTCTAAGTAATGACCTTAAACCTGTAGCAAAAGTAAAATTAACTTCTGGCCTAATTTGGGACTGATTAACTCCTGGAATATAATATTCAACTGGGTCTTCTAGGGTTGCAATATTTACTTCTTCTTTATTTAAATAACTTAAAGCCGCATAAAGAGTCGTGCTTTTACCAGAACCAGTAGGCCCGGTGAGTAAAAATAAGCCGTGTGGTTTATTGATATTCTCTTCAATAACCTTGGCTTGTAAACCAAAAAAACCTAAGTCCTTAAAAGTAGGTGCCTTGTCAGGTGTATCTAAAATACGCATTACTACTTTTTCTTGTCCCATCAAAGGCAAAGTAGAAACACGAAAATCTATTTCTTTATTATGAATAGTAAGCCTGATACGGCCATCTTGAGGTACGCGTGTTTCATCAATTTTTAAATTAGCCATAACTTTAATACGAGACACCAAGGCTGCATGGACATAAATTGGTAATACAATAGTAGTGTGCAAAATACCATCAATACGATAACGAACCTTGCTTTGTTTGCCAACTGGTTCAATATGAATATCAGAGGCTCTACCTTCAATAGCATGACGCAAAACAACAGAGACAATTTTAGATACTGGAGCACTTTTAACAACTTCCCCAGCCTCTGCACCAGCCACCTCTTCTTCTGAAGGTGCAAAAATAGCCTGAGCTGTATCCAAAGCTTCCCCTACTTCCTGACCTAGAGTTTCATACTGCTTAACAGCCGTACGATAACTATCTAAAGAAATTAAAAAATATTTAACCTGATAATTTTGTTTACGGGCTAGAAAATTTAAAGCTTCCATGGCTTTAAAATTACTAGGATCAACCATTCCAGCTGACAAATTAGCATCATCTCTTGCAAATACTACAATTTGATAATTTTCTGCCAAATCAGCCGGTAAAATATTTAATATATCTGGACTAATAGACTGTCCAATTAAATTGGCGTATTCCATGCCAAAAAAGACAGCTTTAGCTTGAGTCCAATCTTCATCAGAAACCAAAACTAAACGACGTACTGTTTTCTCTAAATCAGCAAAAGAAACGAATTGTGTTTTTATCAATTCGTTATATTGATCATCGTTGACTAGCTGATTATTTTTTAGATAATCAAGTAATTTTTGAGCTTCGTTGGCTACCATAAATAACAAAATTATCTAGTTGTTTTTTTCTTCGACAAAAGGCTGCGTAAAAGGAGCTGGATTGCTTACTGTACCAATTTCAATTTGAATATTAGGATCAACTAAACCCTTATACTGCTCGCTATTTACTAAGTCATCCAATTTATTAGTTTTAACAAAATTTTTAATATTTTCTTGAGTTAAATTTTTGGCTGATTCTATTTGTTGCATTTCAACCTGTGGCATAGCATCTTCTTTGATAAGAGACCAGTTAATTGACACATCATCACGGGAAAAATAAAATAAATACAAGCTACCGCCTATCAAAACGATGCCAAAAATAATCAATAAGGTAATAAGATTTTTTTTATTTTCCATAAAAATTATCGATAATAAGTAAGCACACTAAAATTAAAACTAGGTACATTACTCTCAGGATCTGCCGAAAGAGCTGGCAAGGATAATGTCTGAATATCCATTAAACGTAAATTTTTTTCCAAAGTAGCAATGTAATTTTTAAATAAAGTATAATCATCAATATTAGGATCAAAAGGAAGGACGGAGCCTTCTGGAAAAAAATCTGTCATTTCTTCATCAGAAATTCTAGTTAAAGAAAAACGCAATGGTAAAATTTTTAATACTGTTGAAGCACTATTTTTTTCAGCATTTGAATTATTATCTACCGAAATATCAACGGAATTTAATTTTAAGCCATTATCCAAAGCTAATTTTTCTGATAATACAAATATTTCTGCTACTTGCGGATTGGTTGGTAAAATTTTCTTTAACTGCTCTAAATCAGCTTGTCGATTAGCTTGGATATTCTTATACTCGCTTTCTAAGCGGCCTAGACTAGCAAGCAATCTCTGACTAGCTTCTTGATTGGCAATATTCTTATCATTTTGTTCTTGTCTAGCCTCATTACTAACCATTTTAGGCTTAAGTAAAAAGAAGTAGCCAAGCATCAAAAGAGCAAAAACCAAAAGTGACATAATAACTACTATATAGCGATTGCTTATAACCAACAAATCAGAAGGCTGTTCAAATTTTATTTCGTTTTTATTGGCCATACAAACTATTGTTTATCATAATAAAATAAATTCGGGTTCAATACTAAATTAACAGAAAAACCAACCTTATTACCATCTTTTACAGCACCACTAATACTAACGGCTGTGATAAATTCCTTAGCCTCTTCTCCCTGTAAAACCTTTAACTGCCTAGCTACAGCCTCATAACTATCAGTAGTAGCACCCAAGGTCAAGGCTCCATTATTACCAGCCGAAAGACCGCTATAATAAACTTCTGGCAAGGTATATTTTTCTAAAAGAGTAAAAAACTTTGTCCAGTAGATGTGTTTATTTAATGCTTCTTGCACTAAATTAATTTCTTCACCCAAAACTTTAATATTCTTATTTAAATCATTAAAATTCAAAACTTTTTTTTCAAGCTCCAACATGGCTGTTTGTTGTAGCTTTTGCTCTTTGATGATGGCCTGCTCTTGCAATAATAAGGCCCCATAAAAAACTCCGATAATAAGCAATGACGCAACACTAGCTAAAGACAGCAAGCCATTAATCTGACGCCAACTACGCAGTTTAGCGGCCTGCGGTATTAAATCAACATTACCAATTTGACCCATCAAGCCATTTTTATGCAAAAGATCAGGTTGATGAAATTTATTATTTTCAACTGGGGTGGCTGCAACTGCTGGTGATTTGGAAAGCTTTTCTGCAGTTGGCATACTAGGAATATCAAAATCTGATGCTACTGGCTCTGTTTTAATTATTTCTGGTTTTACTACTGCTGTAGGCAAAACAATATCCGCTGCCTCTGCAGTTTTAGGTACTTTTTCAACAACTGGTTTTGTTTCTAAAATATCTTCAACTTTTTGATTTAAATCTTTAAGATCCTGTTTCGGCATAACTGCATTTTGTTTGGTAGCTTGATGCATTTCTAAATTAGCAGTCTCCACCTTATAACCATTACGTTTTATGGCCTGCGTTAAAACTGAAGCACTTGGTTTAGCTGGCTTAGGCGTGCGGGCCTTAGGCTTAAAAAAAGATAATAAACGTTGCCACCAAGAAGGACCGCTATTTTTTAATTTAGCTTCTTTAATTTTTTTATCAGCCACAAAATCTTGAATATGCTCGCCTGTCTTTACGTTATTATCTGCCTTAATAGCGATTGGACTCATACTTGGCGCCGTATAAATAGGAGACTTAATAGTCGGAATTACCAAAGGCTCAGTTTTTGGTTCAATTTTTGGTTTGGCTGAACTTACCGGAGTTAAATTCGGCATAGGCTTTACTTTTGGCACTGACTTTGAAGAAGAAAATAACTTAGACCAAAAAGAAGGACCGCTATTTTTTAATTTAGGTTCTTTAATTTTTTTATCAGCCACAAAATCTTGAATATGCTCCTCTACTTTATCAAGCTTGGGCGGCATTGCTTTTGCTTCCATGGCCTTAATATCTGGAGCAATAAAAATAGGAGATTTAATAACTGGCGTAGGAATCGGTTCTACTTTTGTATTTGCTTTATTAACAGGAGTTAAAATTGGCGCTGGTTTTACTTTTGGTACTGGCTTTAAAGAAGAAAATAACTTAGACCAAAGAGAAGGGTTAGAGCCACTTGGTTTATTAGTATGTAAGCCCTTATTTTTTACATTAACTGGAGATGACAAATCTGGCGTAAAAGACCAATTTGATTTTTTAATCAAATCTTCCTTTTTACGCAGATCCTCTGGCATTAAATTAATATTTTTATCTTCGGCCATTTTTTATTTTTATTAAAATATAGCTAGCTTATTGTATATCACGCATGGCTAAACCAATACTAACAGCCATACTTGGACCAATCTCATATAAAACTGGTTTTAAATCTAAAGGATAAACAATACGATCCCAAGGATCACCAATGATTACTGGCAATTTCAATAAGTTAGATAAATATTCTGGTAATTTAGGTAACCAAGCACTACCCCCTGTTAAAATAATCTTATCAATAGTGCTGGCTCCTTGCCTTTGATAAATTTCAAAAATATATTTAATCTCATTAATAATAGCCGCTAAACTTTTTTCAATCACATCCGGAATATTTTGATTGGCGCCAGCTGATAAACCAAAATCGCGCTTAAATTGTTCAGCTCGTTCTTGATTAATATTTAAGCTATTCATAATACCTTTAGTCAAAGATTCACCACCAGTGTCAATACCTCTATTTAAAACTGGCACCCCTTCTTCAATGATACAGATGTCCGTATTACTAGAGCCCATATCCACAACCATAATTGTTGATAAATCATTACCAATCAAAGAGCGTGATAAAGCAAAAGCTTCCGTTTCTAAACTCAACAAATTTAATTTAGCTTTTTTAAAAATATCAATATAGCGAGCTACTAAATTTTTAGGAGCAGCTGTCAGTAGTATTCTATAATTTTTATCATCAACATGGGCAGAAGCAGGATTGCTAATATTATTAGCATTAACGGAATTGTCTTTAGTTTCTACTTTGCCCTCTGTTTTTTTAGAAAATAAACTATTGCCCTTAACTTTCTTTTTATTTAAAATTTTCCAATCCAAAATCATTTCTTCAATAGGCACAGGGATAAATTTTTTAGCTTCCCATTTAATAGCCGCTGCCAAATCTTTTTTTGGCATAGGAGGTAAGGTAATAATAAAATTAAAAACTGAAAAAGTAGGCAAAGCTGCTACCACTTGGCGACTAGTTATCTTGGATTTACTAGCAATTAAATTAATATAATCGGCAATAGCCTGATTATTTTTTTCAACTGTGCCTCTCAAAATATTAGTAGAAACATCAGCATAACCATAAGTCTTAAGTTTAGCTTGGCCTTTAAAGTTTTCTAATTCAACCATCTTGATACTAGAAGTGCCAATATCAATACCTAAATAACTATTACTACTTGAAAATAAATTCATAATATCTACTCTTTTTATTATCTTTACCCCGTGAAATAGTTTCCGCTCTTCAAGCGGAAACTACCGCTAATTAATATTTTTATTAAATTAATACTCAATATTTTAATACTAAATTGAGATAGCTTATTATATAAATAACATTACTGGTGGCGGTATTTCACTGGGTAAATTATAACATATTTATCACTTACAAGCCAAATTAATTACTAAACCTAGGTATAGCTTTACTAAAATCTGACAAACCTAAGGGTGGATTAGCCTGCAAACGACCATCATTGCTAAATTTTTCTGCTGGCTCTCGATAAGTTGGGCTATTTGGATTTGTATCTACAAATAAACGATCTAAATAAAAACGCTTAGCCAAAACACTACCTGATACTTTTAATTGCAAATCAGCGCTACTCATTACACTGCCAGTCTTGAATTGACCACAACCAGCTTGCGGAAGAGAACAACTATTACCATCTCCTAAAACTACAAAAGTGCCAGCTAAATCTGTCACACTAGGATCCAAGGCTACATCGCCTTTGACTATCCAAACTGCTGAGGGAATATTTTTTAAATATCGAATAACAGGAGCTGCCCCACCGCTAGACTGATAAGTGATATTTTTATTAATAGCCAAATTACCCTCAATAATTATAATACCAGCGCCACTATCTTTATTTTGACCAATTTTAAAAATTATTTCACTATCAATATCTAAAGTACCACCTGGCAAAGATGCTGCCTTAACATAAAAAACTTTATTAGCCATAGCATCATTATTGACCTTACTAACTAGGTCCGCACCATTTGCTACATCAACTATTTCGCCGCCCCATTTATTAATGGGATCACCATTGGCTTGGGCGGGAGTAATTAAGCCCATATAATCCAAGGTACCTAAAACATTTTTATATTTACCACTATTAGCACTATCTCGTAAAAAATCTAAATTAGGACGATAAGCAAGCTCACCCTGGAAAATTTCTGAAATTGTACTAGAACTAACTAAATTATTGATACTGCCACCTGACTCAATCAGATAAGAGGCGTTGTACTTACGAAAAGGTGGATTATAACGACTTAAAATATTTTTTTGTCCATAAATATTACCCTGCTCTACGGAAAAATAAGGATTAGAACTCGTGGTGATAGCTGGTGAAAAATTAATCCAGCCTAAACCACCTAGCTGTTGATCATCACTAAAACTCCATCCCCAACCACATAAATTTGCTGTTTCGCCACTAGCAGCATTTAAACGATTATGATGATTATCTAAAATCACTCCCGGAGTTTTGAAAAAATATTCACAAGTGCCACAATTATTTATATTTTTATTATAAGCATTAAGCGTACAACTGTTTTCTAAATTTTGAATATTGCAGTCTGAACAATTATAGCCAGCTAACACTTTTTCTAAAGCACCAACTGTTTTTTCCTGACAAGTACCATAATCGCTAGAAGATGCTAAACAATCATAATTTGTAGCGCAAACTTGAGCTGGATTATTGGAACAATGAGGTGTTGGACAATAATAATCAGAGGCACAGTCTGCGTCATCATTACAAGAAGTGTTATTATAACAATAACCAGGAACGCCTGGGCAAGATAAATCAGCACTGGCACAATCTGCATCAGAAGTACAGTCATTATTAGTGATAGAACATTTATCAGTAGTACCTACTAAGCAGACATTTTGACAATCAGCATTATCAACGCAGTCATTGCCGCTCATAGTACATTTATTTGTTTCACTTGAACAAGTGTTTAAACAGTCTAAATCAGTTGAACAATGTGGCAATAAATAATTACCATCGCATTTACGATCAACGCTGCAACGATCACCATTTACACAACCGCCAGCCACACCATCATAAGAACAAATATTGCTAGCATCTGAACGACAAGTAGGCAAATTACAAATATCAGGAGTTACACAATCCTCGGCATTACCGTCACGACAATAAAAATAATTGTAATCCGAACAACGCCAATTAGTTTGATATTCAACGCAAAAACCTTGACAATCACGATCTACACTACAAGCAATATTTGGTTGGTAAAAACAATAACCAGTTGAGCCATCACAAGTATCATCAGTGTAGCAATCACTATCTGTATCACATGCTGAAAACTGATCATCATTATTACAACGCTTTACTGTTTCATCTTTATAATAAAAATATTCTAAGCAATTATCACATTTATTTTTAGTTTGAGTTACCACACATTGTTCTTGGCAATCAACATCTTGAGTTGCTACTGTACATGATTTATTTGGATTATTATTACATTTATTAGTAATTGTATTACAAACGCCAAGGCAATCGCTATTATCATTACAAACTGCGTTTAAATTAGGCGTACATCTTTTAGTTTCTTCAACATAACAATTAAAACAACCATTAATTGGATTTGCAGCCGACCAACTAACATCTGCGTCTGGGTTATCTGGATCATAAAAATCGTTTAATGGTAAAACATTATTCTGTAATTTAATATCAATGGGAAAACTTACTAAATTCTCACCTGGCCAAGCATTATCTATTTTCAAAAAACTAGCACTATTATTTAAATTAATATAATCAAGAGCATAAGGATAAGCAATATAATCTACAGGAGCTTGCGCAGCACAATAATAACCGTTATCACAAGTGTGAGGCAAGGCTGTACAATCTGACTGGTTAATAAAATCTGTTGCTGGTTGAATTTCACAAAATTCTATACCTGGAATACTAAAATCTATACAGTCATCATCAAACGTACAGTTCTGACCAGAGTAGGAAACAACACCGCCAAGCTCAACCGCGCAATCACCTCTGCCATTAACCTGAGGATAAACGCATTCCTCGCCATCAGCAACATTAGCGCAATTAGAATCAACATAACAGTAACGCCAACCTTCTGGTTGAGGCCCAGTTGGATCATAATTATTAACTAATTGCTCTTTAGAGAGCCCTGCTATACTAGGCGGATACAAGCTAGCATAGGCATCATCATAATTATAACAAACACCCTGAAATAGTGGCTGGACACACCAATTATTAGCGCCACAGGCCCCGAAAATATTACAGGACTGATTAATATCATTATTACAATAACCCATTTCTGGCTGACATTGCCAAAATTGAGTAGAAAAATCTGATTGTATAATAGGCACGCCATTAACAGGGGCATTAGTGCCGCCTGGATCAGAAAAACATAACCAACCCAAGGTTACTGCTTCGCAAGTGCCCGAAGGAGAACAAGCCGCATCATTTACACAAGGCAAGCCAGTATCGCTACATTGTTTACTATTAGTTAAAGGATTGCCTGCCCAAGCACAACCTTGAATATAAGGTGTCGTAACACCATTTAGGTCAATATTGACTACTTCTAAACCATAATTACCCGAAGCACATTGATTATCTAAATCTCCATCGCCATCAAAATCATTGTTACAGTTTAAACTAATCCAGCCTACTTTTTCATTCCAAGCCCAACCAGTAAGATCGATACTGTCAGCTGGCGATACTTGAGCGGTAGTTGAGACTGATTTTTGCAACATAAAAAATCCCAAAACAAAAATCATTAGGCTAATTATTAGCCTACTGAAAAAATGATAATGGGAAATATATTTCATTGATCTTTAAAATAAAAAATACTTTATGGAACAAGGCCTAGCCAAGTACCTTTACTACAAAAATATAAAGTAGGCACATCAGTAGCAAGATATAATCTACCGCTATCACTGGCAGTACAAGCACCAGCTACTGGGGCTAATTTGCCACTTGAAATTTGCAAATAACTACCACTTGCTACTGTAGTATTACCATTTAAAGCAATAGGTCCATCAAATTTAGCCGCTAAACCACCAGCAAAATTTTGACCATATATACCAGCCCCAGTAGCAACAGTAGCAGACGAAGATATACCTTGAACACCATAAATAGGAGCTGATCCTAATATACCTGTACCAGTACCTATGCCCATAAAGCCAGTACCACCGCCTATGCCTAGATAAGTATTATTAGCAAAAATTGATACAGATGCCGAACTACTATTTACATACAAGGGCACACCAACTACTGGATCCGCACCAATACTAACTTCGCCACTATCAGCAAAAGTAACTCGATTACTGCCCTGCCAAAATCGTAAATCTTTACTTGAGCGATCTTGATAAATACCCCAATGATTATTAACACCAGCAGCGCTTTGAATATCAAGTTCGGCGTTATTGCCACTAATTTTATATAAATGCAACAAACTATTAGGCGTACTAGTACCAATGCCTACTTCACCACTAGCTGGGCTACTAGTAGTATAATACAAATCATTACTACTAGCGGTATTAATAGACCAATTAGCATCGCTACCCCCGCCTCCACCAGCTGGCCAAGCATCTTTACAAACACCGCCTAAACACAAACTATAAGTACCTAGATTAAAATTTTCGGTAGCTGGATTAAAAACAAAATTATTATTAATACTAGTATTTGGTGGTGTATCCTGAGGATAATACCAAACTGCAAATACTTGTTTATTAATTACCAAAATGCTTAAAAAAGAAACAATTAATACCAAAAGAGACAAAATCAGGTTTGGTTTATAAGTCTTCATATTTTTTTATTTAAAATAATGAAATTTATTTATTTATATTCTATTTTCTAGACCTAATTATAACATATTTTGCCGCTTTAATACTAGGCTTGTGGATAAATAAAAAAAATAGGCTATATTTGCTAAATATGTTAATATCTAGTAAAATTAAATGGTTATAAATTAATCAAATAATAGACAAAATTATGCCTACTGCATTAATAATCGTCCTAGTCATAGTCATATTATTGCTACTTTGGCTAGCCGGTGTTTACAATTCTTTAATCCGCCTCAAAAATAGAGTGCAAGAAGCCTGGTCAGACATTGATGTCCAACTCAAAAGACGTTATGATTTGATCCCTAACTTAGTCGAAACTGTTCGTGGTTATATGAAACACGAAGACAGTGTTTTTACCAAAGTTACTCAAGCTCGTAGTCAAGCCATGCAAGCCACTGGTGCTCAAAGCAAAGCTGAAGCTGAAAATGCTTTATCTGGTACTTTAAAAAGTTTATTTGCTGTTGCTGAAGGTTACCCCGAACTCAAAGCTTCCCAAAACTTTTTACAATTACAGGATGAAATTTCTGACACCGAAAATAAAATCCAAGCCTCTCGTCGTTTCTACAATGGTCAAGTTAGAGACTTTAATACTAAAATTCAAGTCTTCCCCACTAACCTGATTGCTAGCATGTTGAAATTTACTGCTTATGAATATTTTGAAGCCAAGGGAGAAGAAAAAGAAAACGTTAAAGTACAATTTTAAAATGGACAACAAAATAACCTTCGAGGTCACGCGACCTCGAAGGTTATTTTTTAATTATTGACAAAAAGCCTTTATAATATTATAGTTTTATAAATAAGTTAACAAAATAAAATTCTAAACATGTATAATCAAATTGATAGTAATAAACGCAAAAGTTGGCTCTTAATGTTTATTTTTGCCCTAGTTATTGTCGCTCTAGCTTGGGCTTGGGGATACTACAGTAATGATAGTTATACTCCAGTAATTCTGGCTATTATTTTGGCTACTACTTTGAATTTAGTAAGCTGGTTTGCTGGCGATAAAATCGCCTTAAGCACAGCTGGCGCTCAAGAAATAAAAAAAGAAGATAATCCTTATGTTTGGCGTTTAGTTGAAAACTTAAGTATTAGCAGTGGCATTACTATGCCCAAAGTTTATATTATCAATGATAGCAGCATGAATGCCTTTGCTACTGGCCGAGATCCTAAACACGCCTCCATCGCCCTTACCACTGGTATTATAAGTGCTCTTGAAAATGAAGAACTAGAAGGTGTCATTGCCCACGAACTCTCTCATATTAAAAATTATGATATCCGCTTAATGATGATAGTCATTGTTTGCGTAGGTGTTATTACACTACTAGCCGATTGGTTAATCCGCGGTTCCCTATTTCGTAGCCGCGGCTCTGATCGAAATAACAACGGCTTAATCGCTATTATTGGTATTGTTTTAGCTATTTTATCGCCGATATTCGCCAAATTAATCCAACTAGCTATTTCCCGCCGACGCGAATTTTTAGCTGATGCTTCGGGCGCTCTCTTAACTCGCTACCCAGAGGGTTTAGCTCGAGCTTTAGAAAAAATTAGTAAACAAAATCAGCCCTTAGCACACGCTAATAAAGCTACGGCTCATCTTTATATTTCTAACCCATTCAAAGCAGGAGCTAACAATCTATTTTCTACTCACCCCCCTATTGAAAAAAGAATTAACGCTTTAAGAAGCATGTAATATGTTTGATCAGTCACAAAATATTTTAGATAAATTTACTTATCATTTTAAAAAGGTCTTAATCAACGCCCAAAATATTGCCTTTGCTAAAAAGGCTAATCAAATTGAAGTAGTTGATTTACTCGCCTCTTTAATAAATACCAAAGGAGCTCTAGGCTCTGATATTTTGGTAAAACAAAATATCAATAAAGATTTTATTAGCCAAACCATTAGCACTGATTACCAAACTGAAAATATTAATCCTAATGATTTACCGCAACCGTCCCCAGCCTTGCAAGTAATTATTGAAAAAGCCGTGGTAACAGCTTATAAATTCCAACACAAATATGTTGGCACCGAGCATTTGCTTTGGGGATTATCTGAAAATGAAGACGAAGAAACAAAACTTACTTTTGCGGCTGCTAATATTGATCTAAAAAATTTACGCCAACATTTAAGCTTAGTTTTAAAAAGCACTTCCAAATTTAATGATCTAGCCAGTGATGAAAAAATTCACGAACTAGAAAATATGATTGAAGAAAATTTAGGCGACAATAGCCCTTTGGATAATTTTACTATTAACTTAACTAGCTCCAAAATCCAAGCTGATATTGATCCTGTAATCGGTCGCGAAAAAGAAATTAATCGTTTAATCGAAATTTTGTCTCGTCGCACCAAAAATAACCCCGTTCTTTTGGGTGATGCTGGCGTTGGCAAAACTGCTATTATTGAGGGGCTAGCTAAACGTATTTTAGAAAACCAAGTGCCTGATGTTTTATTACATAAAAAAATATTAAATTTAGACATCCCTAGCCTTTTAGCTGGCACTATGTACAGGGGTGAATTTGAAAGCCGCTTAAAACAAATTATAAATGATATCAAAGATAATCCCAACATTATCTTATTTATCGATGAACTGCATACTATTATGGGCGCTGGCGCTACCGCTGGATCACTGGATGCGGCTAATATTTTAAAACCTGCTTTAGCAAGAGGCAGTCTGCGTTGCATTGGCGCCACTACTTTTGAAGAATACAAAAAACATATTGAAAGCGACCGCGCTCTTGAAAGGCGTTTTCAAGCAATAATTATTAATGAATCAACTGAAGCCGAAACTTTAGAAATTTTAAAAGGTATTCGTAAAAACTACGAAAAATTTCATAAAGTAAACATTGAAGACGATGCTTTAGAAGCAGCTGTTGTTTTAAGTAAGCGCTTTTTACCAGATAAAAAATTGCCCGATAAAGCCATTGATTTAATTGACGAAGCAGCTGCTAGAATTAAAGTTTTAAATACTAAAAATAGTTTAGCTAAACAAATTAAGGCGCAAGAAGATAAAATAAACAATGCTCAAGAAAATAAAAAGCAAGCCATACTTGCCGAAGATTATTTATCGGCTATAAATTATAAAGATCAAGAAGACAAACATATTGAAGAATTACTAAAACTACAAGCCCAAGAAGACAAACAACAAAAAGCTAAATTAGGCAAAATCAATGCCAGCAATATCCAAAGTATTATTTCGGAAATGACCGGTATTCCCAGCACTAACCTAACTAGCGACGACAATCAACGATTACTCAATTTAGAAAAAAAATTAAGCCAACATATTTTTGGCCAAGCCAAAGCCTTGACTACTATTGCCAATACTATTCGCCAAGCTAAAACTGGCTTAGGTGCTAGCAATAAGCCCCTAGCCTCTTTTCTACTGCTAGGACCTTCTGGTGTTGGTAAAACCGAAACAGCCAAACGTTTAGCACAATATGTTTTTGGTGGCACTCACAATATGCTAAGAATAGATATGTCTGAATTTGCCGAAAGCTTTAATATTTCAAAACTAATCGGCGCCCCAGCTGGTTACGTTGGCTATCGTGAAGGTAATAAGCTGACTGATGTTGTCAAAAACAAACCTTATACTCTAATACTACTTGATGAAGTAGAAAAGGCTCATCCTGATGTTTATAATTTGCTCTTACCAATTTTAGAAGAAGGCGAACTAACTGACGCTACTGGACGTACTGTCAATTTCCGTAATTGCATTATCGTCATGACTTCAAATGTTGGCTTACAAGATTTTAACCAACAAGCAGAGCTTGGGTTTACTACTGAAGAAGAAAAAAAACCAATTACTGATTGGCAAAAAACTAGCAAGCGTATTACCTCTTCTTTGAATAATTATTTCCCCCCTGAATTTATCAATCGTTTAAATAATGTTATTGTCTTTGAACCACTTTCTATCCAAGCTGCCAAAAAAATAATTACTCTAAATTTAGAAAATTTACAACAAAGCTTAGCTAAACAAAATATCAATTTAAAATTTGATAAAACTATTATTAATTATCTGCTTAAAAATGCTAAAGCCAGCAAAGAAGGCGCCCGTAGTTTACAACGTTTAGTTGATGAGACTATTACTAACATGATTGCCAAACAATTGCTAAGCAATAAACAAAAAAATATTAATTTATCTTTGGAAAAAGAAAAAATAATTATCAAATAGTTTAATCACCTCTTAAGAAAAGCGATTATGACTTGGAAAAAATTAATAAATAACTGGCTTGATTATATCTGGCCAAAATTTTGTCTATCTTGCCAACAAGAAGGAGATTTGCTTTGTCCAAAATGCCTAAACTCTATCCCCTTACAAAACAGCGATCATGAAGCCTGGCCAATTAATGATTTTATATTTAAAAAATGCTATGTTTGTTTAGACTATAGTTTGCCTCTGACACAAAAATTAATTAAAACTTTTAAATATAAATATTTCCGTAATCTAGATATTTATTTAATAAAAATTTTAGCTAAACAGGCTCAAAATTTAAACTTAAGTTCTGATACTATTATTACTAATCCTAGTTTACATTTTAAAAGAAGGCAGCAAAGAGGTTTTGATCAAACTAAATTGCTGGCCCTGGGCTTAGCTAAAGAACTTAAGCTTGAATACTATCCTTTATTAATTAGACAAAAAAATACTAAAAAACAAGCAAAATTAGCAAAAAATGAAAGACTTAATAATATTATTGATGCTTTTAAGATAAACAATAAAATTAATTTAGCTAATATTAGCAAAAAAAGAACTATTATAATTATCGATGATGTGGCTACAACTGGCGCCACCTTAAATGAAGCTGCCAAAACCCTACAAAATGCTGGTTTTTCTAATATAATTTGCCTAGTTTTAGCTAAAAACTAACCTTGCCAAAAAACAAAAAATATATTATGCTATAGCTACTTATTTTTACTTGGCCACCGCCTATGGCGGGGTCCCGCCATAGGCGGAAAGAGGTTAAAATAGAAAATATAAAACAAAGTATAGTTATTATTAAAGTTTTTACTTTATAAAAAGCAGAGGTGCTCCGGACAATTCCCCCTCAGCAAGCTCGGGGTCATTTACGGGGCGAATATTGCCAATTTAAAATTTTCGATTAAAAGATAAGTTTATTAATATTTAAAAATTTAGTTTCACGGAGAGGTGCCTGAGTGGTTGAAAGGGGCATCCTGCTAAGATGTTAACTGGGTCAAACCGGTTCGCGAGTTCGAATCTCGCCCTCTCCGCCAGTACAACTTATGATCCCGTAGCTTAATGGATAGAGCATTTGGTTGCGGTCCAAAAGGTTGCAGGTTCGACTCCTGCCGGGATCACCATTCGACTCGTCCCACATAGTGGGACTCACTCATGGCCTTCGGCCACTACATAAAATTATTATGTACAGTGGTCGAATGTCCCGAGAGTAGCCCAGAGGGCGGAGTCGAGGGACAGATATCCAGGAGAGTTGGCAGAGCGGTCGAATGCGGCAGTCTTGAAAACTGTTATCCATGAAAGTGGATCGGGGGTTCGAATCCCTCACTCTCCGCCA